>NZ_DAWCXD010000003.1:167905-172521 GCF_052357945.1 Bacteroides sp. | reverse complement strand
GGATCATTAGCCTTTTTATTTTAATACACTATATAGAATCGCGGAGACGCTTACGAGACGCTTACAGTGAAAGAGTTGGTGTAAGAGTCGCCATTCACCCGTAAACTCCTTATTCAACGGGAGTCTGGGATAAAGGTGAAGGGGGATTAAAAACAAAAGAACTACGAGAGAGAGCCCATAGTTCTTTTAATAACACCCATATATTTTAATTGAATATCGGCAATGAGACTTTTAGATTAGGATACTTATCACCTAATTGTTTCAGGAAGTCATTAGCAATGATGATAGCTTGTACTGTCTCCTGCGGGTTAGTTGGTATTTCCGGGATTTTTGTAAAAATCAAGCAGGAATAGATGATAAGTTCAATAGGCTTGTTATCGGTTTGCAGTGACAACTTATACGCTCTTACATTATTTCCTCGAGCTTGTGCCTCTGCTTTTATCTCTCCCTCCAAAGAAATTTCGGTGAGTTTGGAGTTTTCAAGACGTGCTTGATTGAAAACAAGATGCTGATCGATTTCTCCATCTGCGTCTGTGTCGAATAGATGCAGATTATCCCCGCTTAGTGCAAGGTATTTGGGAGTTTGCACGGTGTTGAAACGTACAGTTCCTAGAGTTGCCATTCCTTTCAGCTGGTCTTTCATTCCATCTTTAAGAGCGGATGCTACACCATATTCATTACTGGCATAGTTGAAAGCATCAATCTTTTCTTCTCCCATTGCTTTTTTCAGGAAAGGTAAATCGGAGTTTAAGAAATGTTTTTTGTACTGTTCTGCATTTGCAAATTCAGCTTTGAAATCGGTGTTGTTTACTACTTGTGCCTGCTGTAAGTTCTATTCTTATTTATAAAATAGGATTCCTTTCTTCTGATGTTAAGTACCTGCATCCTGATTTAGTAGATAGATGAAAACTCACATTATTGAGATAATCCAAATTACTTAATAACAATTGATCGAGGTTATTAATTATTATCTATATTTGTGATATCGAACTCAAATCTGGAATATTATGGACGATTTTAATACTGTATATGCGCTACTTGTTTTAGTTATGCTATTTGTGCTATTGAGCAGGTTGGATAATCGCTTCGGGAAAATAGAAAAGGAATTGAATGAGATAAAGAAACGAATGGACGATTATCTCAAGCTTCAGCAAAAGACTGCTACTGAAGAGCATAAACCTAAAGAAGAAATAGTAGTAAAAGAAACAGAAGATGTTCCTTTGATGTCTCAAATGACAGAGCGTGTTACGGTAGTCAAGGCTGCACAACGAGGGACAGTTGTTCAGGAAAAACAAGAATCGGTTATTGAAACAGTCCGTGAGACACTGGAAGAAACACCTGAAAAGACGGTTGAAACAGAACTGGAAGATGTTTGTGTTGAGGCTGTTCCGAAACAAAAGAAGCAAGTGAACTATGAGAAGTTCATCGGTGAGAATCTCTTCGGAAAGATCGGTATCCTTATATTCGTTATCGGTGTAGGCTTCTTTGTGAAGTATGCTATTGATAAGAATTGGATCAATGAGACTTTCCGTACCGTACTTGGTTTCCTGACGGGAGCTGTATTACTGGCCGTTGCCGAACGGTTGCAAAAGAAGTATCGTACATTTAGCTCGTTGCTTGCGGGTGGCGCTTTTGCTGTATTCTATCTTACGGTTGCCATTGCATTCCATTATTATCATATCTTCTCGCAGACTATGGCGTTTATCATTTTGATAGGCGTCACTGTATTTATGTCTGTTTTGTCTGTGGTATACAATCGGCGCGAACTGGCCATCATTTCACTTGTCGGAGGATTTCTTGCACCTTTCATCGTAAGCAGTGGAGAGGGAAGTTATCTGGTACTGTTCACTTATGTAAGTATCCTGAATCTCGGTATGTTCGGACTTTCCATTTATAAGAAGTGGGGTGAGCTTCCGATGATCTCATTTGTCTTTACCTGGCTGATAATGGGAATCTTTCTTTTATTTAGCTATACCTCCAGTTCTACAGTTATTTCGGGGCACTTGTTTTTGTTTACCACTCTGTTTTATTTTATCTTTCTACTTCCGGTGTTCTCTATTCTTCGTGGGGAAGATATGCGAACAATGAGTCGGGGGCTGGTATTCGTCATTATAACGAATAACTTTATTTTTCTGCTTTCGGGAGCTTTGTTTTTGCGGAATATGGGATGGTCTTTCAAAGCAAGCGGTTTGTTGAGCCTGTTCATTGCTCTTGTTAATTTAGGACTGGTGCTTTGGTTATGGAAGAGCCGGAAAGACTATAAATTCCTGGTGTATACCACTCTGGGGCTTGTGTTGACATTTGTCTCTATTACCGTTCCGATTCAGTTGGATGGAAACTATATAACATTAGTTTGGGCGTCAGAAATGGTGTTATTATTATGGCTTTATATCAAGTCGAGAATCCGGGTATATGAATATGCGGCAAAGATACTGGTGGGACTCACCTTTATTTCTTACCTGATGGATATATATAATGTAGTAATGCATGAGCATCATGCTGTCAGCACTATTTTCCTGAACAGTTCATTTGCCACCTCTTTGTTTGTAGGGCTGGCTATGGGAGCATTTGCTCTGTTGATGGGGTATTATAGACCATTCTTCTCTACAGCCCGTCAACTGAAATATGGTTTCTGGAATCCTTTCATGCTTTTTGTCTCTGTAGCCATACTTTATTATACATTTATGATGGAGTTTCACCTGCATTTTGAGGGAGCTACGAGGAGCGGAGCAATGTTCTTGTTTACTGCCATTGCCATTTCGAGTGTTTGTTATGCTTTTAGAAAACGATTCCCGATCACCCAATGTCTGACTTTCTATATGTTAGCTATTGGGATAAATACGCTTGTATATATCATAAATATATGGGGAGATCAATGGGAGAACATGGCTTTTGTGCCTGTTGTACTACGATGGTTCACGGCAGCATTTGTAATGGCGAATATATGCTATGTGGCACGCCAATACTATCTATTAATCGGCATCAAGAGTCGTTTCACTATTTATCTCAATATTCTGGTCACTCTTCTTTGGGTGACAATGGTACGCTCTTTCCTCTGGCAGGTAGGAGTGGATGATTTCAGTGCCGGACTTTCGCTTTCATTAAGTATTGCCGGATTTGTTCAGATGGGACTAGGGATGCGTTTGCATCAGAAAGTCATGCGCATGATAAGCCTTTCGACTTTTGGAATCGTTCTGCTTAAACTTGTATTTGATGATTTATGGGCAATGCCTACTATCGGTAAGATCATTGTATTCATCATTCTCGGACAGATATTACTGATACTTTCATTCCTTTATCAGAAATTAAAGGATGTATTATTCAAGAATGATGAAGTTAGCTAAATCTTAAATTATATATTATAATAAAGGCTGCCATTCTTTCTTAGAGTAGGCAGCCTTTACTTTATATGATACGTTTTTATGCAAACTTCCTTATTCCTGTGAGAAACGTTTTACCTGTTCCTCGATTAACTCCTTGTCATCGAAATAATTAATCTTCATTGCTTTCTTCACATCAGCCAACGTTTCGGCAGCAGCAGCTCTGGCTACTTCGCATCCTTTCTGAAGCATGTCATATATAGCCGGAATGTCTTTGCTGAACTCTTTACGACGGTTACGAATCGGTTCGAGAATTTCTTGCATAATAGAGTTTAGGAAACGTTTTACTTTCACGTCACCCAATCCGCCGCGTTGATAATGCGCTTTCAGTTCTGCCAGATTTGGATAATCCGGTAAGTAACGTTCGAAATGTTCAGGGAGGCAGAAAGCATCCAGGTAAGTAAATACCGTATTACCTTCAATCTTTCCCGGATCTTGTACGCGGAGATGTCCCGGGTCGGTATACATACTCATGATTTTCTTTTGGATTTCTTCCGGTTCTTCCGAAAGGTAGATGCAGTTTCCGAGCGATTTACTCATTTTAGCTTTACCGTCAGTTCCCGGAAGACGCAGACAAGCTGCATTGTCCGGCAACAGGATTTCCGGTTCTACCAATGTCTCACCATATATATAGTTGAAACGGCGAACGATTTCACGAGCCTGTTCGAGCATCGGTTCCTGGTCTTCACCCACAGGGACAGTCGTTGCGCGGAATGCTGTAATGTCTGCTGCCTGGCTGATGGGATAAGTAAAGAAACCTACGGGAATACTTGCTTCAAAGTTACGCATCTGGATTTCCGATTTCACAGTCGGGTTACGTTGCAGGCGGGATACGCTGACAAGGTCCATATAATAGAAACTAAGTTCGCATAGTTCCGGTATTTGCGACTGGATGAAAATCGTAGCTTTAGTCGGATCAATACCACAAGCCAGATAATCAAGAGCAACTTCGATTACATTCTGACGCACCTTTTCCGGATTGTCTATATTGTCTGTCAATGCCTGTGAATCGGCAATGAAGATAAACATCTTACTATAATCACCTGCGTTTTGCAGGTCAACTCTGCGTTTCAACGAACCTACATAGTGACCGATATGAAGTCTTCCGGTAGGACGGTCGCCCGTCAATATGATTTTTTCTTTTCCCATATTTTATTACCTTATTATATAATGGTGACAAAGATAAGGATAAAAACTGAAAGAAACATCAAAATGCAGTTACTTCATGATTTGTGC
>NZ_DAWCXD010000003.1:0-167805 GCF_052357945.1 Bacteroides sp. | reverse complement strand
GATAAGGATAAAAACTGAAAGAAACATCAAAATGCAGTTACTTCATGATTTGTGCCTGCTTAAGATAAGAATGTAATCATTAAAAGCCAATGGAAAAACGACTGTTTCATTAACACGGTAAATTATTTCAGTAAAAAAGTGAACGTATCTTTTTGTCATGTGCAAAATATGTCGTTACTTTGCACAAATTTTGAAGTCAACAATGAATCAACAGGAAATTAGAAGCAAGTATTATTTACATTCGGATGTTTTTCATCCCGAAACGAAAGTCTTCTTCTCTTATTTCCAAAAACAATATTTTAGTTCTTTGGTAATGCGTTAATCCTTTTTTGAGGGTAACGCATTTTTTTTATGAACGAACTTAGAAATAACAACTTATTATAACAACAAAAGAAATGGAAAAGGAAATCAAGAAAGTTCTCGTTTTGGGTTCTGGAGCACTCAAAATCGGACAAGCCGGAGAGTTCGACTACTCAGGCTCACAAGCACTGAAAGCTTTGAAAGAAGAAGGTATCAGCTCAGTATTGGTAAACCCGAACATCGCAACCATTCAGACTTCTGAAGGTATTGCCGATAAAGTGTATTTCCTTCCCGTAAATACTTATTTCGTAGAAGAAATTATCAAGAAAGAACGTCCCGATGGTATCCTTTTGGCATTCGGCGGACAGACTGCATTGAACTGTGGTGCTGAACTTTACACACAAGGTGTTCTTGATAAGTATGGAGTAAAGGTACTTGGAACTTCGGTAGAAGCTATCATGTATACAGAAGACCGTGACCTGTTTGTGAAGAAACTGGACGAGATAGAAATGAAGACTCCGGTCAGCCAGGCAGTAGAAAACATGGAAGATGCCATTGCTGCTGCACGCAGAATTGGCTATCCTGTCATGGTGCGTTCTGCTTATGCACTGGGTGGTCTTGGTAGCGGTATCTGTGCCAATGAGGAAGAGTTCCTGAAATTGGCAGAGAGCTCATTTGCTTTCTCCAAACAAATTCTGGTAGAAGAGTCTTTGAAAGGCTGGAAAGAAATCGAATTTGAAGTGATCCGTGACGCTAACGACCATTGCTTTACAGTAGCCAGCATGGAAAACTTCGATCCGCTGGGTATTCATACCGGCGAATCAATTGTAGTAGCTCCCACCTGCTCGCTGGATGATAAAGAACTGGCTCTGTTGAAAGAACTTTCTACCAAATGTATCCGTCACCTCGGTATCGTGGGTGAATGTAACATTCAGTATGCTTTCAACTCTGAAACGGATGACTACCGTGTGATTGAAGTAAATGCCCGTTTGAGCCGTTCTTCTGCATTGGCTTCTAAGGCTACCGGTTATCCGTTGGCATTCGTAGCTGCTAAAGTGGCACTTGGTTACACACTCGACCAGATTGGCGAGATGGGAACCCCGAACTCTGCATACGTAGCTCCGCAACTTGACTACTATATTTGTAAAATCCCTCGTTGGGACTTGACGAAGTTTGCCGGTGTATCCCGTGAAATCGGTTCAAGCATGAAATCGGTAGGTGAAATCATGTCTATCGGTCGCTCTTTCGAAGAAATCATCCAGAAAGGCCTTCGTATGATCGGTCAGGGAATGCACGGTTTCGTAGGTAATGACGAACTGCACTTTGATGATCTTGATAAAGAGCTTTCTCGCCCGACTGACTTGCGTGTTTTCGCCATTGCACAAGCAATGGAAGAGGGGTATACCATCGAACGTATCCACGACCTGACAAAGATTGACCCATGGTTCCTTGGCAAACTGAAAAATATCGTAGACTACAAAGCGAAATTGTCTACTTATAATAAGGTAGAAGATATACCTGCCGATGTAATGCGTGAAGCTAAAGTGTTAGGTTTCTCTGACTTCCAGATTGCCCGTTTCGTACTGAATCCAACCGGAAACATGGAGAAAGAAAACCTGGCAGTGCGTGCTCATCGTAAATCGATGGGTATCCTTCCGGCTGTAAAACGTATCAATACCATCGCTTCCGAACATCCGGAACTGACTAACTATCTGTATATGACTTATGCAGTGGAAGGCTACGATGTAAACTATTATAAGAATGAAAAATCAGTAGTCGTACTGGGTTCGGGTGCTTACCGTATCGGTAGCTCTGTAGAATTTGACTGGTGCTCGGTGAATGCAGTTCAGACTGCCCGCAAACTGGGTTACAAGTCTATCATGATTAACTACAACCCTGAAACGGTTTCTACTGACTATGATATGTGCGACCGTCTCTACTTCGACGAACTTTCGTTCGAACGTGTACTTGATGTAATCGACCTCGAACAACCTCGTGGTGTGATCGTCTCGGTAGGCGGACAAATCCCGAACAACCTGGCTATGAAACTTTATCGTCAGTCGGTTCCTGTATTGGGTACTTCTCCGATTTCTATCGACCGTGCTGAAAACCGTAACAAGTTCTCTGCTATGCTCGACCAACTGGGTATCGACCAACCGGCTTGGATGGAACTGACGAGTCTTGAAGAAGTGAAGGGATTTGTAGAAAAAGTAGGCTACCCGGTATTGGTTCGTCCTTCTTACGTCCTTTCAGGAGCAGCAATGAATGTTTGCTATGACGATGAAGAATTGGAAAACTTCCTGAAGATGGCTGCCGAAGTTTCTAAAGAATATCCGGTTGTTGTTTCCCAGTTCCTTGAAAATACGAAAGAGATTGAATTTGATGCCGTTGCGCAGAATGGTGAAGTGGTAGAATACGCAATCTCCGAACACGTAGAGTTTGCCGGTGTTCACTCCGGTGATGCTACTTTGGTATTCCCGGCACAGAAGATTTACTTTGCAACAGCTCGTCGCATCAAGAAGATTAGCCGTCAGATTGCTAAAGAACTCAATATCTCCGGTCCGTTCAATATCCAGTTCCTGGCTCGTAACAACGAAGTGAAAGTAATCGAATGTAACTTGCGTGCTTCTCGTAGCTTCCCGTTTGTTTCTAAAGTTCTGAAACGTAACTTTATCGAAACTGCTACCCGCATCATGTTGGATGCTCCATACTCACGTCCGGATAAGTCGGCATTCGATATCGACTGGATTGGTGTAAAAGCTTCTCAATTCTCTTTCTCTCGTCTGCACAAGGCTGACCCGGTATTGGGCGTAGACATGTCTTCTACTGGTGAAGTGGGATGTATCGGTGACGATTTCTCTGAAGCATTGCTGAATTCAATGATTGCTACCGGATTCAAGATTCCTGAAAAAGCTGTGATGTTCTCTTCCGGTGCAATGAAGTCGAAAGTAGATTTGCTGGATGCCAGCCGTATGCTGTTCGCTAAGGGCTATCAGATTTACGCAACTGCCGGAACAGCAGCTTTCTTGAACGCTCACGGTGTAGAAACTACTCCGGTTTACTGGCCGGATGAAAAGCCGGGTGCAGAGAACAACGTCATGAAGATGATTGCTGACCATAAGTTTGATTTGATCGTTAACATTCCGAAGAATCACAGCAAGCGTGAGTTGACGAACGGTTATCGTATCCGTCGCGGTGCAATCGATCATAACATTCCGTTGATTACCAATGCTCGTTTGGCAAGCGCCTTTATCGAAGCATTCTGCGAATTGAAACTGAATGATATTCAGATTAAGAGCTGGCAGGAATATAAATAAAAACAGCTTTAGCTGTCTATTAGATAAGGAGAACTCTCTCTTTGGCTTGTCCAAAGGGGGAGTTTCTTTTTATTAGTAAATATAGCACATCAGAGTGTGTTCTATATAGGGAGTGTTTTTGTTATTAATAAATGATTAAAGTTAATTATTGGTTGAAACTAAGTAGAATCTGTCTATCCATCAGCAAGAGAAGCGATTTATTTTTTATTTTTGTTTCTTGAAAAGATAAAATCAGATAAAACAATGTTAGTACTTCTATCTTGTGCCAAGACTATGAGTGAGACTTCAAAGGTGAAAGTACCTTTGAAGACAGTTCCACGATTTCAAAAAGAAGCTTCCGGGATTGCTTTGCAGATGTCACAGTTTTCGGTGGATGAACTGGAACGCTTGTTGCGTATAAATGCCAGGATGGCGGTGGAGAATTATAAGCGTTATCAGGCTTTTCATGCAGAAGACACATCGGAACTGCCCGCTTTGCTGGCTTATACCGGAATTGTATTCAAGCGACTGAATGCAAAGGATTTCTCGAAAGAAGAATTTGAATATGCGCAGGAACATCTGCGGTTGACTTCTTTCTGTTATGGGTTGTTGAGGCCTTTAGATGTCATTCGTTCCTACCGCTTGGAAGGAGACGTAGTGTTGCCGGAACCGGGTAATCAGACCATGTTCTCTTATTGGAAATCCCGTCTGACGGATGTCTTCATCGAAGATATAAAGAAAGCGGGAGGCATACTCTGCAATCTGGCCAGCGACGAGATGAAAAGTTTGTTCGATTGGAAACGTGTGGAGAGAGAAGTGCGTGTCGTTACTCCCGAATTTCAGGTGTGGAAGAACGGGAAATTAGCTTCGATAGTGATCTATATCAAGATGTCCCGTGGTGAAATGACGCGGTTCATTCTGAAGAACAGAATCGAAAATCCGGAGGATTTGAAAAGCTTCTCCTGGGAAGGATTCGAATTTAACGAATCTCTTTCGGATGAAAAGAAGTTTGTATTTACTAACGGTAAAGAAATATAAAGTATGACGGAAGTAGAAAAGATGCGTAGTAGCCAGTTGGCTGATATGGCTGTGCCGGAATTGCAGGTGCGTTTTGAACATGCCAAGAAACTGCTGGCGCGTATGCGGGGAATGAGCACTTATGATGCGGGGTATCGGGAATTATTGGAAGAACTGGTACCGGAGATTCCTGAAACTTCAATAATCTGCCCGCCTTTTCATTGCGATCATGGAGACGGAATCAAATTGGGTGAACATGTATTTGTGAATGCCAATTGCACTTTCCTGGATGGAGGATATATCACGATAGGCGCCCATACGCTGGTTGGACCTTGTGTGCAGATTTATACGCCGCATCATCCGATGGATTACCTGGAAAGAAGAGGCTCTAAGGAATATGCTTATCCGGTGACGATTGGCGAAGACTGCTGGATTGGTGGTGGTGCTATTATCTGTCCCGGCGTGACGATTGGCAATCGCTGTGTGATAGGGGCGGGGAGCGTTGTGACGAAAGATATTCCCGACGACAGTGTGGCAGTCGGGAATCCGGCACGTGTTGTTCGCAAACAGGTTGTTTAACGTTTGACCGGAAAAGTTATTTCCCGGATTTAAGCGTTCCTGCGTTACTATCTTTGTTGGGAATTCGTTTTCCTGCAGATTCTATTTTAATTATTAATGATAGAAAAAGAGGCGCGACTATCTTTATTTTGTTCTGTTTATTAGATGAACCGGAAGAAGTGAAAGTGGCAAGAAAAAAGTTTTTATTATTATTTGCTGATAATCAGAGTGTTTCTTTATTTGATAAAAACTTTCTTGAAAAATAATACATGAAATGTTTGCAGAATTCAAAAAATGCCGTACCTTTGCATCGCTTTTGAAACGGAAGTGTACGGGCGTTTAGCTCAGCTGGTTCAGAGCATCTGCCTTACAAGCAGAGGGTCGGCGGTTCGAATCCGTCAACGCCCACACCAAAAAGGAAGTCTTACGAAGAAATTCGTGAGACTTTTTTTATTTCTTACCTCTTTTATACAAACTTTCTTTCTCCTTTTATCTTATAACTCAGGAAAAAGAGTTAATTTTGCAGTCTGATAATTATCTAAGAAAACGTATGGAACTTGATGTATTAACGGCCATATCCCCGATTGATGGTCGATATAGAGGCAAAACTAAAGCTTTGGCAGCTTATTTCTCTGAATTTGCACTGATTAAATACCGTGTACAGGTAGAGGTGGAGTATTTTATCACCTTGTGCGAACTTCCTTTGCCGCAATTGAAAGGAATCGATAGTAGCGTGTTTGAAACTTTACGGAATATCTACCGTAACTTCTCTGAAGCAGACGCACAACGCATTAAAGATATCGAAAGTGTAACTAACCACGATGTGAAAGCCGTAGAATACTTCCTGAAAGAAGAATTTGACAAGATGGGCGGAATGGATGACTATAAAGAGTTTATCCACTTCGGACTGACTTCTCAGGATATTAACAATACGTCTGTTCCTCTTTCTATCAAAGAGGCATTGGATCAGGTTTATTACCCGTTGATTGAAGAGCTGATTGCACAGTTGAAAACCTATGCGACAGAATGGGCTAACATTCCGATGCTTGCCAAAACTCACGGTCAGCCGGCTTCTCCTACCCGCTTGGGTAAAGAAGTGATGGTATTTGTTTACCGTCTCGAACGTCAGTTGGCTATGTTGAAAGCATGTCCGCTTACCGCTAAGTTTGGCGGTGCTACCGGAAACTACAATGCGCATCACGTGGCTTATCCTCAATATGACTGGAAACAATTCGGCAATCGGTTTGTTGCAGAAAAACTGGGACTGGAACGCGAAGAATATACAACGCAGATTTCGAACTATGATAACCTCTCTGCTGTTTTTGATGCTATGAAGCGTATCAATACCATTATGGTGGATATGAATCGTGACTTCTGGCAGTACATCTCTATGGAGTACTTCAAGCAGAAGATCAAAGCTGGAGAAGTAGGCTCGAGCGCTATGCCGCATAAAGTGAATCCGATTGACTTTGAAAATGCAGAAGGTAACCTGGGCATAGCAACGTCTATTCTGGAACATTTGGCTGTGAAGCTTCCTGTTTCCCGTTTGCAGCGTGACTTGACAGACTCAACAGTGTTGCGTAATGTCGGTGTACCTTTCGGTCATATCGTGATTGCCATCCAGAGTTCTTTGAAGGGATTGCGCAAACTGTTATTGAACGAACCGGCTATTTATCGTGATTTGGATAATTGTTGGAGTGTAGTGGCAGAAGCTATTCAGACCATCCTGCGCCGTGAGGCTTATCCGCATCCGTATGAAGCTTTGAAAGCGTTAACCCGCACCAACCAAGCTATTACAGAAAGTTCTATTAAAGAGTTTATCGAAGAATTGAATGTAAGCGAAGATATTAAAAAAGAGTTAAGAGCAATCACTCCCCATACATATACGGGGCTTTAATTGTTTACTTATATAATAAACGTGTTTTTTTAATAGGCCGTGAGGCCAAAGTCTAATTTTATTCGAATAAAAAAATGAGCACAGAAAACGAAGAATGGCGCGAAAATTCTTTTAATGAAGAGAATACAGGTGCCGGCCGTGATGGTAACAGGTCTTACAACAGAGAAGGTGGAGAACGTCCGTATCGCCCTTCTTACAACCGTGAAGGCGGGGATCGTCCGTATCGCCCGCGATTTAATGCCAACAATGAAGGAGGCGAACGCCCGCAGCGTTCGTACGGTGACCGCTCTTATGGCGACCGTCCCCAACGTCCTTCTTACAATCGTGAAGGTGGAGATCGTCCGTATCGTCCTCGCTTCAATAACAATAATGAAGGAGGTGAACGTCCGCAACGTCCTTACAACCGCGAAGGTGGTTCTTATGACCGTCCTCAACGTCCTTCTTACAACCGTGAAGGTGGTGACCGTCCGTATCGTCCCCGTTTCAATAACGGCGAAGGTGGCGGCTATCGCAGCAACAACGGCGGTGGAGGTTATCGTCCGAGATATAATAACGACCGTCAAGGAGGATATCGTCCTCGTCCGCGTACCGGCGATTATGATCCGAACGCTAAGTATAGCGTAAAGAAACAGATCGAGTACAAGGAACAGTTCGTTGATCCGAATGAACCGATTCGTCTGAATAAGTTCCTGGCTAACGCAGGTGTTTGCTCCCGTCGTGAGGCTGATGAATTTATCACAGCAGGTGTGGTTTCTGTAAACGGTGAAGTGGTAACGGAATTGGGTACGAAGATCAAACGTTCGGATGTGGTTAAGTTCCACGACGAACCGGTAAGCATCGAACGCAAGGTATACGTATTGCTGAATAAACCGAAAGATACCGTTACTACATCGGATGATCCGCAGGAACGCCGTACAGTAATGGATTTGGTGAAAGGCGCTTGCAACGAACGTATTTATCCGGTAGGACGTCTGGACCGTAACACGACTGGTGTACTGTTACTGACGAATGACGGTGATCTGGCTTCCAAGCTGACACACCCGAAATTCCTGAAGAAGAAAATTTATCATGTTCATCTGGACAAGAACCTGACTAAAGCAGATATGGAACAGATTGCAGCTGGTATCCAGTTGGAAGATGGCGAAATCCATGCAGATGCGATCAGCTATACAGATGATTTCAAGAAAGACCAGGTAGGTATCGAAATTCACTCCGGTAAGAACCGTATCGTTCGCCGTATTTTCGAATCACTGGGTTATAAAGTAGTAAAACTCGACCGTGTGTTCTTCGCCGGACTGACCAAAAAAGGTCTGCGTCGCGGAGACTGGCGTTATCTGTCGGAAGCAGAAGTAAACTACCTCCGCATGGGTTCGTTTGAGTAATAAGTCAATAAATAACAACTTGACAGAGGACGGGGAAAGAAAGCAGGAAAGAATTCATCCTGCATTTGAAACCTCGTCTTCTTGTATCTAAAAAGAAAAAGTTAAATGGAAAAGATTGGTAGAACAAAAATTGTTGACCTGTTGAAGCGCACAGATATTGGCGCTATGGTCAATGTGAAAGGATGGGTTCGCACCCGTAGAGGTAGCAAACAAGTAAACTTTATCGCACTGAATGACGGTTCTACAATAAATAATTTGCAGATCGTAGTAGATTTGGCTAATTTCGATGAAGAGATGCTGAAACTGATTACTACCGGCGCTTGTATCAGCGTGAACGGAGAAATGGTAGAATCAGTAGGTTCCGGTCAGAAAGTGGAAGTACAGGCTCGTGAAATCGAAGTGCTGGGTACTTGCGATAATACATATCCATTACAGAAGAAAGGTCACTCTATGGAATTCTTGCGCGAGATTGCTCACTTGCGTCCGCGTACCAATACATTCGGTGCAGTGTTCCGCATCCGTCACAACATGGCGATTGCTATTCACAAGTTCTTCCATGAAAAGGGCTTCTTCTATTTCCATACGCCGATCATTACGGCTTCCGATTGTGAAGGTGCCGGACAGATGTTCCAGGTGACTACCATGAACCTGTATGACTTGAAGAAAGACGAGAGAGGTTCTATCTCTTATGAAGATGATTTCTTCGGTAAGCAGGCAAGTCTGACTGTTTCCGGTCAGCTGGAAGGTGAGTTGGCAGCTACTGCTTTGGGAGCTATCTACACATTCGGTCCTACGTTCCGTGCCGAAAACTCCAACACTCCCCGCCACTTGGCAGAGTTCTGGATGATTGAGCCGGAAGTGGCTTTCAACGACATTACAGACAACATGGACTTGGCAGAAGAGTTCATCAAATATTGTGTGAAATGGGCGTTGGATAACTGTGCGGATGATGTGAAGTTCCTGAACGATATGTTCGATAAAGGCTTGATTGAACGTCTGCAAGGTGTATTGAAAGATGATTTCGTACGTTTACCTTATACAGACGGTATCAAGATTCTTGAAGAAGCTGTTGCGAAAGGACATAAGTTCGAATTCCCGGTTTACTGGGGCGTGGACCTGGCTTCCGAACACGAACGTTTCTTAGTGGAAGAACACTTCAAACGTCCGGTGATTCTGATTGACTATCCGAAGGAAATCAAGGCCTTCTATATGAAGCAGAACGAAGACGGTAAGACTGTACGTGCCATGGACGTTCTTTTCCCGAAAATTGGTGAAATTATCGGTGGTTCCGAACGTGAAGCCGACTATAACAAGCTGATGACCCGTATTGAAGAAATGCATATCCCGATGAAGGATATGTGGTGGTATCTGGATACCCGTAAGTTCGGTACTTGTCCTCACTCCGGTTTCGGATTAGGGTTCGAACGTCTGTTATTGTTTGTAACAGGTATGGCGAATATCCGTGACGTGATACCGTTCCCGCGTACACCAAGAAATGCTGATTTCTAATATTTCGGTATATTTATGTAAAACTCGCATAATCTTTAGGTTATGCGAGTTTTTTTATGCTCTGAATTGCTGTATTCTCAAAATAAATCTTTATATTTGGAAATACGCATTCGAGAGTGTTAACTAAAATAATACAACAATGAAAAAGCTCTATTTCTTTACCATGCTTTCAATAATGTTGTTAGCGGTAACAGGTGCGACGGCCCAGAAGAAAACCAAATTCAAAGCGGCCGATTTGAAAGGTATTTGGCAGCTCTGCCATTATGTCTCCGAATCTCCCGATGTTCCGGGAGCGTTGAAACCCAGTAATACATTTAAAGTATTGGGTGATGACGGACAAATCGTTAACTTTACCATTATTCCCGGTGCGGATGCGATTATTACTGGATATGGTACTTATAAACAACTCACGGACGATTCTTATAAGGAAAGTATCGAGAAGAACATTCATCTTCCGATGCTGGACAATCAGGACAATATTTTGGAATTTGAGATTAAAGACAATGATTATCTCCATCTGAAATATTTTATCAAGAATGATTTGAATGGAAATGAGTTGAACACCTGGTATTATGAAACCTGGAAGAGGGTGGAGATGCCGGCTAAATTTCCGGAAGATATTGTGAGATAAGTAAGTGTTGTAACTGGAACAGGAGTTGCGCCCATCTTCATCAATTAAGAAGATGGGCGCAATTTTTATTGTTATTATATGAAAGTGGATAAAAACAAAAGCCTTTTGGATAAAATCTACATTGATAAATTTAGAATCAAGGATGAAAAAATAGATATATAAAGGCTTTCTTTTCGGTAATCCCTAATTTTGCTATCAGTAAAAACCAAAGATTCTAAATATATTAATCACATGAGATTAGAAAGTGGAATGAAAGAGGAAGGTTATATAGTTCCAGGAGTATAGAACTTCTGTAAAACGATATTGTCAGACGATGGATTTAAAGGCTGGCCCAAAAGCAAGTTCCGCTAAAAATGGCAGTTGCTGGAACATATATTCTACTTATATGAATAAAACATTAAAGCTATAAATATGAGAATGAAAACAAAGTTGTATGTCGCGGTTTGGGGGATGAGTCTGCTAACCGCTTGCAGTATTCCCAAAGCGGGTGCGCCGGAGTGGTTTGAGAACGCTGTGAAAACTTCCGGCCATCAGTTACTTTATATGGCAGAGCAATTGAAAGACGTACCGGATACTACATGTTTCCCGCGTTCAACCAAACCGGATGGAAGCTATCGTTTGGAAAATGCCAAAGACTGGACAAGTGGCTTTTATCCCGGTTCTATGTGGCTGGCTTATGAACTGACCGGAGATGAAGCTTTGGCAAAAGAAGCGCGTAAATATACCAACCGTTTGGAAGATATTCAGTATTATACCGGAAACCATGATATCGGTTTTATGATGTATTGTAGTTATGGGCAAGCTCTTCGTTTGAAGCCGGAGCCGAAAGATAAACAGGTTTTGATAAACTCTTCCGAGAGCCTTTGTACCCGCTTTAGCCCGGAAGTAGGTCTAATCCGTTCCTGGGATTTTGGCGACTGGAGCTATCCGGTTATTATTGATAATATGATGAATCTTGAAATGCTATTCTGGGCATCCGGGCAAACCGGAAATTCAAAATATCAGGATATTGCAATAGCTCATGCTGATAAGACGTTGAAAAATCACTTTCGCGAAGATATGACTTCGTATCATGTAGTCAGTTACTCTCCTCAAAGTGGTAAAGTAGAATCCAAAGGAACTTTTCAAGGGTATGCCGATTCTTCAGCCTGGGCACGTGGACAAGCATGGGGAGTTTACGGTTATACCATGTGCTATCGTTTTACCAAAAATCCGGCTTATTTGGATGCGGCTCATAAGATAGCCCGTTTCATCATGGAAAATCGTCCGTCGGAGAATGATTTTATTCCTTATTGGGATTATGACACGCCAGATATCCCAAATGCTCCGCGTGATGCTTCTGCATCAGCTGTCACAGCTTCCGCTTTGCTTGAGTTGTGCGAATATACAGATGATAAAAAGTTAGGTAACAGCTATGTAGAGTATGCCGAAAATATATTGAAACAGCTTTCTTCGCTGGATTATTTGGCGAAAGAAAAGGGAAACAATGGATTTATTCTGATGCATTCAGTTGGCAGTTTCCCACATGACAGTGAGGTGGATGTGCCATTAAACTATGCTGATTATTATTATTTGGAAGCACTAAAACGGTATAAAGATTTGAAGAAGTTTAGTTTAAGTGAGAAAGAATAATCTGTTTCATTAATGAAGCAAGAAGTTATAATAGTAAGAGATTTGAATATGAAAACAATAAACTATATCCTGGTCATTGCAATGTTGCTCTCATTCAGCAGTTGTATGCAGCAACCCAAAGAAGAAAAACAGGTGGAAACTACCAGTCAGAAATCGTATGAATACATGGCAACTGTACGCCTGACAGTAAGCGAAAGCAAGCGTCTGATCGCTAAAGGTATAGCGGCAAACAAAGACGTCAAGGACAGGTTGGAGAACGGTATTGTCATTATTACTTTGGGAACAACCAATACTTACCTTGCAGAAGAACTGGCTGGATTGTCTGCTCCCCGGGGAAGTTTCGTCACAGGACGTATCTTTCCGAGTTGGAAAGAGGACTTTGCCAAAGGTATGAAGCGCCAGTCGGAAATAGTATTGTTGAAAGGGAAGCCGGTTGATATTTCTTATGCCGATGCTTTAAACCGTATGAATGCAAAAGATATCGTATTCAAGGGGGCCAATATGGTGAACTATGCCAAACGCCAGGCAGCCGTATGTGTAGGGGCTCCCGACGGAGGAACGGTAGCGAAACTGCGTAAATATACTGACTCGGGCAAAGGACGCTGGATGGTTCCTGTGGGACTGGAAAAAGAAACTACCCAAGACCTCTTCGAGATACAAAAATTGACAAATAGTGATACGCAACGTGGTAAAGGCACAGTGCGTCTCAACGTAACGCAAGGTAATATTTACACCGAAATCGAAGCTCTCAAAGAATTTGCCGACGTGGATATTCATGTCACGGCGAAAGGTGGTGTGGACGGTGCCGAAGGCGGTGTCTCATTACTGATTTGCGGCACGAAAGCGGAAGTGGAAAAAGCGGAAAGTATAGTGAAGCAATTGCAGGGTGAGCCTGCTTTTGTGGAAAGCACTTCTGATTCAAAGAAATAAAATATCTATTACTAATGCAATAACAAGAATTATTTATGAAGAAAGTTTTATCACTCATTGCGTGTATCGGTTTGTCGCTGGCACTGAATGCGCAAAACAAGAAAGTATTCGGCACGAAAGACGGCGAACTGATACATGAAAGCTCTGAAAGCTACGAATGGCCTACTGATGCGAAAGTACTGGAGAAGCTGGATAAATGGCAGGATGTGAAATTTGGTATCATGTACCACTGGGGAATCTATTCGGTACCCGGTATTACTGAATCGTGGTTGCTTTGCTCGGAAGACCGCTTTACCAAGCGCAGACAGAAAGTTGCTCCGGATAAACCGTATGACGAATTCAAGAAATGGTACTGGGGACTGGCGGAATCGTTCAACCCAGTCAAGTTTGAACCTTCCCGTTGGGCGGACATTGCGCAGGAAGCCGGTTGCAAATATCTTATTTTCACTACCAAACATCACGACGGATTCTGTATGTATGATTCTAAATATACGGATTATAGCATAGCAAAGGGACCGTACAAGAACGGTAAATATGCAGATGTCACCAAACACCTGTTCGATGCTTTTCGGCAGAAAGGTTTTATGATTGGCACTTATTTCTCCAAACCGGACTGGCATCACAAGGATTATTGGGACCCGTTTTGGGCAACTCCCACTCGTGACGTAAACTATGATGTGAAGAAGTATCCTAAGAAATGGGCGAACTTTCAGGAGTTTACTGCCAATCAGATCGATGAATTGATGACCAACTACGGTGACGTCGATATCTTGTGGCTCGATGGCGGCTGGGTACGTAAACCGCAACAGGACATTAAACTGGATGAAATAGTAGAAAAGGCACGTCATAAACAGCCGGGATTAATCGTGGCAGACAGAACCGTGCCGGGACGTAACGAGAACTATCAGACACCGGAACGTGTCGTTCCTGAAAAACAAATCAACAATCCGTGGGAAACCAATATTCCTTTGGCTTATACTTGGGGATGGAGTCCGAACTCCGAATACAAATCCTGTTCATGGGTTATCAATATGTTGGCTGAAATTGTGGCTAAAGGTGGAAATTTGGCATTGAATATTGGCCCTACACCGGAAGGTGAGATTGAGCAAGAGGCAATTGACCGTTTGAAAGAAGTAGGGGATTGGCTGAAACGCAACGGTGAGTCTATTTATGCCACCCGTACTACCTCAAACTATAACTGCGATAAAGTATGGTTCACCGCTAATAAAGACGGTAAAACGCTGTATGCTATCTATGCCTTGCCTGAAAAAGAAACGCTACCTGCTACTATCGAATGGAAAGGAAATGAACCGACAGGAAAAATGACTTTGTTGCAAAATGGCAGAAGCGTGAAGTATTCCAGCAAGGATGGCAAGGTGATCGTCACCCTGCCTAAAGACTTGAAAAACGAACCGCTGGCATTCCGTTTTAAAGTTAAGAAATAATCGTTTGTAATTTGAATAACGCTATTATTTGTCTATGATAAAATATTTTAAAGTAAAAACTATAAGTTACATAACTATGAACATTAGATTCTTAATTCTGCTATTATCTTGTTGTACACTTGTTGCGCAAGCGCAACAGAGTGAGCGTAATCAGCATGCCATTATCGACTCGAGCGCGTCAACCTTTAATTTTGACATCGCATCAGGTCCTGTGGAACCTACCGATGAATCCATAGCGGCAAACTACCAATGTCCTGAATGGTTTCGTGATGCTAAATTCGGTATCTATATGCATTGGGGAGTTAATTCTGTTCCGGGGTATAGCGGGCATTATGGCAGGTGGATGTATTGGTATCAGGAACCGGATTCAAGTTTGCGTAAATATCGTGTGCTGGGTTACAGGGACAATGCTCCCAAGGCTTATCAGCATCATTTGAAAACTTATGGTCATCCATCCAAATTCGGTTATAAAGATTTCATTCCGATGTGGAAGGCTGATAAGTTTAATGCCGACTCATTAGCTGCTTTCTATAAGGAGAATGGTGCTAAGTTTATTGGCGTGATGGCGGTCCACCATGACAACTTCGACCTGTACGATTCAAGTCACCAACCTTGGAATTCGGTGAAGATGGGACCCAAATTGGATATTGTGGGAGCTTGGAAAAAAGCATGCAAAAAGGCGGGCGTTCATTTCGCTGTATCTTCGCATCTTAGCAATTACAGCCATGAGCACATGTTCTTCCAGGGTACCAATGCAGACCCTGACGGGCCTTATGCGGGTGTGCCTTATGATTATATGAATCCTGCTTACGAAGGGCTTTACGGTAAACGTACTCCCGACCGTATCATGAGATTACAACCAGAATTTGCGCAATCATGGTATCTTAGAACTAAAGAGCTGATTGATAAATACGAACCGGAATTACTTTATTTCGATGGTCCGTTGCCCAATGGCATCTATGGAATGCAGTTGGCTGCACATTTCTATAACAAGAATCTTTCGCGTAAGGGGGTACAGAATGGCGTACTCACTATCAAGAGAATGAAAAATGGGTTGACACTCGACCGTGAATGTTCAGGAGCAGATGATTTGCAGAAAAATCCATTCTTAGTAGATACGACAGTCAATCCCGGATGGTTTTATATGGGAAATACTTTGGATATCAGCAAGGATGCCGGAGATGCCGGCATGGCTTCAGTCGTGAAAGGCAAAACCAAGGATAAACTGCGTATGACTGCGGGGCAGATTGTGGACAATTTGGTAGATATTGTCAGTAAGAATGGTACCATGATGCTCAATGTAGGGCTTCGTGCTGACGGAAGTCTGCCTGAGACTTTTAGAAATGAACTGATAAAGATTGGCGATTGGCTGAAAGTGAATGGTGAAGCAATTTATGACACCCGGCCGTTCACAGTCTATGGTGAAGGCCCTTTTGCTGCAAAGAAACAGAAACAAAAACAGAAGTATGCCGATTATTTATACTCTTATTCGGCAAACGATTTTCGTTTTACAACCAAGAAGAATACAATCTATGTTTTTGCATTAGATTGGCCGGGAAATAATGAAACGATTAAAATACAGAACTTGAACAGTACCAAAGTAACGGATAAGATACAATCAATCTCTTTCCTGGCTTCGGGAGAAAAACTGAAATGGAAACAGGAGCAAGATGCATTGTATATCACAATGCCTTCCCAGGCAATTGGTGAATATGCTTATGCCTTTAAAATTACTCTGAAGTAACGGTTGAAAGTATATAAGTTCCTTTTTACGTATGTCAAATTACGGATAATATCGGAAATAGGAAATTGGGAGAGGCTGAAGATTATTCAGCCTCTTTTTTTTCTTGGTTTCTCACATAATCGGAAGGCAAGCAGCCTACATGTTTCTTGAAACTGGTAGAGAAATAAGAAGGTGAACTGAAACCTACCTTATTGCTGATTTCAGAAATCGAATACCTTCCTTCCAACAATAATTTGCAAGCCTTATTAAGGCGGATACGGCGGATGAAGTTAGCCGGCGGCTCTCCTGAAATGGAATTCATTTTGAGGTAGAGTGAAGAACGGCTCATACAAAGTTGTTCGGCCAAATCATCAGCCGTAAAACTTTCGTTGTCGATATTATCTTCAACAATCTGTATGGCTTTGCTCATAAACTCTTCGTCTAATGCATTGGACGTAATTTTTGCCGTATCAATGTCTATTGTGTTGGAGTAATAGTATCTTAACCGTTGTTTCGCTTTCAGGATATTATTGATTTTCCCTTTCAGCAAATTCATGGAGAAAGGTTTGGGGATATAATCATCCGCACCAATCTGAATACCGGCTGTCTGCGCTTCGATACTTCCCTTGGCAGATAGCAGAATAACGGGAATGTGGCAGGTCTGCATGTTTTTCTTGATGAGTTCACATAGCTTTATGCCGTCGATACCCGGCATCATCACGTCAGAAAGTACAATATCCACTTTCTGCTCTTTCAGAATAGCTAGTGCTTCTGCCCCGTTTCCGGCAGTCAGCGTGACATACTTCGATTTGAAATTATTCTTCAGATAGTCAACCATCTCTTTGTTATCATCCACCAGTAAAATGGTTTCTGTCATTTCATCCGGTGTTTCATTTTCTTCCTGTCCGGCAACAGGAGACGTCACAGTAAATTCCCCGTCTTCAATCATTGTTTCTGTGGCTAGTGAGGACGTTTGCCATTCGGGATTGTTTTTTTCTTTTTGCGTCAGTAATTCCGTCGGGGCAAATACTTTGAGGTCTGAAGGCAGTTCGACATTGAATTCACTCCCTTGGTTAAGTTTACTGTTGACGCTGATACTTCCGTGATGCTTCTCAACCAGACATTTTACTAATGAAAGACCAATTCCACTTCCTTTCCGGTCTTCGTTCGCCTGGTAGAAACGTTCGAAGATACGCGACAGTTTTTCCGCAGAGATTCCGATACCGTTATCTTTTATCGTGAATCCGAAGCTATTCTCCTTTTCCCAGACAGAGAGCATTATTTCCCCACCGTTCGGGGTAAATTTGAAGGCATTGGAAAGCAGATTGGTCAATATCATCTCCACATAAGTCTTATCTATTGGGAGCGGGTTGCCACTCAATTCCGGCTGATATTGATAAGTGATATTTCTTTTCTGCGCATTCTCCTTAAACATACTGAACACATTCCGGGCTAGCTCGTCTACGTTATTCATAGCGACATGAATAGGTAATGCCCCGGATTCAGCTTTACGGAAATCCAGTAATTGGTTGACAAGATGCAGTAGTTTGCGCCCGTTTCTATATACGTATGAGAGTTTCTGTTGAACCTGGATGTCAAGCTTGTTTTTTTCTGCTACCAATTCTTCCAAAGGAGCCAGTATCAGGCTTAACGGAGTTCGCAGTTCGTGAGACATATTGATGTAGAAGCGAACCTTCTCCTGACTGATTTCTTCAATCTTATTACGTTCCATATGCTCAATCTGCACTTGCATTTTCATCTTGGCGCGAGCAATGAAGAAATAAACGATAAAGGTGAGCCCACCCAGTATAAGTAAGACATAAAGAGTCTTCGCCCACCATGTCTGATACCACATCGGGGTGATATGTACAAAGAACTCGGTCGGGGTGACACTCCAGCGTCCGTTGTTATTACATGCCTTTACCATAAATGTATATTTTCCGGGCGGCAGATTGGAATAGGTGACACCTCTTGTAGAAGAAAGAGCCTGACCCGAATATATCCAGTCGTCATCGAAGCCTTCCAGTTTGTAGGCAAACAGATTACGTTTTCCGGAAAGATAATTGATTACGGAAAAATGGATACTGAACAGTTTCTTGTTGGAAGGAAAGGACATTCCTAATAACCTGCCGTTATTTGACTGGAAGTACTTGGATTTTCCATCTTTTATTTTTGCGACCGCTTGGTTCTGAATTGCAGCACCGGTGATGATAGCATTGGGAGAAAACGGATTATCTACAAATTCGTAGGGATTGAAATAAGTAATTCCTTCCAGGCTTCCCAAAAAGAAAATACCGTCTTGTGTCTTGCAGGCTCCGTAGGTATTAAACTGGCTGTGGCTCAATCCGTCTTGTACGGTATAATTGAGGAAGGTTTGCTCGGAAGGGTCAAAGCAGGACAATCCGCGATTGGTTGTTATCCACAATCGTCCGCGTCCATCTTCCAGTATTCCGTAGATGAAATTATTGGGTAATCCGTTGCTTGTAGAATAGCGGGTCTGATGTTCGGTGCTTCCGTCGGGCGACTTGTACAAACCGGCTGAAGAACCTATCCAAATTTGCCGGTTGCTGTCTTCTTGTATAGAGAAAGCCTGTATCAAAGCCGGAGTTGCAGACGTATGGTCTTTCCATGCTTCCAGTTTGCCGTTTGCATATACAAATAAACTTTCTTCTGTCCCAATCCATACCCGGTCTTTCGAGTCGCGGTATAGGATAGATATAAGTATAGAGCTTAACTGGGGATATTTTTTCGTTAAAGGGTGGGGGGATAATTGCTTGTTTTTTTTATCAAAACTGTACAATCCGATGATGGAACCCACCCAAAGTGTGCCGTCCTGTCCGTCCAATAGAGAGTAACAACTGTTGCTGAATGAGACTGCCTTTGGGAAAGTATAGTTCTCGATTTGCCTGGTGCGGGTGGATAAATAACTCAATCCGCCGCCGTGGCTTCCTACGTAAACACCATCCATATCCGGAAGCACACATTTGATATTGTCCGACTGCAACGCATGGGGATTATGCCGATTAGCCCGGTAAACCGAAAAATGCTTGTTTTTCCGGTCATATTCGTTTAACCCGCCGTCATTGGTTCCTATCCAAAGATTCCCTGTACGGTTATCTTCTACAATACAACTGACTGTATTGTCACTGATAGAGTTTTTATAGGCGGAATAGGTCAGTGTTTCAAAAGCCGGTGCCATGGGGTGATAGTAGTTGAGCCCACCATGGAAAGTGCCTACCCACATTCCACCCTGGTGGTCTTTCAGGATGGAACGTACGGAGTTGTGCCCTAATGATGTTTTATCCTCATGAGAAAATGCGTATTTCTTTATTTTTTCCGTCTCGGGCTCGAGTATGAACAGTGCATTGATTGTGCCAATCCAAATATTGCCTTTGTCATCTTGTCCCAATGTGCGGACAGTATTTTCAGGCAACTGCTGCGGGCTCTTGTAATGATAATGCTTTTTTATCTGAAACTTTTCGTCCACACAATATACTCCGCTTGTCAAAGATCCCAGCCAACAGATACGTTTTCTAGGATCGTAGAGAATGGATGAGATAACTTCTTTTTCTAATTCGGGGATTAACTGGACGATAGAATTATCATGTGGATGATAATAATAAACACCTGATGAAGTGCCGAGCAGTACCTCGTTGTTCATCTTACAAATGGAATAAATGGTGGATTCCCGCAGAAGAGGGTGACGGTTCATATAACCAGTCTTTTTGTCAAAGACAACAAGACCGCTGCTTGTTCCCAGCAAAAGCTGATTTTTATCGCTCAAGTCCCCGATACTGAGTATTTGCACAGGTAGCTTATCCGGCAAGTAATAGTTGGTGAAGTTATTCCCGACGATGTTGTATCGGGACAAGCCGGTTAGCGTGCCTACCCACACTGTACCTTCCGCATCCGTACAAAGTGAGTAAACATGGTTATTGGATAAACTCGTGCTGTCGTTCAAATTCTTGTAAAGAGGGACAAAACGGTATCCGTCATACCAGTTCACCCCGTCAACGGTTCCTACCCAGATTTTACCGTTGTGGTCTTGCGTCAGCGCAAGAACCGTATTTTGTGACATTCCGTTATTCACCGAAAGACGCCGGAAGTGAATACGCTCTGAACTGCCGGTGCTTGCATGACAGAAAGAAGTGGATAATAAACAGAGGAAGAGGCTAAAGATAGAGCCTATTTGCAAATATCGGTTTCTCATGTGTGCTGAATGATAAATGTGAATATTACAAATCTAAGGTAAAGATAGTCATCTTTCATTCAATCACAAAATATACTTTCGAAATATTCATGTCGGTTTTCTCATCTACCTGTTAATTGTATTTCTGCTTATTGACGGCTTATTAATTTAAAATAACGGAGCAATCCTTCTGCATAATAGTAATCGGCATAGGACAATCCACCTTCCAGTTCGCTGCTGCGGAGATAATTCCCGGTAGCCTGTTTTAAAACAAAGAAAGAATGTTTTCCCGGTTTGGCGAGATACTCCTCGGAAGAAAGGTTTTTCAGTATTTTTTCTCCGGTTGGGAAGTAGTCTTTATTTGTGGAGTAGGTGCTTAATTCTATTAGGGCAGAAGCCATGATAGAAGCTGCGGAAGTATCCCGCATCGTTGAAACTTGGCTGCCGGAATAGTCCCAATAAGGAATTCCGTCTGCCGGCAGGTTCGGATGATGTATGAGGAAATCGGCGATATGTTCAGCTTGGCGGAGATATTTCGCTTTCTTAGTTTCCCTGTACATCATGGTGAAGCCATAGAGCCCCCATGCCTGTCCGCGTGCCCAGGTCGAAACACTGATGTCATCAGAACCATTATTCCAGTCGAATTTGCGAACCTCGCCCGTTTCCGCATTATAGTCAACCACGTGGGGACACGAATAATCTTTGCGGTATTGGCATTTCATCGTTTTATCGGCATGGGAAAGGGCGATGTGGCGCAAGGTGGTATCCCCGGATAACTTATAAGCTTCCATCAATAATTCCAAATTCATCATGTTGTCAATGATAACCGGGAATTGCCAGTCGCGTGTAGCGTCTTCTTCCCAAGACATGATAAGTCCGGTTTTGTATGAATAACGCGAGCTTAAGGTCTTGGCGGAACGACAGATGATTTTGGCGTAATCGGAATTTTTAGTCAGGCGCCAGCCATTGCCGTAACTGCAATACATCTTGAAACCGATGTCGTGGTCGAAGGCGTTGAACTGCTCCGACTTGAGTAAAGCGGTAGCCCGTTCGGCACGCTTTTTCCACTCTTCCTTACCGGTATATTCGTACACATACCATAACATTCCCGGGAAAAATCCACTTGTCCAGTCTGCCGGACTTACCAGTCCCCGTTGGGTGGAACGGGGAAGGCAAGACGACTTTTCTACTTTGGCGGACATCTTTTTCGCCTGTTTTTCAATCACGGAGAAAGCGTGCTGAAACCATTGCGGAACTTTCTTTCCCGGTTCGGCGGCATAGCCCGGCAGTTTTCCGAAGAGACAAGCGGCGAGTAGTAGAAGGATAAGGGTATTTCTTTTTTGACGGTATTTCATGTTTGAGACTAATTATCTATTGAGTATTTATCCTGAAAACTGATTATTTAGGTATATTGATAACAATGGGGGTAGCGGCATATAAGTCGGACTGATAGTTGTAGCGCTTCTCATCTCTGATGTCCGGCAGTTCAACCACTACTTTGGCACCACTTTTGTCTGGAGATACGGTTACAGTTTCCCCTTCCAACGGGTAAATTCCTTTCGTCCGGTAGGTATAAGTTCCTGCTGTCAGAGGAGCATTGACGCGGAATGTCAGTCTTTGCTTCTTGCCGTCCGGCATCGGATTAGAAACGGATAAAGCCCAGCTTTCACCATTATCACGCAGCATGATTAGTGCTACATCGTCAGAAATTACTTCAGTTTTTCCTACCGAAATTGTGCCGGGCTTGAAGAAAGCATATTGCCAGGTCTTATCGGTTGCGGAATATACCGCATGGGCGGAAGCTGTATTTTCTACAGTAGCAATCTCTTTTTGCAGGTTTGTCACGCGGGCTTTCATATCCTCTTTGCTGATATTGGCTATCAGGTAGTAAGCGTAATTATCATCCAAACCGCTTCCCGGTGTTAATCCATGGTTGAGGGCAATAATAAAGTTAGGCTGGTTGTTGGCTATTGCCCGGTCGGTGATGTTGATTTCCTTTCCGGTTTTAATCATCAGTTGCAGCTTCTTTTTCGGCAGGATGACATATCCTTTTTCGCCTTGATGAAGCCAGCAGACAGATTCTATGTTTTCAGTGATATTCACCGACTCACCCGGATTTACTGTTTGTTCTTTACCGTTGACACACCACGTCAATTCCCGGTTGAAGACAGACTGGTCGAGGAAAGTGGTAATCTCCTTTCCCTGTCCCGGACGCAGACGGGCAATACCGCTTCCTAATGCGATAATTTTATCTTCGATGAAGTGGTAGGTTTTGAATGCGATGGAAGAACTATACTTCTCTTTCGGTAAATGATGGTAAATTCCCATACCTGCCTTACCGTCAGCCAATACACCGGATATTTTGTTTAAGCCGGGTAACGAAGCCTGTGCACCCCCTTCGGCGGGTAGGGCGTCAGTACGCCATTCTTCTGTTAATCCCGGTATAGCGTGCCAGTCATAATTCTTCAATACCTGACTGGCATATTCGTCTCCGCATATTTTTAGTTGCAGGATTCCGTAGCCCAAATGCCAGGATTTACGAACTTTACCGAAGTCTTCGGCACCCACTGTACGCTCTGATTTCAGCTTTAGGGATGCATAGAACGGTGATTCGTTTTCTCCCCGGCGGTGTACGAGATATTCATTTACCCAATAAGCGTCCGTACCTGAATATTCGTGTGTATTTGCTTTGATTCCTTTGATAGCAGCCTGTAGTTCTTCAACTCCTGCCAACTTGGTGTCTTTGCTTCGGGCTTTTAGCATTTCATTGACAGCTTTGGGATAGCTCTTGGTGGCGAATTTATCTAAATCTTCCAAATAAGAACGTCCGGAGACAAGGAAATCCATGTGTTGTTTATAAATTAGCTTGGGATAGACTTTCAATAAATAGTCTAACTGGAACTGATAATATGGAGCGTCTACTTTGAATGGAGTGTTCTTGAGATATTGATATCCCACATTGCAGTCTGTCAGCCATTCAAATCCATAAGCTACCATGGCGGCATCAGTTGCTTGCCCTACATGGTGGGATATGGTACCGTCCGGCTGAAATCCCGACTGGATATACTTATGTGCAGGAATATTGTATTTGGTCATCCACCGACTGACATCGGCTATCACCCCTTGCGGACTCCAACCGGGGGAGAAACTGAAATTTTTGAAAGGTTTGTCTTTATAGAAGTCGCTATACCAGTATTGTACGTATGTCAGTGGGCGATTGTAGTCAGCCCAAATAATAGGCAGTGCCAGCATGGTGCGTGAGCGATGTCCCAGATTGGCATCTGCCCAGGCACCGGACGAATAAAGTGTATCTTGTATTTCTCCCCAACGTTCTTTAGGATTATCAATGGCTCTGCGGCTTTTGATAATAGACATGAATAACTGGTTATATCGTATCAGCGCATCATGTACCTTAAAACAAGTCTCATCATTCTCCTGTATGCCTTTTAGTATATCAGGAATAAGATAGAGTGCAGGTACCACTAATGGATCTGTCAATACCCATTGGTGGGTTGGTATTTGCATTCCTGCTAATTTATTGGCTTGAAGTAAACTGAAACCGTCTCCAGTGCAGTTACCGATAGGTTTTCCATTAATTTCTACATCTTTACCTTCCACAGGAACTGACAGTGTATAAGCCAGTATTGCCTTGTATAAAGCATTGCGCAATTCTTTCCGCTTTTCTTGGGAACCTTGTGGTCCATAGACTTTTGACGTGGCATAGGCATATCCGAGTCCACCAATCTGATTGGCTACTTTTGCCCAGTCATATTCAATGGTTTTGGTGTTTAGGTGGTCGTTTTTAGGATTGAACTCACCTTTATAATCCTGCGGATGAGTGGTATAACATCTGAATCCTTCGAAACGTCCGTCATTCTTTTCTAATTCCTCTATTTTTTCCGCCACCTCTTTATCTGAATATTTAGTTCGTCCATATAAACGACTGGTGCCGATTGCATGAGGGACGTAGCGGTCATATAATAATGTCCACAAAGTGCTTTTGACAATATTGACTGTAATATCGAACAGCTTTATTTGTTTGTTCCCGTCTTTCAGGGCGATTGTCATGGGATAGGATGAGGCTTTGGATCCGGTCTTCTTCTTTTTGTCGACGATCAATACTCCCATAATGCGTTGCGACAAGTCGTAACGGGTATCTATCCTGAACAACCCATCTGCCGGCTGGGCGATGATTTCGAACTTATATCCTTGAGGGATAGGAGAGGTTAATACATCTTTATTTTTTTCCAAATGAATGCGTCCGGTAACTTCCGTTCCGGCAGAACTGTTGATTGGAATATCAAAGTACGTGGCAAACACTTTTTCTTGTGCATGTGCCTGAAAACTGATGCATGAACAGGTGATACATACAATCAGAAGAGGTAGAAATCCTTTTTTCATGTTATAGTGTTATTTAATACTTTAATTCTGTTATCATTAAATGATGCCTTGGCTATTGCTAATAAACTTCTTAAGGCTTAATAGGAAACTTGCTGAAGGTTACTGCTAAACTTTTCCGGGCTTAAAGGTAAACTATAAACGAAAGCTTTGTTTTTATAATTGCAACTTTTGTTTTTATAATTGCAAGCTTTGTTTTTATAAACAAAGGCTTTGTTTATAGATTAGGCTTAATGGAGAATAACTTTACTTCCTATCATTTAGAACTTTACTCTTAATTGAAAGAAACTTTTCTATTAATGCATAACGACAGCTTACGGTTACTCTTAAAATTACATGGTTATTACTTTTATGTTGTCGTAAGCGCCTTTGGCACAAGTCATCAGTCTGAATCCCCAGTTAGCGCCTTGCAGCGGTTTATCATCTTTGTAGGAGAAACTTTCTTTTCCGTTTATCAGAAACCGAACGGTTCCGTTGATTCTTTCTATCCGGCAACGGCTGGTTGGACGCCAGTCCTCCGAGACAACTACATCCGCTCCTTGTGCTACCATCACCTTGCCGGGAGCGCGGCGTAAGTTGGCTTGTTTGCGTGATTTATGAAAAAATGAGACGCGATACATTGCCATGTCGTACATTGTTTCGTCTTCCACTCCGTAGCGTGTAGGTAGGGAGGTATCGAAGACACTTTCTCCTTTCAGGCCGGAAGCGCAGAACATCAACATATGTAACGGGGCGGGAGAAAGAGGGGTGAAATCAAACTCTATGGCAAAGTTCCTGCCTGTTTTGATAGCTTTGTTCCATACATTGAAATGACCGCCCATAAATTTCGGTTCCCCTTTTCCCAGAAGGAAATAGTTTCTGACATCATTCCCGTATTTAGCTTTCATGGCTGCATAGAGGTATGGTTCATATTCTTTCATGCGGTTATCGTCGGAGATAACGTCGGCTTTTATCAAGGTTTCCATAAGTGGAAAGAACAAGGGTTCCAAAATCAGTTTACCATTCTCGATATATGCTTTGCCTTCTCCTTCCACCAACCAGTCCGCAATTTCTTCCTCTTTATCGAAAGTGTAAATTGTGGATATGGTTTCTTTGACGTTTTGAGAGTAAGCACTGTTATAAGCGAACAGTGAAAATAGAAAGATAGATGTTGCCTGTTTTATATTCATAATTGTCAGTTTTTAGATTATCTTATATTAATAGCTGATTGCCCGTGTGGAAGCCGGGATATAGTCCGTTTGTTCCCTTACGCCATATCTGCCGTTCGACTTGTCGTAAAGTAAGGAAGAACGGGGAGATTTTCGTAGATATTCACTTCCTTCGATTATCGGATTGACGGATGAATAGCTGAATACCGTGCTGTTTGTCCGGTTGGTGACAATCAGTTCTGCCGGTTGAGAGGCACTCATGGTGGCTTGGATATTCCAGTCGTCACATTGGAAAGTGTCCCCCGTACGTACGATTGCCGGGACTTGTTCCGAGTTCGGGGTAATCTGTATGATAGTCAGGATACGGTTTTGGGCACTAGAAGTATATGTAGCTGTTAGATGCCATTGGTTAGGAGCCGGTGTGGCAGGTGGCACGACAAACAGGTCTGTTTGTGAAAACTCAAAAGAAGAGTTGCTGAACTGGCGAACGGTTGTTTTGAATTCTTTGGAAGAGTTTTCGGTAGTCGTTGTGTGCTTTTCTATATTAAACGGGGTAGGGCTGTGTAAGAGCCAGTCCCAACGAACCGCCTCGCTGGCTTCCAATTCATCGTAAATAACGATTGTATGAGGATGCAGAACCAACAGGTGGCGTAAGTATTTGGTAAGCGGGGTTTTACCGAAACCATTTTCGGGCGTTTGGGTGATCCCTAAAGCTGCAAAGGCGTTAATCCACATAGGGTCTTCGCTTATACCGTTGTATGCATGGGAAGCATCTCCAAGACAATAGGAAATATGATCGCCACCCATGGCACGGGTGATATTGCCGTATCCTTTTAAAGAATAGGGCTGACCGATACCGTTGACTAGAATTGTATTGTGGGCACGGGTGTGTCGGTAAGACATCAAGTTGTGCGCATCACTGAAATGCTGGTAATATCCGCTGCTGCGATACACGTCTACTCCTTTATATACAAGGTTGAAGCTGTTTTGATTGGCTAACGTATGGCTGCCTGAGGCGAAAATACTGGAACGGAAGCCGATAGCCATGTCCTGTTCAGGATGCATCAAGTCGGTGTGTATGGCAACTTCTCCTGCATCCTTATACCAGATAAATTTAGGTATGTTGGAAGGCAGTTCGGCGGAGTAGCTTTGGTTATGTATCATGCGATAGAGCCTGAATTCATAGTCTTGTTGTACCAAGTCTTTGGTTTGATCGGCATACCATCCGGCGTAGGAGTCGGCATTCTCTTTAGCCAGGAAGTCAGCAAAGGCAGCCAACACCCGGTTGGCTCCGTCACTCTTTTCGCTTCCGTCGCCGAAGCCGACACTTTTTGCATGTGGAGAATGGGTGTAAACTAGTGCTTTCCCGGCGTTCAAATACCACGGGTGCTTTAAAAAGTCGCTTCGTGTGATGTAAGAGAAGAGCGAGGGGATATAAAATAGGGTTTTTATGTTGGCGGTGATGTAGCCCGCTCCATTATGCCATACACCATCCCGGTTGAAGCCGGATGCCGGTGCGCGTGCGGTCCATATTTCGTAATAGTATTCCAGCATCGGGAGAACTTCGTCTGCGTACGCTGTTTTATCATAAAGGATGAAACAAGCCTGAAAGAATACTCGCATATTATGTTGCCAAAAGTGATTGTCGAATATATGATTTTCTTGTCTTCCGCAGTTTGATTTGAAATAGTAGCGTAACACACGCATCAGCAGTTCTTCTATTCCGAGTTTTTCTTCCGGGGTCAGTTCGCTGTAGAGCAAGTCGTAGATTTCGATAAAGTTGATAGCAATGTCGGTAGAGTCGAAATTGCTTGCAAAGAGTTGGGAGTCCGACACAGGGTGTGCCAGTAAGATATTTAATATTTCATGTAGTTTGTTGGCGTATTTTCTGTCCTGTATCAGATGATAGGCTTGATACAGGTATTGAACGGAGTTTTTTATACTGGCGGCCTCGTCGTAGGGATTGGGCAAGAGGGAGTAATCTGTTTTTAATGCGGTTGACGCACGATGTGTCAGTTGCTTGTATTCCGGGTGCGACGTCACGTTGCGTCGTGCTTGTTCTATCTCGTTGTCAAGGAAGCAATATAACCGTGGATGCGTGTGGGGAGTATTTTTAATAAATGTTTCGAATGTAGGAGTTACGAATTTGGGTGTTTCGTCCTTTACTTCAAAAGAATAGGTTTCGCTCCATGCTTGTTCGGCTCCATCGTTGCTGACAGAGCGGAAACGCCAGTACCATATACCGCTTTTGAGTATTTGGTGCGGATTATGCATACACCATTGTTTGGGAGTTGATAAGGTTGTTTCCGTGTCGGGAAAATCCTTCGATTGGGAAAAAGCAATTTGAAGCTTGTCTCCGGTCTTCATTGCTTGAGGTATGATGAATGGAGTGGGATTGATATAGAGTTCATTATCCGCTTTAGGGTATGGCTTTTCACGAAGTTTGTCGTGTAAAGCGTCGGGAGATGCTTCCGGCTGTTCTGTTTCTGGCGTGTCGGTTGCGGGAAGTGTGTCGTCGCTACAGGCAGTAAACAAAAACAAACAGGCAAAAATATGAAAAAGGGTTCTGAAGCGGAAGATAGTTTTCATAAGATTGATTTAAATAGGGGGATTGATTTAACAATAAAAGGGAAAAGCCGATAAGCAAGGCTTTTTTAGGGGATTCCTTGCTTATCTTGACTTTTCTATTTAGGTCGCTTTGGACTGTTTATTCCAGAATAGTGAGGATAGGACGGTATTGTCCCTGTACACCAAGTTTGCTGGGGTCACTATTGAGAATTGTTGCAGGTTTGGGATTAATATCCGTTAGTGCTCCCCCATTAAACGTGATAGGTTGTATAGCTTTGTTGCTGATGTTGCTGGATAGTAAATAACGGGCAGATCCAGTGGTATGAACAAAGAGGTTTGCACCTTCTATAGCGTCTACTGCATTTGCGAATATTTCGTTTTTAGCAGTCTCGCCGAATCCGTAGTATCCTATTGAGAATGCTTTCAGTTCCTCGAAAGAAGGTATATACCAACCGCTGGATTTTGCTGGAGTTGCGGTTTTTTCTTTAAAGGCAAGAAAGTCTACTATCATTGGATAGTCGCCTGAATTGTTGGTATAGCGGCTGTCTGCCAATAGAGACATGGTATTTTCATATCCTGTCTTAGTCAGTTCCATGCCGGTGAAATCAATTTCATTATTTGTGCAGAACGCTTTACGGGTATTTGACGGTGCACTTTCCAGAGCGATTACATATCCTTTGATACGGGTATATTCACCATATTTACTTGCTTCGTCGCCATTCAGTGCTTTGGTGGCAAACACAATTCCGATACATGGGTTGGCTTCGTCTGTTTTTAATTCCGAAGAATATTCGCCATTCTGATAATAGTAATCACCAATTTTCGGGTCAACAGTCGGTACTGTCGGGTCAACGTCTCCCCCGTCTATATCCGGATTCCATTCTCCGAAATCAGTGTCAATCTGTCCGTCATTCTGTGATTCTGCGACAAGATATCCTCTCACTTGCGTGCGTGTATTCTGTTTCACAGGCACATTGGCAGGGATAGCTACAGTACGACCGCCGTCTGTGGTAACAAAAGTCAGTTTGATTTCTCCCAAAGCGTCATCATCCGCAAAAATATAGCAAGAGAAAAGTTTTAAGTCAGCTCCTTCACCTTCTTGTGCTCCGGTGCCGATAGGAGCTGTGGCGGGTAGTACAGCTTCCACTGTTTCCGTAGAAATTTGTCCTGTTGATACATCGAATCCGTTCGGGATTTCCTGGCTGACACTGACTGAAGTACATTTGTTAAAGTTTGCACTACTCTTGTCTGATACAATCAACTTGGCAAATGGGCGAACCAATGTGATGCTGAGAGGATTCTCTAATGTTGCCTGACTTTTCTCGAAACTGCCGCTGCCAGAGAAGGCATCACAGGCATCCGTATTGTAAAGTGAAGCCGGATTTTTAATTGTGATCTTAGTCAGGTCGTCCGTATTGTAAAACTTGTCGGTGTAGCGACCTGTTACGGGGTCTTTCTGTTGTCCGTTGCCTTCAATGAAGTCTGCCCACATCTTATAGTTGTATGTTCCGGCTTCTTCAAGAGCAAATGTAAAAGACAGTTTACCGTCTGTGCCACCTTCAGTACCTAGTTTTTCTTCTCTATAAACACGGTCTCCGTTTTCATTTGTAATTTCGAGAATACAACGCAGGTAATGGCCGTCCACTCCCGGGATAGCGCGTGTCTTGGCAAATTCCTTCGGTAGTTCGGCGGAAATGTTAACCAGTTTGCTCTGGCTGTTTGAAGTACTAGAGTCGTTTTCTTGACTGCATGCGGTAAATAGTCCCATGAACAGTGTAATAGCTAAATAGATAAAGTTTTTTTTCATAATGGTAATGATTAAAGTGTATTATAATTATTAGTTCTTTTTTACGATAGGAGTGACGTCGATAATGATGTCGTCATCGTTGAAATCAGGGTCGAAACTGATACCAGGACTGGCCGTCAGGAAATAGCCCCGTATGTTTGTCTCCTTGTTCCGTTCATAAGGAATCTTTAGATTCTGATAGCGGGCTACCACTGTTTTACTTTCGTTCGTAATTTCGATAGTGACCGGAATGGACGATGAGGCTTCATTGTTGACTAGCAGATAATCGAAGCCGATATTGAATTCTGCTTTGTTCTCCTCTTTTTGGAGAGTGGCTAAATCAACCGTTTTATTGTACTCCATATACTGCAAAGAGTGCTTCAACTTACCCGTGAGTGCGTCGAATCCTGTGGGCAGATAGTAGTTGTACTTGACGGTCATGGTGAATTTCTTTCCGGTGATTTCCTTGTCTGTCACTTTCTTCAGGAATTTGGTGACATCCGTTGCTATCAGGTTGTACGAAGCCATTGGACGAATCATTTTTATGTCTATGGGAACCGTTACATTCCATTGGTCACGATAGGCGGTCAGGTCTAACGGAGTACTTCCGTAGAAAGCGTCGTAGTATTGGGAATTTCCTTTGTAAGGCGTAGTACGCAATATGAATGCCATGTCTGTGGCGTTGTAGAAAGCCGGGTTGATTTCTTCACCGGTTTTTTCCACATAGTCCGACCATACGGCAAGCTGATAGTTGCGGGCGTGTAATTTCATCGTAATGGGAATGTTTACGGTAGTTTCACCCGCTTGTATCTCTTGATAGACAACCTGACCGGCTACTTTTTGCGAACCTTCATAAACAGCCACGATAAAACGATGCAAGGAAGTGGTGGTTGCCGCACGTGTACCGCGGTTGACGTTCACGAGGTCGAATGACGTTTCCAATGTCAGGTTCGTCATGATATTAACAGCGGTAGGGTCTACTCCGATTTCTCCGTCAGCCGTCAGTTCCGGGTCTTCATAAAGGCAACTGCTTACGAAAACAGACAGTAACAGTAAACAGCCCAGTGTGCGAATAATGCATGTATAGGTATTCTTTTTCATAATCATACTGGCTTAAAAATGATAGGACAATGATAAACCGAGACGGGTGATTCCCCAATAATTCCGGCTTTTGGTTTCAATCAGGGCACCGTTGTCTATATTATAATAGGTGTTATACTTCATATTGGCATAGCCGGCTCCCAAAGTAAACTCCGCTCCCCAGTGTTTGGAGAAAGGGAGTTTGTATCCATAGCTGACACCTGCGCCCAGTAGCGGGCGACCGGTACTCTGATAACGGTTTTCATCCCATTTCACATTGAACAGAGCCATGTGCGCATGTACGCCGAAAAAATGACCTGTTCCTGCTTTTTCCAACCACCAGCGTCCTTCAGGCTGAACGGCGAACGTGCGGACAGCATGCTTGCTGCTGATATCCCAACCACTGAACATGACAGGAAGTTCTACGGAAATATGCTTGCTGCATTGTATCTCAAAAGCCAGGTTCGGTACGGCAATGGCGTCATAAGCGATATTGGTTTTGAGAGCCATGTAGCGTTCGGACGTCTTCTTTTGGCGAAGCTCCTTTTTAGGTTTGCTTGCCGTTGCTGTTTGCTTCTTTTCGGCAACTTGGGGCGTCTTGGCTTTTCCGGTTTCCGTGTTGGGTTTGAACACAATCTCCTTCTCGCTTGCGGAAGTCTGTATGCGTGGGCGCTTGCCTTCCTGCTTCTGCGGGTTCTGTGGATGCTGCGGTTCTCCGGCAGGTGAACCGGCTGTTGCTGTCATAGAACAAAGCAGCAACAGGAATCCTTGTACTAAATATCTTTTTGTTTTCATATTCTTCTTATAATCGGTTAGATTTCCAGTTCCGGGCGTTTGTCTATCAGAGTTGTTTCGTATCCGTCCTCACGTATGATTGTCGCTCCGCTTTTATAGACAATGCTCACGTCTTCCCCTTTCCGGGTAGAGCGGATGAAGAATGAAGATATTCCTTTGGTAGAGACGTTTACTCTGATAATCCAGCTTCCCACTTTGATGCGTCCGTCGGGAAGTATATTCGGTTCGGGAGCCGGGCGCGAAAGAGGATGTGTATTGATAATGGTTGCAAAGCGATATTTCTGTTGCTTTTCGGAAGTCGCCTTGAAATGCCAGTGGTTGGGATAATCGGCGAACTTGCCTTTTGCGTCAGCACGCAGCCAGTTGACTGCCGGAACAAAGAACTGGTTGGTCGTGTCGGTTTTCAGCGTACCGCTTGAAAAAAGATAAGCGTCCGAAGCTCCGTTTTTATTGGTAGCCTGTATATGTACGAACTGCTCTTTCTTCGTGACATTCATCGGGTTGATAACCGTATGCAACAGATAATCCCAGGTGACAGGCTCGTCGGCTTCCAGTTCGTCATAGATAAATACCAGTCCGGTTTTGCCTAAAGCGACGGTGTGGCGTCTGAAAGTCTTTAGGTGGTTCTTGTCCCAACCATTGGCAGGGGTGTATTCTATTCCGCCTTCTTTTCCGCGTTCCAGCCAGAGGGGAGAGATTTCTTCACCATAAGCGTTGGAAGCGTCGCCTAATACGTAACCTATCTTTTCGCCTACATAGTAACGGGGAATCCAGCCGTAACCTTCCGTACCGATACGCTGTCCCATGCCATTCACCAAGATGGAGTTGTGGGCGCGGGTGGAACGGTGGCAAAACAAACTATGCTTGTCTACGAACGCAATGTGGTGGCCGCTACTGTAAAAGAGCGAGCTTCCGCCAAAGAAAGTATTGAATGAATTTTGGTTGGCAATGGCGTGCGAGGTACTTCCGTAAGGGCTGCTTCGGAAACTGAACATGGCATTTCCGCCTACACGGTCCCAGTTCGTCATGAACGAAGCCAGTCCGCTTTCCGGGAAAACATATCCCATCGGGAGACTTGCCAGACCTTCACCTTCAGGCAGGGGCTTGTCGCATTGCAGGCGGAACCACGCCAGACTGCCGGATTTGGCTGTCAGAAAACGTTTGTAGAAGTCGGGAGTAGTGGCCATACGGCGTACGTAGTCGGCGGCGTATGTATTCCCGGTCATTCGGGCTAATGCGTCGGCATATCCTACACGTATGGAACTGGGTTTCAGGTTACTTTGGTGTCCGCTACCGTTACCGCCTGATTTGGAGAAAGGCGGTTGTTGGTAAATAGTGTACATGGCATTACCCTGATACCACGGGTCGCTGAAAAAATTGAATCCTGTAACGGTGGTGTAGAAATAGGGCACTTCGACAAGTGTACGGAAATTAACCGCAAAGTAACTGTCACCGTTGTGCCAGGCTCCATCCTTGTTCAGTCCGGGAAAACGTGCCAGCCAGATATTATAACAGTAATCTGCCCAGATATCCGCTTCGGGAAGGTCACCAAGTACGCTGAATGCAGCAAACGTAAAAATACGCAGGTTCATTTGCCAGACGTGATTGTCGGCTATATGGTTTTCCAACCGGTTGTTGAAGCTCTCATAAAACTCGCTGCCGCGTTTCTTGATTTCTTTCAACAGGGTCTGTTTCTGCGATTCGTTCAGCAGATTGTAGAATGAGTCATAAGACAATGAACTAAGTGAAAGCATTGTAGAAGCATTAAAATCGCCTTTCACATTCTGATTCTCGTCCCAACTGACCATCTCCAAAATACGTTTTATTGCTTCCTTGCTGTATTTGGTATTCTGTGTCAGCAGATAGGCGCGTATCAATAACTCTACGTTGGATTCTTCTTTGTCGATGATGCGGCGGCTTTCGCGAGTCAGCATGGCGTTGCGTTGCATTTCATTGTCCAATCCTGCGGCAAGTTTGGAATTGATGTCATTGACAGACTGCATCGGAGTTCTTAAAACTTTGTTTGCTCCTTCCAAGTACCATTGATACTCGGATTTCGAACGGCTGTTCTTCATAAAACTTGTCCAATTGTCTTTTTGCACCAATATGCGTGGATGACTTTTGGAAAGGTTTGCCTGCATCGTCTTGAATGAAGGCGGGCAGAACTTGCCGGGATTGGCTTCGACGGTGAATTGCAGAATGGATGACCATAGTGTTTTTCCTTCTTCATTCACATATCCATACTGCCAATACCATACACCGGGAGCTAAATCTTTCTCTGGATTGAAGAAAGGCCAGCGTGTTTCTTCCTGTTGCACATTCTTCTTCATCGCTGCATCTTGTGAATAGCGCAACTGGTATTTTAAACGGGACTTGTCTACTTTCTTTCTAGTGGATTTCATTCCGTCCAGTAATGCTTCGGAAGTGTCCACATTTGCCTGTAGCGGCCATTGGAATGAAACGGCACGGTCGGAAACAGTTGCCTTGTCCAGTGGGGAAGGAGTGGCGCGCATTTCGTGCATGAGCGTTACATCTGTAAGCCTGATTCTTGCCGGCTTTTCTTGTGCTTGCATGCCGGAGAATACCAGTAGGTTGCAAAATAATATGGTACTGATTAATTTCTTCATGGTTTATCAATAATTAGGGTTGTTTTTGTTTTCAAACAAGGGATTCAACTGTAGTTCGTCCAGTGGAATAGGAAATAATTCATGCTTACCCTTCTGGAAATTATCTCCGGCAAGATAGGCGCTGCTGCTCACTACCGAACGGCTGCTGAACAAGGTCAATGCGTCCTTGATAACTCCCCAGCGGATAAGGTCGTATTTGCGCTGTCCTTCGAAAGCGAGCTCAAAACCACGTTCCCAATAGAGTGCCGTGCGGAATTTGCCGGCCTCGTCTCCGTCGGAGATGTACTTCAGCTTATATACTTTCTCTTTCATCAGTTCGGTGTAGTTTTCCGTAGTGATTTCTCTGGCTCCGGCACGCTTACGTACGCTGTTGAGAAGTTTCCAGGCTTCGGGAGTGTTGTCTGTCTCATTGTAGGCTTCGGCTGCCATTAATACGACATCGGCATAACGCAGGTAGCAGAAGTTGACATCGGTGACATTAGGGTCTTTGTAGCCGATAGGCATCCATTCCCGGCGCCATTTCCCCGGATACCAGTCTCTACCGTTTTTGTTAACCACTTTTTTGTGGTTGTAGAGTTCTTTGTCCCATGTGTATTTGTAGGTACAAACCATAACGTCACGGCGTTCGTCACCTGTTATCACATTGCCGTCCGCATCTTCTGCTTGAACGTCGAAAAATCCTTTCCATTCGGGAACTACCCGGAACATGGCATTGGCGCGTCCCATAAACTGATTGACTTCGGTTACCGAGATGCCGGGGTGTGCCACTAACGGGCCGATGTAAGTACCCCAGTATCCTTTGGCGCCTGTCTTTCCGTCCGGACTGTAAAATGCGATTTCAAAGATACTTTCTATCGAATTGAGCGTTCCTGCGGAAAATCCTTTGAATAGTTCTCTATATCCTTCGGGATAGAAATCATGATACCCGTTTGCTTTGAACGCTTCCCACTCTTCGATGACAGCCTCGAAATATTTTTTGCGTTTACCGTCGTCAGGGCGGGTAATACTTCCGTCCATTTGAAGGCTGTACCCGGCACGTTGCAATAGTACACGCATGAGTAGACCGCGCGCAGCACCTTGTGTTACTTTTTCGGGGGTAACGGCAGGACTTGCCCAGGCTAAATGAGTTTTGGCAAAATTCAAATCGTCGATAATCTGGTCATAGATTATTTCTCTGCTGCAACGTGGCTGAAAGACGTTTTTGTCTACATTGGTAGAGGTTGTCTTAAATGGAATGTCTCCCCAGTAACGTACTAGATTGAATGCATACAAAGCCCGTAAGAATTTGGCTTCTCCGACTAATGATTGTAAATCCTTGTCTTCCTCGTAGCCGGGCATCCCTTCGATTCCTTCAATAGTATAGTTGGCACGTTCAATTCCGGTATAGTTGCCTTGCCAAATACTATTTATCCATGTGTTTGAACTCGTGACTTTATAGTGGGCAATATCCCGGCGTCCTTTGTCCGAAGTGACTCCTGCCACATAGTAGGTGTCGTCCGAACAACTCAACGCTATGTCCATAGACCCGTAGAGCACCGGAAGCTGTTCATAGACTCCGGTGACCGCCATTGCGGCTTTTGCCTTTGTTTCAAATATATCCTTCTTTTCGTAATAAGAGTTGGGATCTTCGGTCAGCATGTCGGAACAGGAAGTGTTCAACAGGCTTCCGGCCAGTATGCCGAGTGCATAAAGATATGTTTTATAGGTTCTCATTTTTCCGTTATTTTAAGGTGAATTAAAAGGTTACATTCAATCCGAACACGTAGGAATGGCTTCTCGGATAGGCTCCGTAGTCTACTCCGGGCGTCAGGTTGTTTCCTTTGGTAGAAACTTCCGGGTCAAATCCCGTGTAGGGAGTCCAGACAAACAGGTTGCTTCCTGTTGCATACAGGCGGAGCTTCTGAATACCGGCTTTCCGTATCCATTTTTTGGGAAAGTTGTATCCGATAGTCACGTTGCTTAATCGCAGGTAAGATGCATCTTCTACTGCCCATGAGTGGATGTAAGTGTCTCCTTGTTCCATGTCATTAACAGCCGCGGCGCTTTTACCTGCATTTAATGCGGCAAGCTCCTGCGGGTCTGTTATAATATCACCGTTCTGATTGATAGTCATCCATCGTTTGCTGCTGTTTACCGCATCCAGTACATTATATCCGGGTTTACCGGCCAATGTATTAGTCAGTTTGGTGGCATTCAATACTTCACCGCCGTATGAGAAGGTAAAGAATACGCTCAAGTCGAAATTCTTATAGGTGAAGGTGTTGTTCAGACCACCGAAGAATTTCGGATTGGCATTACCGATGACTGTCTGGTCGTTCTCATCAATTACGTTATTTCCGTTGGTATCGGCAAACTTCCACATTCCGGGTTGCATTTCACTGCGCGAACCCCGGTAGGGGATTCCTTCTTTCAATGTGTACTTCTTAGTGTTGGGGTCGTAGGTAAAATCCTCTATCTGATAGAGCCCGAGGGTACGGTATCCGTAGAACTGCCCGATAGGCTTGCCCACTTCTATCTTGTGCGTTTTTTGGTTATATCCGAATTTGGCTTCTTCCAGGAAGAACTGTTCGCCGGACAATGCCTTAATGGTATTCTTGTTGTGAGATAAGTTGAAGTTGGTGTTCCATGTGAAGTTACGTTTTTGTATATTAACGGAACTGATTGTCAGGTCGACACCGACGTTCTGTGTCTTTCCGATATTGCGAATCATATTGCTGTATCCTGAAGAACTCGGTATGCGTGAGTTCAGCAACAGGTGGGTGCTTTCATTTACATAGAATTCGGGAGATATGGTCAGGCGTTGTTCAAAGAAACCTAAATCTAATCCGACATTGAATGTGTTATTTGATTCCCATTGGAGCATTTCGTTCGGGATAGAAGCCGGAACATATCCCGGTGTGTTGCTTTCACCGTTCGGGTATTTTACGGAGTTCAACAGATTCAATGATGCATAGCTGGCGATACGGTTGTTTCCTGACATACCATATCCGACGCGTAGTTTCAAGTCGGAAAACAGATTCAGTTTCTTGATGAACTTCTCTTCCCCCATGCGCCATGCGGCGGAAATGGAAGGGAAAAGCCCCCACTTCTTATCTTCACTGAATTTGGAAGAACCGTCGGCACGCAGAGTGGCGGTCAGCAGATATTTCTCTCCGAAATTGTAATTGAACCGGGTGAAGAAAGACACTAACTTATCATCGTAATTGGCATTGGAAGTAATGGAGCCGGGAATCCCCAGGTTCATATCATCTAAATTAATGTCATTATTGGGGAAATTAGTGGCGCTGGCGCGCATGTTGCGTGTCCACCGCGATACCCATTCCTGCCCGAGCATGGCGATTAGCTTATGCTTTTTCTTCTTGTATTCGTAGTTAAGTACGTTGGATGTCTGGAAACTGCTGTTTTCTGAATACTGGATATATCCGTTGGCGCTTGAACGCTTTCCGTTACTGGATTTTTCTCCATAGAAGACATCATTGCGTATAGTCTGGTAACGCATACCGGTATTATTGCGGAAACTAAGCCCTTTGGCAATGTTGAAAGTCAGTCCGCCATTGGCTTGGAAAGTGCGTAATTGTCTCTTGTTGATTTCTTCGGCGGCAGAGGTGAGCGGATTTTGCATCGGGTTACCTTCCTCATCGGTGATATTGTCTTCCTCTCCATTCAGCAGGCTTTGGTCGTCTCCATAGATACCTTTGGTGGGACGGTATTGGAGAATATGCTCCATTTTGTTGAAACGGGTGGACGAATCGGAAGTTCCCATACCATATATATATGACTGGTCATAGTTAACACGGGCATTGACAGCAATGCGCTTTGTCGGTTTGTGGGAAATGCTGAATGCGATATTATGTTTGTTATTTCCACTGTATATCATAGCTCCGAGGTCTTTGAAATAGGTATAATTCAAAGAATATTGCACTTCTTTGTTTCCACCGGAAATGCGTACACGGTAGTTTTGCGAAGTCGCTGTTCTTCCTAAAGTCTCTTCCTGCCAGTTGATGCCCGGAAAATTGCCGTAGTTTTCGTTGATATCCAGGAAAGAACCGTAGATAGACTGGAAACTTTTTACTCCTGCTTCACCGTCGAATTGTAATCTGCGTTCATAATCTAATAAAACAAATTCCTTAGTGGAAAGTACCGGCAGTTTCCGTGCCAATGTCTTTACACCTACATAACTGTCAAAACTGATAGCCATTTTGGTACCGTCTTTATTTCCTTTTTTAGTCGTGATAACTACTACACCATTTGCTCCGCGTGCACCATAAATGGCAGTTGCTGAAGCATCTTTCAGAATGTCAATCGTTTCAATCTCGGCTGGGTCGATAGTGGACATCCCGTCTTCGCTGGGGAAACCGTCGATAATATAAAGGGGCTCGTTGCTCTGTGTGATAGAAATCCCCCCGCGTACACGTATGGAGATAGTAGACCCCGGAGCACCTTCGCTTTGTGTGATTTGTACGCCCGCTACCCGTCCTGCCAACGCTTGGGTAACATCGGAAGTTGGCATTCTCATCAAATCTTCGCTTTTTACGGAAACGACCGAACCTGTCAGGTCACTACGTTTACTGGTGCCGTAACCTACTACAACTACTTCGTCCAGTGCTTTGGCGTCACTTTGTAAAGTGACATTAATTGCAACTTTCCCTTTCACGTGTATTTCCTGTGTTCTCATTCCTATATAAGAGAACACAAGAATGTCTTTAGCTGCATTGTTTACTTTAATCTTATAGTTTCCGCTTAAATCGCTGATTGCACCGACACCGGGACTACCTTTTAAGGTAATGTTGGCACCAATCACCTCAAGACCTTCAGAGTCTATGACCTTTCCGGTGACGGTCAGGTTTTGTGCTTTGACCGTAAATGCGGTGCAAAGGCAGACCGCAAGAAAGAGAAGTTTTTGAATGTTTTTCATATCAATTCTAATTGTTGTTTTTCTGGGTTAAGAATCTGTAGCAAAAATACAAGCTTTTCCTATGAATCTCATTTTTCTATTGTCCGTACTTCGTTTGAATGCAGATAAATGGCTTTTGAAATTGTACAAAAGCCTTTTGATATCAGTTATTATCAGTAGCTCCAAAGAATTAATACACCTCTGATCCACCTGTGAACGAGAATAATAAAGGCATTTTTTGCTGAAATCTGTGCTCCTTTTCTTGTAAAGGATGAAAACGAAGAAGCTTTGGACGAAATCAGAGTTGATAGAAATGGAAACGAAAATGAAAAAGAAGATTTCCAAGGCTTCTGTCCTTGGGTTACCTTAACTTTGCTACCGGTAAAAGAATACAATAATAGAAATAAAGTAGAACAATGAAAAACAGACTTTTAATGGTGGCAGGGAGTATTGCTTTCCTTACTGCTTGTACTGCTCCGAAAGGAAATGAGATGCAATGGTTTGACCATGCGGTGAAAACATCCGGGCATCAGTTGCTCTATATGGCAGAGCAATTGAAGAACGAACCGGATACGGCTTGCTTCCCCCGTTCCATAAAAGAGGGAAAGTACAGGCTGGAACATCCTACAGACTGGACAAGTGGTTTCTATCCCGGTTCAATGTGGCTGGCATACGAACTGACTGGTGATGAAGCGTTGGCAAAGGAAGCACGTAAGTACACGAACCGTTTGCAGGATATGCAATATTATACAGGTAATCATGATTTGGGCTTTATGATGTTTTGCAGTTACGGGCAAGGTATTCGTTTGAAACCGGAACCGACCGACAGTCTGATTCTTGTTCATTCTTCCGAAAGTCTTTGTTCACGGTTTAGTCCGAAAGTAGGATTGATTCGTTCATGGGACTTCGGTGACTGGAGTTATCCGGTGATTATTGACAATATGATGAATCTTGAAATGTTGTTCTGGACCTCGGAACAGACTAATAATCCTACCTATCGTGATATCGCAATTTCTCATGCAGACAAGACGTTGAAGAATCATTTCCGGTCGGACATGACTTCTTATCATGTGGTAAGCTATTTGGCGGACAGCGGCGAAGTGGAATCAAAAGGAACATTTCAGGGATATGCCGATTCTTCCGCCTGGGCACGTGGCCAGGCGTGGGGAGTGTATGGATACACCATGTGCTACCGCTTCACCAAGCAGCAGAATTATTTGGATGCCGCTCATAAAATAGCACGGTTCATTATCGATCACCGTCCATCGGAAAATGATTATATTCCTTACTGGGATTATGATGCGCCCAAGATTCCGAATGAACCCAGAGATGCTTCTGCTGCAACTGTAACTGCCTCTGCGTTACTGGAATTGAGCGGCTATGGTGATAAAAAACAAGGGGAAGAATATTTCCGTTATGCGGAGAATATCCTGAAACAGTTGTCGTCTGAAGAGTATCTGGCGAAAGAGGGAGAAAATCATGGTTTCATCCTATTACATTCTGTCGGCAGTTTCCCGCATGACAGTGAAATTGATACTCCGTTGAACTATGCCGATTATTATTATTTGGAAGCAATGAAGCGCTATAAGGATTTAAAAGAGAATTCAAATCGTTAATAGTATTAGTTTTTAAGGTCGATGCCGGTTCTTTATATGAGTTAAAAAATAGGGTTTGTTTATAAGATTGGACTGAAAATATCTATCTTTACAATAAAATCTTTATTATTAGCTTATGAAAGATCGGCATTTGCTGTTTAAGTACATACTCGGATTATCCGTTTGTATCTCGTTTCTTCCTTTATATACTATATCGGCTGCCGACAACCCTATCCATTTTAAGCGGTTGTCCGTAGATGACGGACTGTCCCAAAATACAGTGCTTGCCCTGACACAAGATCATAATAATAAAATTTGGGTAGGCACGATAGATGGATTGAACTGGTATGAAGGTTCTCGTTTCGCTTCTTACTACAAGGCACTGGATGATACGACAAGCCTGGCGAATAATCATGTTTATTCGCTTCATACCGACCCGAAAGGTACAGTATGGGTAGGCACACAGGTTGGTTTGTCCCGTTATAATATTGTAGGAAACAATTTTACCAACTATTCGCTGCCGGACAATCGGCCGATGCAAGTGCTGGCTATTGGAGAACCGGAAGAAGGCGACCGCCTTTTGCTTGCCACTAATATAGGTCTGGTGATTTTTGATAAAAAGACAGGGCGGATGAAAGTGCAGCCGGAACTTGCCGGGAAAACCATTTACTCTGTTTGCCGGATGAATGACGGCTTCTTGCTAGGTACTTCGGAAGGGGTTTATTTCTACTATGTACGCAATGAGAACGTGGCCCGGCTTCTTCTCCAACTGAAAGGAGAAGTGGTCTCTGGTATGCTCTATGATGATAGAACCGGAAATTGCTGGTTGTCTTCATTGACAAACGGAGTGTATTGTGTCGATAATAATTTTCAGATAAAAAGGCATTATAACAAGCAGAATACTCCTGCTTACTTCCTTACCAACTCAGTCAGAACATTGAGCCTGGATGATAAGGGAAGAATTTGGATAGGAACAATGGAAGCTTTGCTTGTCCTTGAACCGGAAACAGAGACTTTTCAGATTTGTCGTTTTTCTCCCGAGGATCCTACTTCATTAGGACACAATTCCATCCGTTCTATTCTAAAAGACAACCAGGGTGGCATGTGGGTAGGCACGTTTTATGGCGGACTTAATTATTATCATCCTTTAGCTCCTGCTTTCAGACGCTTACAACATTCTTCCTGCCAGAATTCTTTGAGCGACAACACCGTGAGTTGCATAGCCGAGGAACCGGACAGCGAGAATCTGTGGATTGGCACGAACGACGGCGGATTAAACTACTATAACCGGAAAACCGGGACTTTTTCCTTTTTTCGGGCGGGAACTTCCGCCAATTCTTTGAAATCTGATAATATAAAATGTATATGGACGGATAAGGATGGTAGTATCTATATTGGTACACATGGTGGAGGAATGAGCCGTCTGTATCGTAAAAGCGGGAGAATGGAAACATACAGCTTTCCTCATTCGGTTTCTTTGAATAACAGTTGCTACTCTATATTGGATGGAACGGACGGAACGCTTTGGGTAGGTGGTATGAACGGACTTTTCCTTTTCGACAAACAGACCGGAGAGTTTTCGTTGCATCCATTGGCTAAAAAGCACAACAAACTGGAAAACGTGTTGATATATACATTGTTCCGTGATTCGAAAGGTAGGATATGGATTGGAACAGAAGAAAGTTTGTTCTTGTATGCCGGTGGGAAGCTGGAAGAATTGCATCTTCCATCTTCAGCTTATCTGCATGGGCTGATACAGGCCTTTTGTGTGCAGGAAGATAGCCGCCACAATATATGGGTAGGCTCTTCTACAGGTTTATACCGCTATAAGGAAGGAGTGCCGACCGCCTGGGAACAATATACGATGAAAGACGGCTTGCCGAATGATTTTATTTATAGCATACTGGAAGATGAACGGGGGCGTCTGTGGCTGACTACCAACAAGGGACTGGCCTGCTTCAATAGGGAAGAAGGAACTTTCCTCAACTATACCAAACAGGACGGGCTGCCTCACGATCAGTTCAATTTCTTCGGAGCCTGCAAGGCACAGGACGGTACGTTCTTTTTGGGTTCTCTTGGTGGTGTTGCCTATTTCAAACCTTACGAACTGGAGGATAATCCGTATTCTCCGAATGCGGTTGTTACAGGGGCCGTAGTTTTTAATCAAGTAATTACGGACTTGAAAAGTGAACGGGTGCGTTATTATCAGGACGAGAAGGGACGAATGCTGGGTATGTCATTCCCTTCCGATCAGAAATTGTTTAATATCCGGTTTGTCGTTATTAACTATTTGGCGGGAAAGCGGAATCAGTTCATTTATAAGTTGGAAGGATTTGAAACGGAGTGGAACTATTCCAAATATACTTCATCTTCACGGGCGAGCTATTCTAATCTGCCGCCTGGAGAATATGTATTTAAAGTGAAGGCACGTAACAATAACGGGAAGTGGAGTGAAGAGACTACGGAATTTTTTGTGCATATCATCCCGATGTGGTATCAAACCTGGTGGGCAAAGACACTTTTCATTTTCTTTTCTATAGGACTGTTTGTTTTTGTTATCTATTTCTTCATAGCTCGCGCCAAGATGAAGATGCAGGTACGTATTGAACAGATAGAACGGAGTAAGATCGAAGAAATCAGTCAGGAAAAGGTGCGTTTCTACATGAACATGTCTCATGAACTGCGTACTCCGTTGAGCCTGATACTGGCTCCGTTGGAAGACGTTTTGGAACAGAATAGTCTGGTAGGTGCTCCGGTACGGCAAAAACTGGAATATGTTTACAAGAATGGACGAAAGTTGCTGCACATAGTCAACCAGTTGCTTGATTTCCGAAAAGCTGAGGCGGGAGCGATGCCTATTCATGTGGTACAGACGGATGTGAACGGATTGTTGCAGGATGTATACACTCTATTCAAGGAGAACGCGGAAAAACGGAATATCGATTTTAGTATGAAGTCCGACTTGGAGGGTAGGCTGCTTCCGGCTGATAAAGCATATTTGGAAACTATTCTAATGAATTTATTGTCAAACGCTTTTAAGTTTACACCGAATGGAGGTCATATATCACTCTCTTTATACATGGATGGAGATACATATAACTTTACTGTGAGAGATAGTGGTATTGGTATGACTTCTGAACAGCTTACCCGCATTTTTGAACGTTTCTATCAGGCAGACGGGCAACGGAAGGGAACGGGTATCGGATTGTCATTGGTGAAAATGCTTGTGGAAAAGCATCACGGAACCATTGTTGTAGAAAGTGAAGTTAATAGTTATACAGAATTTAAAGTCACTTTACCTGCTGACATAAACGTTTTTACAGAGAAAGAGCGGGAAGTACCGAAACAGGAAACTGAAACACCTGTATCCTTTCGGGAAATTCCGGTGTCTGATGAATGCTTCTCTAGTGACATACCGGCTGTTGGTTCTGTGGAAATATCCGAGGATGATGGAGTAGAAACTACCGATGAGGAAGAACGTCCCACTATTTTGCTGGTGGATGATAATAAAGAAATGGTGGATTACTTGAAAGATAACTTCCGTCGGAATTATGTGACGCTGACAGCAGGAAATGGGGAAGAAGCATTGGTCATCATGAAAGAACATCGAGTGGATGTCGTCCTTTCCGACGTGATGATGCCGGGAATCGATGGAATTAAGCTTTGTCAGCTTATCAAAAGGAATTTGCAGACTTGCCATATTCCAGTGCTTCTGCTATCTGCCAAAGGAAGTGTCGACGCACAAACGGAGGGTATTCAGGCAGGAGCGGACGATTACATTGCGAAACCGTTTTCTATTCATTTGTTGAACGGCAAGGTTGCCAATTTGCTGAAAGCTCGTCAGCGGTTGAAACATTATTATTCAAATACGATTGATATTGATACTGCCAAGATGACTTCCAATACTTTGGATGAAGAATTTATGAGCAGGGCTATTCAGGTGGTGGAAGAAAATATCAGCAATGAGGACTTTACATCTGATGAGTTAGCTAGTAAACTTTGTATGAGCCGTTCGTCACTTTATCTCAAGATGAATTCCGTATCTGGTGAACCGCCTGCTAATTTTGTCCGTCGTATTCGCTTTAATAAAGCTTGTAAATTGCTGTTGGAAGGACGCTATTCTGTTACTGAAATTAGCGGAATGGTAGGTTTCGGCTCTTCTTCTTATTTTTCCACTAGTTTTAAAAAGTATGTCGGCTGTCTGCCGTCTGAATATATAAAACAACACACTAAGTAGCCATTATTTCCTATTTGGTTAATGGTAATTTTGGGGCTATCGTATTGGTAAGTTTTTGTCTTTGAATAGGCAAATCCTTGCTAATACGGTGGTCTCTTTTATCTTCTTATTCCCTCTGTAACAGCGTCTAACGCTTGTTTTGGACGAATTTTAAGTTGAAATGAACGAAAACAAAGTCCTGTTAGACAGTATCAGAGAAGGAAGAAATGAATTGAAAGTTCCGTTTCGGACAGTTTATCTACATTTGCCTACAGAAAAACCAATCATTTGATATCATGAAAAAAGTATTATTGATTTCATTCGTAATCTTGTCTGTGGCTGCACAGATGACACATGCGCAAAAACGAGCAGTCATCAAGTTAACGGAAACAACGTTGATGCATGAAATGCGTGCTACTCCTTATCCTCTTGATAAAGCGGTGGTAAATGACCGTGCGGTTTCTTTTCAATGGCCGCTCCGTTCAGACATGAACTCGCAGGACAGTCCGTTGGATGGATTCGAACACAAAGTAAAGAAGGTAGATAAAACAAAGGTTACCTATCGGTTACGTTATTCGCAGGATGCCGGATTGAAGTCCGGAGTTGTTCAGGTGGAAACTCGTTGGCCGTTCTATAATCCGGAACAACCGCTTGCACCGGGTGTGTGGTATTGGCAGTTCGGTTACGTAGAAAACGGACAAGTGACCTGGGGAAGTACACAGCAAGTCACCGTAGAAGATCGTCCGGGCAAATTCTGTCCGCCTTCATTGAAAACAGTGTTGGCAAAACTACCTGCCGACCATCCGCGTGTGTGGATCATGAAGAACGAATGGAAGGACTTTATAAATCACAGCAAGCAAAAGGCAGAAAGACAATGGTATCTTGAACGTGCAGATCAGGTACTTCAGACTCCAATGAAATCAGTGAAAGATATTAATGTCTCGCAGGTGAAGAATTTGAAGAACGAGATGCAGATAAATTCATACCTCACTCGTGAGAGCCGTCGCATCATCGATGCGGAAGAGGGCAATACCGAAGCGCTGATACGGGCCTGGTTGCTGACGCAGGATACTAAATATGCTGACGAAGCCATCAAACGGGTATTTATCATGGCCGACTGGGATAAAGATAAGAATGTGAAAGGAGATTTTAATGCTTCTAGCTTATTGTCTCTCTGCTCTATGGCTTATGATTCTTTCTACGACCGGTTGAATACATCACAAAAGAAAGCATTACTGGAAGCCATCAAAAATAAAGGTGGTGAAATGTATGAGAACTTTAATAACCGGATGGAGAACCACATCGCCGACAATCATGTGTGGCAAATGACACTTCGCATCCTTACAATGGCGGCATTCAGTGTATATGGCGATCTACCCGAAGCCGATACATGGGTGGATTACTGTTATAACGTCTGGTTGGCACGTTTCCCCGGATTGAACAAAGACGGTGGCTGGCACAATGGCGATTCTTACTTTACGGTCAACACCCGTACATTAGTCGAAGTGCCTTACTATTATAGCAAACTGACCGGTTACGACTTCTTTTCCGATCCTTGGTATCAGGGAAATATCATGTATACCATCTTCCAGCAGCCTCCTTTTTCCAAATCCGGAGGAAACGGAAGTTCGCATCAGAATGTGGGGCGTCCAAACAGTATCCGTATAGGATATTTGGATGCACTGGCACGCCTTACCGGAAACACTTATGCCGCTGATTTCGTACGCCGTACATTGAAAGTGGAACCGGATTATATGAAGAAAGCCTTATTGAATAAGCCCGGTGATCTTGCCTGGTTCCGCCTGCAATGTGACAAACCTCTGCCGGAAGGTGAAGGATTGACAGCACTTCCCGCAGGATACGTCTTCCCCGCAACAGGACTTGCCTCTTTCCAGACGAACTGGGACAGAGTAGGTGGAAATGCGATGTGGAGTTTCCGGTCAAGCCCTTATGGTTCTACCTCTCATGCACTTGCCAATCAGAATGCTTTCAATACGTTCTATGGTGGAAAACCATTATTTTACAGTAGCGGACACCACATTGAGTTTACCGACGTACATAGTATGTTGTGCCATCGTGCCACACGTGCTCACAATACGATTTTGGTGAACGGTATGGGACAACGTATCGGTACGGAAGGATATGGATGGATTCCCCGTTATTATGCCAGCGAGAAGATCGGTTATGTGCTAGGCGATGCTTCCAATGCTTACGGAAAAGTGATTTCACCGCTTTGGCTGACACGCGGCGAACAGTCGGAGGTGCATTATACGCCCGAAAATGGCTGGGATGAGAACCATGTGAAAACTTTCCGCCGTCATATTGTCAATTTGGGAAAGACAGGACTCATCTTTATCTATGACGAACTCGTGGCAGACGAACCTGTAAACTGGAGTTATTTGCTGCATACCACAGAAAATCCCATGACAGTGGATCAATCGAATCATCGCTTCGTGCATATTCAAGCCACGAACCGCGGAGGAGCATCAGACGCTTATCTTTTCTCCACCGGAACATTGCAGACAGATACGACGAGCCGTTTTTTCTATCCGGCAGTCAACTGGCTACGTGCTGATGACAAAGGGGTGTTCAAGAAGTATCCTAATCACTGGCATTTCACCGCTACATCGGAAAAGGCACAAGTATATCGTTTTGCCACTGTCATCAATACACATGCACTGAAATATCCTGCCAAAGATCCCGAAATCTTGTCCGACGGACGTATCAAAGTGGGCGGATGGCTAATCAGTGTTAATCTGAAATCCGACGGTGCTCCTTCATTCTTTATCCGCAGCACTCAAGAGAAGGTGAATATCACTTATAAAGGTGAAGCTACTGTCATCAATGAGGATGGGTACGAAACGGTAATGAGGGATACAGTGCCCGAACTGGAAATCTGATCAATGAACATGAAAGATACGAATATATGAGACACTCTACTTTTAATATGAGAACTATATGTCTGTTGGCTGCATTATCGGGCATAACCGTCTTGTCGGCACAGACTCCCGGTAAACCCCGTGTACAGACTTCGGCAGCTCCGGAGGAAACTACGGTTTACAAGCCCGGCGGGAAAAAACAGGAAACAGCAGTTGCGACTTCTTCAAAAAAGGAAGAGGATAAACGCCAATCCGGCAAAGAGAATGCAGGAAAGAAAGCGACTGCCTTTGATGGTCAACGCTATCTGGCACTGAAAACGAATGTAATATATGATGCTTGTGCTTTGCTGAACCTTGCCGTGGAAATGCAGGTGCATAAAAAGATCACGGTAGAGTTGCCATTGACTTGCAGTTTGTGGGACTTGGGAGATAAGCACGGCGTGCGTACGGTAGCATTGCAACCTGAAGCCCGCTGGTGGATAGGAAATGAGACAGGACGGGGACACTTTGTCGGACTGCACGCCCACGTAGCATGGTTTAACGTGAAGTGGAACGATGACCGTTATCAAGATACGGATCGTCCGCTGTTGGGAGCCGGAATAAGCTACGGTTACAAACTCCCTCTTTCCAAACACTGGGGAGCGGAATTTAATCTGGGAGTGGGATATGCCAACATGAAGTATAACACCTATTATAATGTAGACAACGGAGCACAGCTGGATACGCGTGTCCGTCATTACTGGGGGATAACCCGTGTGGGAGCATCGTTGGTCTACCGCTTCTAACCTTAGATAGGAACATACATATAAATAAGATAACAATATGAGAAGAAATTTATATATACTGGCACAGTGCACTTTCTTGTTGTTCATCACTTTGCTGGTGAATGGATGCAGCCTGCACGAAGAACCGGAAATGACTCCCGAAGGAGAACTGGGAGTGGACCCGACAGCTGTAACACTCAACCTTAATCTGGCAATGAATCTAAGTTTGGCAGAAAGAGCACCGGTGACCATCACCCGTGCGTCGGAAACCAACTATCTGCGTCGTTTCATCGTAGAAGCCTATCTGGATAGACAGGTGGCGGCACGGCAAACGGTATATGAAGAGGATTTTAACCGTGCCAGTCTGTCTGTTAGTATGAAGCTGCACGCCCGTAATTACCGCATCCTGGTGTGGGCCGATTATGTGAATGCGGAGACACCGGAACAGGGACTTGTTTACGATGCCAAGAATCTGGCTTTTATCCTTCCTGCCGGGAAGTATATAGGGAATAGCCGTTATAAAGATGTTTTTGCTGCTTCTGCTATGGCAGACCTGACTTCTTTCCGCAATCATTGGGGAGCTGAAACAAGTCTTGACGTTGAACTGTATCGTCCCGTAGCACGCTATGAACTGGTGGCTAAAGATGTGGCAACGTTTCTCAATAAACTGTCCACAGGCGGACTGAAAGGTGAAAGTTTTACCGCTCGTGTGAAGTACAGTGATTATTTGCCTACCGGCTACAATTTGTGGGATGATGTACCCAAGAACTCGCTCATGTACATGGAATATAAAGTGGCATTTGAACGCCCTGCCGATGGTACGAAAGAACTGAAACTGGGATTTGACTATGTGTTGACCGATGCCGGAGAAACCGTTTCCATCCCTGTAGAGCTCGAAATCTTGAATGAGAAGAATGAAGTGCTGGCACGTACAGCTTTCCGTATTCCTTGCGAACGGGGCAAAAACACAACGGTACGCGGTAACTTCCTGACTTCCGATGCTAATGGAGGAATAGGGATCGACCCCGATTATGACGGTGATCTGGAAGTAGACCTTGGAGAATTATAAAATAGATAAATCAATTAAGAATTGCTTAACCATAAAACAATTAAGATCATGAAAAAGAACTTATTTTATTCGCTAATGGCTTTGTTCGTAGTGCTTTTTGCATCCTGTGGACAAGAAGAAATCGTTTCGGACAACGGAATAGAAATCAATGCTCCTGTTACCATCTCTGTACAGGCTCCTGTAAATAACGTCTTTAGCCGTGCGGTTACCATTCCTGACGGTTATACGATGCAATGTATCATGCAATTACTGAATGCTGATGGCAATAAGATAGGCGATCAGGTAACTAAACCAGTTACAGACGGTAAGGTATCTTTCACTATTTCTGTAGATGAACAAAAAGAAGTGTCGAAAGCATTGTTTTGGGCTGAATACGTGCCGGAAAGTGGTGCCGCTAATAAAGTATATAACACTGCTGATTTGAGAGCAGTAGGATATAATACTGCATCATTCGATCTGACAAATGATGCGTTGATGGCAGCCAGCGACGCTTTCTGCGGAAAATTGGAAACGATTGCTAATGCCAGTGTGACATTGAAACGCCCGTTTGCTAATGTGAGCGTAAAACCGAAGAATCCGGAAGTAGCTGCGGCGGCTAATAAACTGGAAATAAAATATAACGCTTTGAGTGGATATGATATTTTAGAGGGTAAATGTACTGCTACGACTCCTGTGACTTATACAAATGCAAGTTTTGCTTCTGCGGATGGCAATTGGTTCGCTAATTTCTTTTTTGCTCCTTCAAATGTAAGTAAATTTACAGAAGAAATAACCATGGCATTGAGTGGCGGATATAGTAAAGAGATTAAAATACCGGCAAATACATTACCTTTGGATGCTAATATGCAGATTATGGCTAAATTTGAAATCGGAGATGGAAACTTTGACATTGAAGTAGGAGTGGATCCGGATTATGAAGCATTGGAAATGAAAGTTGGTAGTTATATCAATGCCGAAGGTAAAGTGGTACGTGATGCGGCGGATGCTGTTGGTATTGTTTTCACGATGGAGGCTATTGGTAGTGATGTGCCGGCTAATTATCCTGTAGCACTTCAAGGTAAGACAATTGCCGGATATGCGGTAGCGATTGAAAATGTGGCGGCTGGTCGTCAATCTCTTAATACTGAATTATTGACTACTTTGACCGAAACAGTTGCAGGTATGACAAATGGAACACAGACTACGGACGTCTTATTAACAGGTCTTGGAGATGTTGCGTTTAAAACAACTTATGAGAAATGGGTGGGAGAACATGCTCCTGATAGTGAGAATTTGAGTGCATGGTATATTCCTACATTGTCGCAATTGAGTGCGTTTATGGGTACGTTGTTCACTATGAAAGAGGTGCCTGCTACTGGTAGTGAGGACTTCAGAAATATTCCGGAGTTTGGATTTATTAATGGTAAAATGTTTGATAGAGATCCGATTAATACAGTGAACTATGCTTCCAGTACCATCAATAACCAAGGTAATGTTTCGGGAGTACGTATTAATGTAGCTAATGGTGCAGTAACTAATGCGACAGAGGCAGGCATTAGTGTTAAGACAGCTCTTAATCAACAAGCTCTTTGCCGCCCAATGATTACAATCTTTAAATAGTCACAGAATATTCGACCTTACTCAATAGAAGTTCAAGGAAAGTGGGATCCCCCCATCCCGCTTTACCTTCTTCTTACATTGAAACTTTTGAAAATAGCCCTCTAATCTTATACCAAGAAAAGAAAATAATATGCACACCACATTTCGCCTATCGGTTTTTCTTTTGTTCATGGTACAGCTGTTCTGTAGCTGTACATCTGACTCGCTGCCCGAACCGGACAGTACGCAGCCAGAGACGCTTGCCGGAATTCCCGATGCCTATCAGGATAAAATACGAACGCAACCTTATCCCAAAGCAGATAATGAATTGTATCTGAATCCTGCTCCTCTTATTGTTCCTCAAGCCATGAAGACGGGCGAAAGACTGCAATTTTCCCTTTCACGTACTGAAGATTTCAGCAGTTCCGAAACGCTACTTTCCGAACCGCAGGAATGGTGTATGTATAATCTTCATCGTCGTTTGGAGGTCGGCACATGGTATTGGCGCTTTCGTTCCACCAATCTTAATGGAACTACGCCCGGTGAATGGAGTGCTATCTATCGTTTCGAAGTAAAGAATGATACACCGGAATTTGTAACACCTCCTTTTCGGACATTCTTAGCAAATGCTCCCCGTCTGCATCCTCGTATTTACTGTTTTTTAGACGACCGTATCGGAGAGGCTCGTAACCGTGTCACTTCACACCCTGAATATGCAGAACTACAAAGTCGTGCTTCACAGGCATTGAAAGCCGAATACACCGGAATGACTGATTTATATAGTCGTGCGGAAGAGCTCCGGCAACATGCCACTTATCTTTATCAGGCCTATCATTTAACCCAAAAAGAAATTTATGCCGAAAAGTTGCGTCAGCTTCTCGAAGCGTTGATTGCCGCTCCCCCAGCTGACGGACAACTTTTTGCATCCAACTTTACTGCCAGCAACATCGCATGGTGTCTTGTTGCAGCCTACGATCTGCTTTATAATAACTTGTCTGCTTCCGATCGTACTGCTGCCGAAGAACTGATGATGCGTGTGGCACGTTACTATTACAAGGTAAATTGCGGTTTTCAGGAAAACCATCTCTTTGATAATCATTTTTGGCAGCAGAATATGCGTGTCCTCTTTCAAGTGGCTTTGTCGCTTTATGATAAGCCGACCTATTCTTCCGAAGTGTTGCCCATGATGGAGTACTATTATGAATTGTGGACAGCCCGTGCTCCTGCTTCCGGTTTCAATCGCGACGGTATATGGCACAATGGTACCGGTTATTTCAGTGCCAATATATTGACTTTGGCGTATATGCCGTCTCTTCTTTCATTTATCAGTCGGTACGATTTTCTATCACATCCGTGGTATCAGAATGCCGGACGTTCGTTGGTTTATACTTGCCCGCCGGGATCGAAAAGCAACGGCTTTGGTGACAGTAGTGAAAAGGGGAGTGAACCCAACCGTCTGATTGCCGCCTTTGCTGACTATCTGGCATGTGAAACGGGTAATTCCTATGCCGGATGGTATGCCGGAGAATGTCGGGACCTGTTGCGTCGAGATTATGAATTGCGTCTTTACCGGATGTGTACCGATCAGGATTACAATACAACTTTTCCTGCCGGGGCTGATAAAATGGTATGGTATAAAGACGCTGGTGAAGTAGCCATGCACAGTGCTCCGGAAGATACGGGAAAGGATCTTGCGCTCTCGTTCCGTTCCAGTACATTCGGGTCCGGCAGTCACACTACTGCCAGTCAGAATGCTTTTAACCTGTTGTATAAGGGTGTCGATGTGTATCGCAGTACGGGTTATTATCAGAATTTCAGCGATGCTCATAATCTGATGTCCTATCGCCATACGCGGGCGCATAATTCACTGTTGGTAAACGGTATCGGACAACCTTATTCTACCGAAGGTTATGGCAGTGTGATGCGTGCTATGGGCGGACAGCATATCAGTTACTGTTTGGGAGATGCTTCACATGCTTACAGAGGTATCAGCAATGACCCGATGTGGGTTGGCTACTTCAAGCAGGCAGGTATTGAGCAGACGCCGGAAAATGGATTCGGTGCCACCCCGTTGACTAAATACCGCCGACATGTGTTGATGCTTCATCCTCATACGGTGATTGTGTATGATGAACTGGAAGCATCGGAGGCTGTCCGCTGGGAGTGGCTGTTGCATAGTCCTACGGAATTTAAGATGGATGCGACAAAGAAAACGTTGTCTACAAATAATAAGACCAAAGGATGGATGGCTGTGACGCAGCTTTTTGGAGGACATGTTTTTACGCTGTCCCAAACGGACCGTTTTGTAGTGCCGCCCGCCATCACCGGAGCGGAGTATCCCAACCAGTGGCACTTGACTGCACGGGTTGACGGTAGTTCTGCCACCCGTTTCCTGGCTATTATTCAGGTAGGAGATGAGGCTGTCCCTGCTATCTACCGTGACGGTGATACTTTTAGTGTGGGCGACTGGACGATCAAAGCGGTTTTGGATGCTTCCAAGGCTCCAGAACTTACTGTGAATCATCGCACCGAACAGGTCGTCTTTAGTTACGGGACGGACAATCCTGTCTTGAATGGGGCTTTTCACCCTCGGCAGTATACGGGTTCTTCGTTGCTTTACGACGAGATAAACGGAGTTTATCAGGTGGTGGAAATGACCGACCGGAGTCCCATATCTACCCGGGTAGCCAATCAATGATAAACAATGAAATAGAATGAATATGAATAACAAACAGAATATGATGAAAAGTAGAATTATTTGCATTTTGTTGCTTCTTGTCGGTGTATCCGGCATTTATGCTCAAAGTTTGACCGTTACCGGTAAGGTGGTGGACAACGAAGGCTTGGAAGTGATTGGAGGAAATGTAACCGTGAAAGGAAAACAAAACACGGGTACCATTACCGATATCAATGGTAAATACACCATTACTGTTAGTGATCCGCAGAAAGATGTTTTGGTCTTCTCTTTTATCGGATTGGAAAATATGGAAGTACCCGTGAAAGGAAGAAAACAGATTGATGTGACCATGAAGGCTGCGTCGGTATTGTTGGATGAGGTGGTAGCTATCGGTTATGCAACAGTAAAACGTAAAGACCTGACCGGTTCCGTGGCTTCTGTGAGAAGCGACGATTTGCTCAAAGTTCCTTCGTCTGATGTAACCCAAGCTTTGGCGGGACGTATGGCGGGGGTACAGATCATACAGACAGACGGTCAACCCGGTGCTACGATGTCAGTGCGTGTTCGTGGCGGTATATCAATTACGCAAAGCAACGAGCCGCTTTACATTATCGACGGATTTCCGACGGAAGATGGCATGTCCAGCCTTGATCCTGCCGATATTGAAAGTATCGACGTGTTGAAAGACGCTTCGGCAACAGCCATCTATGGCGCCCGGGGAGCGAATGGCGTAGTGGTAATCACCACCAAAAGCGGTGCGAAAAGTGAAGGGAAAGCGACTCTTACTTTCGATTCTTATGTCGGTGTGCGTACGCTTGCCAAGCGGTTGGATGTATTAAGTGTAGAGGAATTTGTGTTGGCGGATTATGAAAGAACATTAGGAGATGCTACTGATCCCGAGGAAAGTATGCGGTCATGGCAGAATCGTTATGGTGGTTTTGTCGATCTTCATGAGAACTATGGCAATCGTGAAGGTATCGACTGGCTGGACCGTACGATGGGACGTACTACCGTTACGCAAAATTACCGGGTAGGCGTCAACGGTGGCAATGATAAGTTGAACTACAATATGTCTTATGGTTACTTCAAGGATGAAGGTGCGATGGTATATAGCGGCAGCGATAAACATAACATTGCGCTTAGCGTGAAAAGCGAAGTGAATAAGCGGCTCTCCGTTACAGGACGTATCAACTTCGATTATCTGAAAGTGTATGGAGCAGGTGTTGCCGGAAATGGTACGAATGAAGGCGGAAGCAATGTAGATGCAAAGTTTAATAAAATGGTTCAGATTTTGCAATATCGTCCTACCATTGGTATACGTGGCAATGACTCGGATTTGTTGGCAGGAGAAGACCCTGTATTAAGCGATGCGGACGGAAACGTGATGCAGAATCCGTTGATTGCCGCAGCTGAAGAAAAGGATAATAAGGAAACACGTACTTTGCAAGCCAATGGCGGACTGACTTTCAAAATCATCAAAGGATTGACCTTCCGCAACAATACGGGTATGCGTTATCAGCTTTACCGCCGGGAGCTTTTCTATGGCGACCAATCTATTATGGGAAGGCGCAACGGTATTTACGGCTCTATCAGAAATACGGAAACCGGAAGTTTTCAAACCTCTAACGTCTTGACTTACGATAAACGTTTTCAGAAGAAGCATAAAGTAGTAGTGCAATTGGGACAGGAATTTGTAAAACGCTGGACTCGTGTGCTCGAATCCGGTGTCAGTGGGTTGCCTACCGATGAGTTCATTTTGGGAGATATGAGTCTGGGTACTCCATCCGTTGCTTCGTCCGATGAAAACTATGATGATAATCTGCTCTCTTTCTTCGCTCGTCTCAACTATGACTTTACCGATAAGTATTTGTTTTCCGCGACGTTCCGTGCGGATGGCTCTTCTAAATTCGGAAAGAATAATAAATGGGGTTATTTTCCTGCCGTATCGGCAGCATGGCGTGTAGGTGAAGAGGATTTTATAAAGAAACTGAATGTTTTCTCCGACTTGAAATTCCGTATCGGATACGGTTTGGCGGGTAACAACAGGATCGGTAGCTATAACAGCCTTGCTTTGATGTCTTCCATCATCACAGCTATGGGAGATCAGCTTACTCCCGGTTATGCCTCCAAGCAGATACCGAATCCCGATCTGAAGTGGGAAGCGAACAAGACTTTTAATATGGGTGTCGATTTAGGCTTCCTGAATCAACGCATCACCGTTTCGCCCGAATTCTATATAAATAGGAGTAGTAATTTGTTGCTTAATGCCCAGTTGCCTTACTCTTCCGGTTATCAGACCATGTTGATTAATGCCGGCGAAACGAAGAATGTAGGTGTGGAACTGACAGTGAATACAGTGAATTTCTCTACAAAGAAGTTTAGTTGGAATACTACATTGACGTTGTCGCACAACAAAAATACCGTAAGAGCATTGACCGGTGAGGCGGTACAACTCTATGAAGCCAAGTTCGGCTTTAACCAAAACACCCATCGCATTGCTGTCGGAGAACCATTAGGACAGTTTTATGGTTACATCACCGAGGGCCTGTATCAGGTAGATGATTTCAATTATGATGCTTCTACGCAGACCTATACATTGAAAGATGGAGTACCTTATCATGGTGATAAAGGTCAGATTCGTCCGGGTATGTGGAAGTTTAAGAACTTGACCGGAGACGATGATATTATTGATGAAAATGATAAAACGGTCATTGGCAACGCCCAGCCGAAATTCTACGGAGGCTTGAACAACTCATTCACTTACAAAGGTTTTGATTTGAGTGTCTTCCTGACTTTCAGCTATGGCAACGAAGTGCTGAATGCAACCAAACTGGTGACCAGCAAGGTGGGTAGCTTAAACTACAATGCTTTAGATGTGATGAATAGCTCCAATCGTTGGATGACAATCAATTCCGAAGGACAAAAAGTGACAGATCCCGGAGAATTGGCAGCTTTGAATGCCGGTAAAACCGTAGCTGCTTATTATGATGCCCAACAAGGAGATAATTATATTCATTCATGGGCAGTGGAGGATGCTTCCTATCTGAAGCTAAGTAATGTGACTTTGGGATATACATTCCCTAAAAATCTGATTGCAAGGGTGGGATTGAAAAACTTGCGTTTGTATGCCACCGGTAATAATCTGTTGACTTGGACCAAGTATTCAGGTTTCGATCCGGAAGTCTCCACGATGAAAAGCGGTTTGACACCGGGTGTTGACTTTGGAGCGTATCCGCTTAGCCGTTCTTTTATTTTTGGTCTCAACGTAGCATTTTAATTCTTTAAATACATAGTAATCATGAAAAAGATACATCTATTATATGCCGTATTCGCCTTGTTATTTACAGGGCTTACCTCTTGCGAGGATTTGCTAACGGAAGAACCTAACTCAAAATATGACCGGGACCGCTATTTCGATTCGGAAGATAAAGCGGAAATGGCAGTGATGGGAATATATAGTTCATTGTCGGACTTTAATCATTACGGTTGGTACGAAATGGCTTCTCCCGCATCGGACGATACCTATTATACGGCTCGTACGCAGTCTGACAATCAGGTTCACGATATTGCACATTATCAGCTAAACTCCACGAATACGTGGATTGAAAGTATCTGGAAACTGAAATATGAGGGAATCGACCGGGCTAACCTCACCATTGACGGAATCCGTGGCATGACAGGATACGCAGAAAATACCCGTCTGAAAGCATTGGAAGCGGAAGCTCGCTTTCTGCGTGCTTTCCTCGCATTTGATTTGGTGAGATATTGGGGAGATGTGCCTTTCAAAACATCTTATTCATCATCCTACGAATCTGCTTTTGGTGAACGTGTGGACAGGGAAGTGATTTATGACGAGATTATATCCGACCTTACTTTCGCTAAAAACAATCTGGATTGGGCAACTGCTTCTTCCAGTCCCGAACGGGTGACGCAAGGGGCTGCCCGTGCATTGCTGATGCGTGTATATTTGCAACGTGCAGGATATAGCCTTCAATCGAATGGACAGTTGAAACGTCCGGAGGACAGTAAGCGGATGGAATATTTCGATGCAGTGATAAAAGAGTGGGAGGCTTTTGAAAAGAAAGGGTACCATGATTTTTATGATGGTGGTTATGAGGCACTCTTTAAAAGCTACTCGCAGGGGGTACTGAATAATAAGGAGAGTCTTTGGGAGATTGCTTTCTATCATTCACAAGGACGTCGTAACGGTGGAGCATGGGGGATTTATAACGGTCCGCAGGTGGCGGAACCTACCGGAGTTTCTGCATCTGAATCTAGTCAGTATATGGGACGTGCCAACGGCTTTTTTATAGTGGTTCCCGAATGGCGTAACTTTTTCGAAGCGAGCGATAAACGCCGTGATGTGGCGATTTGCACCTATCGTTATACCTGGAATGGTACTAAAAAAGAGCATGTAAAAGAAGAAAGAAGTGCAGGTAGCTGGTATGTAGGAAAATGGCGCCGGGAATGGATGCCGAAAGAGTCATGGAACAAGAATATCAATTATGCGGATGTGAACTATTGCCCTTTGCGTTATGCTGATGTGGTATTGATGGCTGCCGAAGCGTATAATGAAACAGGAACAGACAGACAAAAAGCATGGGATTTGTTGAATAGCGTACGTACACGTGCTGAAGCAACTTCTATTACAGAAGCGAATTATGATGAAATGATGAGCGCACGGAAAAAGACACATAACCTGACTTTCATTGACGACTCTGCACCAGAAGGAAAGTTCCGTACGGCTCTCTACTGGGAACGTGGCTTTGAACTGGCTTTTGAAGGACAACGCAAATATGATCTGATACGTTGGGGAGTGTTGGGAAAGGCTCTGAAACTGTTTGGTGAGATCAGTTCCGTCAATCAGAAAGAGAACAAACCATATCCGGCTTACCGGAATTTTATGGAGGGTAAACATGAGCTTTTCCCTATCCCTCTGAAAGAAATACAAAGTAATCCGAAACTCAATGGAATGAATAATAACGGGTATTAGTAAGACCCTCAATAGAATAGGTGGCTGGAAAAATATACAAAAATAGTTTGCCAATTCAAAGAAAAGCCGTACTTTTGCAAGCCGATTATTATCACAAAATGATAAGAGATTAATTCATAGCAAGTTAGTATTCCTTTGTCCGGGGAAGACTAATGAGTGGTGAAGAAATTTTTAGTAGTAACATTTAAAAAACAAAATTAGAGTGGATACTTTAAGTTACAAGACCATTTCTGCAAACAAAGCGACTGTAACCAAAGAATGGGTTATCGTTGACGCTACAGACCAAACATTAGGCCGTCTGGGAGCAAAAGTTGCAAAATTGCTGAGAGGAAAGTACAAACCAAACTTTACTCCTCACGTAGACTGCGGTGATAACGTTATCATCATCAATGCAGACAAAGTAAAACTGACTGGTAACAAATGGAATGACAGAGTTTATTTGTCATATACAGGTTATCCTGGTGGTCAGAGAGAAATGACTCCTGCCCGTTTGATTACAAAACCGAACGGTGAAGAGAGATTACTGAAAAAAGTAGTGAAGGGCATGCTTCCTAAGAATATCCTGGGAGCTAAATTGCTGAATAACTTGTATGTTTACGCTGGTAGCGAACACAAACAGGCTGCTCAGAACCCGAAAATGATTGATATTAATTCATATAAATAAGATATAATGGAAGTAGTAAATGCATTAGGCAGACGTAAACGTGCAATTGCACGCGTATTCGTAAGCGAAGGTACAGGAAAGATTACTATTAACAAGAGAGACCTTGCAGAGTACTTTCCATCAACTATTCTTCAGTATGTTGTAAAACAACCATTGAACAAGCTGGGTGCTGCTGAGAAGTATGACATCAAGGTGAACTTGTGTGGTGGTGGTTTCACAGGTCAGTCTCAGGCATTGCGTTTGGCAATTGCTCGTGCACTGGTTAAGATGAACGCTGAAGATAAAGCTGCTCTTCGTGCAGAAGGCTTCATGACTCGTGACCCTCGTTCTGTTGAACGTAAGAAACCGGGACAGCCGAAAGCTCGTAGAAGATTCCAGTTCAGCAAGCGTTAATGTGCTGCCTGATAGAGGAATATGTTTAGTATCTAAACTACTGGGACTCTGCTCATAGACTACCCAGCGGTTGGTTTAGAAAAAACAAAAAAGAAAGTAAACGATTTAAAGAAAAAACAAGATGTCAAGAACAAATTTTGATACATTATTGGAGGCTGGTTGCCACTTCGGACACCTTAAGAGAAAGTGGAACCCTGCAATGGCTCCTTATATTTTCATGGAACGCAATGGTATTCATATCATTGACCTCCACAAAACAGTTGCAAAAGTAGACGAAGCTGCTGAAGCTTTGAAACAGATTGCCAAATCTGGCAAGAAAGTTCTTTTTGTTGCTACTAAAAAACAAGCTAAACAAGTTGTAGCTGAGAAAGCTCAATCTGTTAATATGCCTTATGTAATCGAACGCTGGCCGGGTGGTATGTTGACTAACTTCCCGACTATCCGTAAGGCTGTGAAGAAAATGGCTACTATCGATAAATTGACTAACGATGGTACTTACTCTAACCTTTCTAAGAGAGAAGTTCTTCAGATTTCTCGTCAACGTGCAAAATTAGACAAGACTTTGGGATCTATCGCTGACTTGACTCGTCTGCCGTCTGCATTGTTCGTTATCGACGTAATGAAAGAAAACATCGCAGTTCGCGAAGCTAACCGTCTGGGTATCCCTGTATTTGGTATCGTTGATACTAACTCTGATCCTTCAAACGTAGATTTCGTAATTCCTGCTAACGATGACGCTACTAAATCAGTAGAAGTTATCTTGGATGCTTGCTGCGCTGCAATGATCGAAGGTTTGGAAGAAAGAAAAGCTGAAAAGATCGATATGGAAGCTGCTGGTGAAGCTCCTGCTAACAAAGGCAAGAAGAAATCAGTGAAAGCTAGACTCGACAAGTCTGACGAAGAAGCTATCAACGCAGCTAAAGCTGCTGCTTTCATCAAGGAAGACGAAGAGGCTTAATATATAAAATGTGCCAATTTGCTAATGTGCAAGAGTATATTTATACGCTTGTATCTTGATTGGCAGATTGGCACATTTTTTTGTTTCGAAAATTATTATTCATTTAAATAAAGGAAATTATTATGGCTGTAAGTATGGCTGATATTACCAAGCTGCGCAAAATGACCGGAGCTGGTATGATGGATTGCAAAAACGCGTTGACTGAAGCTGAAGGCGATTTCGACAAGGCAATGGAAATTATCCGTAAGAAAGGACAAGCTGTTGCTGCTAAGCGTTCGGAACGTGAAGCTTCTGAAGGTTGCGTTTTGGCTAAAACTACCGGTGACCGTGCTGTTATCGTTGCTTTGAAGTGTGAAACTGACTTTGTGGCTCAGAATGCTGATTTCGTGAAACTGACTCAGGATATTCTTGATCTTGCTGTGGCTAATAAATGCGCTACTTTGGACGAAGTAAAAGCATTGCCGATGGGTAACGGTACTGTACAGGATGCAGTGACTGACCGTAGCGGTATCACAGGTGAGAAAATGGAACTGGATGGTTACATGACTGTAGAAGGTGTATGCACTGCTGTTTATAATCACATGAACAGAAATGGTCTTTGCACGATTGTTGCTTTCAACAAGGAAGTGAACGAGCAGTTGGCTAAGCAAATAGCTATGCAGATTGCTGCCATGAACCCGATTGCTATTGATGAAGATGGCGTTTCTGAAGAAGTAAAACAGAAAGAAATTGAAGTTGCTATTGAGAAGACAAAAGCAGAACAGGTACAGAAAGCTGTAGAGGCTGCTCTGAAGAAAGCTAACATCAACCCGGCTCATGTGGACAGCGAAGAACACATGGATAGCAACATGGCTAAAGGATGGATTACAGCTGAAGATGTAGCTAAAGCAAAAGAAATCATTGCTACTGTTTCTGCAGAGAAGGCTGCACACCTGCCTGAACAAATGATTCAGAACATCGCGAAAGGTCGTCTGGGCAAGTTCTTGAAAGAAGTTTGCTTATTGAACCAGGAAGATATCATGGACGGTAAGAAAACTGTAAGAGAAGTGTTGGCTGCTGCTGACCCTGAACTGAAGATTGTTGATTTCAAGCGTTTCACTTTGAAAGCTGAATAATCAATCAGATTCAAATTCTATGATGTGTCCTTAAAAACGGAACACGTTAACTTAATAGAGATATTCATTAAGACTCTCTATTTGAAGATACAAGAAAGGCAACTAATTCATAACGAGTTAGTTGCCTTTTCTTTTGATTTGATCTTATCATTCCTTTCCTCAAGAAACTGCCATGTATAACATGAGGCACATTCTTGGGGAGGATTATTTCAATGCTTTGTCTATTTCCTTCATCAGCTTGTCCATTTCCTCTTTTTTATAACCGACAGTGGCGGATATCACTTTCCCGTCTTTGTTGATTAAGTAACTTCTGGGAATGTATTGACTGGCAAACTTACCTGTGACTTCCCGTTTCGGGTCCGGGTAGAGAGGAAATGTAAACCCTTTGCGCTTGTTGTATTCCGTTAATTGGTCGTCGGTATGTTCGCGTCCGATTACTAACATGCAGAAATCTTTGTTGTCCTTATATTTAGGCCAGAGTGTTTTTTGAACTTCAGCCAGTTCGCTTTGGCAAGGACCACACCAAGTAGCGAAAATATTGATTAATACAACTTTCCCTTTCAAATCCTCGGAGTTTACAGTACCGTTCACTGTTGAATGAAGGGTGAAAGCAGGCATACTATCGCCTACCTTGACGATATCAGCATTGTTGTCTTGTGCAAATGACAACAGTGAGAATAACACTGCTGCACAGAATAATGTTACTTTTCTCATATCTTTAAAATTTCTAGTTACAAAATGCTATTTAGTTTAACCTCCTATACCTTTTGTTCTGGCATATCCTTCTTTAATGAGCAGCTCTATGATTTTGGTTTTGAAATCTCCTTGCACCATAATCTCTCCGTCTTTAGCCGATCCGCCTACTCCGCATTTGCTTTTCAGTAGCTTACCCAGCTCTTTCAAGTCGTTTTCCGTTCCTATAAATCCGGTAATTAATGTGACCACTTTGCCGCCCCGGTTCTTTTTGTCAATGGAAACTCGCAGGTTTTGTTTGTTTTTGTCGAGAGTAACTTGCTTTTCATCGTTATCCATTTCATAGCCGAAGTCCGGATTCGTGGAATACACTACGTTTAATCTATCTTTCCAATCATTATTTTTCATACTCGTCATTTTTAATCCTTTTTCAAAAGTATTAAACTTATGGAAAAGAGCAAAATTTGAACCTCTTTTCATTGTTTTGTTTAATCTCTATTAAGGTTTTCTGTTATAGGGTTGTCAGTCTCAAAAAAGATTGTACTTTTGCAAAATACCAAATTTAGTAAGAAGAATGAGCACATCTATACGAAAAGAGGCGGATAAAGTGCCGGAGCCTACCTTGCGCAGACTTCCTTGGTATCTGTCCAACATAAAACTAATGAAAGAAAAAGGAGAATTGTACGTCTCTTCTACACAAATTTCTAAAGAAATAAATATTGACGCTTCTCAAATCGCCAAGGATTTATCCTACGTCAATATCTCCGGGCGCACGAGAGTAGGGTATAACATTGATGCGCTGATTGAAGTGTTGGAGAGTTTTCTTGGATTTACCAATATGCACAAAGCCTTCTTGTTTGGTGTAGGTAGCCTGGGGGCTGCTTTGCTTCGGGATTCAGGTTTGCATCATTTCGGGCTGGAGATTGTGGCAGCTTTTGATGTGAATCCGGAATTGGTGGGAAAAGACCTGAATGGTATTCCTATTTTTCACTCCGATGATTTTGAGGCAAAGATGAAAGAATACGATGTAAATATCGGTGTGTTGACCGTGCCTATTAATATTGCTCAGGAAATTACAGATAAGATGGTAGATGGAGGTATAAAAGCCGTATGGAACTTTACTCCTTTCCGAATCCGTGTACCCGAGAATATTGTGGTGCAGAATACGTCTTTATATGCTCATTTGGCTGTTATGTTTAACCGATTGAATTTTAACGAGAAATAATGAAGATTATTGCAGTAGGCATGAACTACGCCCAGCATAACAAAGAACTGGGACATACACAAGTAAATACGGAGCCGGTGATTTTTATGAAGCCTGATTCTGCTATTCTGAAGGATGGCAAACCGTTTTTCATCCCCGACTTTTCCAACGAGATACATTATGAAACGGAACTGGTAGTCCGTATCAACCGATTGGGGAAAAATATCGCTCCCCGTTTTGCTAACCGCTATTATGATGCTGTGACAGTCGGTATCGACTTTACAGCCCGTGACCTTCAACGAAAGTTCCGTGAGCAGGGGAATCCCTGGGAGCTTTGTAAAGGTTTTGATTCATCGGCTGCTATTGGGACTTTTGTTCCGGTAGAGCATTATAAAGATATTCAAAATTTGAACTTCAATCTGTTGATCGACGGTAAAGAAGTACAGCGTGGCTGTACAGCAGATATGCTTTTCAAGATAGATGATATTATCGCTTATGTCAGTCAGTTTGTAACGTTGAAAATCGGTGATCTACTCTTTACGGGGACTCCTGTCGGTGTAGGTCCTGTTAGTATCGGACAGCGTTTGCAAGGTTATCTGGAAGAGGAAAAACTGCTGGATTTCTATATCCGTTGATCTTTTTATTCATTAGTACTCATTTGTTATACAAAATATGAAGATAAGAGTAGGCTTTGGCTTCGACGTACATCAGCTGGTCGAAGGGCGTGAATTGTGGCTGGGCGGTATTCTTTTGGAACATACAAAAGGATTGTTGGGGCATTCGGATGCTGATGTATTGTTGCATGCGGTTTGCGATGCTTTGTTAGGGGCAGCGAATATGCGTGATATCGGCTATCACTTTCCCGATACGGCTGGAGAATTTAAAAACATAGATAGCAAAATTCTGCTGAAGAAAACAGTGGAATTGATTGCTACCAAAGGATATAAAGTGGGTAATATCGATGCAACCATTTGTGCCGAACGCCCGAAATTAAAGGCACACATTCCTTTGATGCAAGAGACGATGGCAACTGTCATGGGAATTGATGCGGATGATATTTCCATTAAGGCGACTACTACCGAGAAACTCGGTTTTACGGGTCGTGAAGAAGGTATATCAGCCTATGCTACCGTGCTGATAGAGAAGATTTCTTAACCCCTAAAACAAATAAATATGATTCGGCTCTTAAAAATTTACTTAACACTTACCTTTTTGTTGGTAACAACTTTTTGTATGGCTCAAAAGAGTGAACTGAAATTTAGTAAAGATGGTAAATTCAAAATTGTGCAATTTACCGATGTGCATTTTAAATACGGCAACCGGGCTTCTGATATCGCTTTGGAACGCATAAATCAGGTGCTTGATGATGAACGCCCGGATTTGGTAATTTTTACCGGCGATGTTGTTTATTCTGCTCCGGCAGATTCCGGAATGTTGCAGGTATTGGAACCGGTAGTTAAACGCAAACTGCCTTTCGTGGTCACTTTTGGTAATCATGACAATGAACAGGGAATGACACGGGAACAGTTATATGATATTATCCGTAAAGTTCCCGGCAATTTATTGCCAGACCGGGGAACAGTCTTATCGCCGGACTATGTATTAACCGTGAAATCGTCTTCTAATGTAAAGAAGGATGCAGCTTTGCTTTATTGCATGGATTCTCATTCCTATTCTCCTTTGAAAGATGTGAAGGGATATGCATGGCTTACATTCGATCAGATAAATTGGTATCGCCAGCAGAGTGCAGCTTATAAAGCGCAAAATGGTGGACAGCCTTTGCCGGCTCTTGCCTTTTTCCATATTCCTCTTCCTGAATACAATGAAGCTGCCCGTACCGAAAACGCGATTCTTCGCGGAACTCGTATGGAGGAAGCTTGTGCACCTAAATTGAATACGGGAATGTTTGCGGCAATGAAAGAAGCGGGTGATGTGATGGGTATGTTTGTAGGACACGATCATGATAATGATTATGCAGTGATGTGGAAAGGTATTCTTCTGGCTTATGGACGCTTCACCGGTGGAAATACGGAATATAATCATTTGCCTAACGGGGCCCGTATCATCGTATTAGATGAGGGGGCTCGTACATTTACGTCCTGGATTCGTCAGAAAGACGGAGTGGTGGATAAAATTTCTTATCCGGCAAGTTTTGTCAAGGACGATTGGACTAAACGTTGAGGCTTGCGAACTTCACATGGCTAAGGCGCGTGTACTTTGAACCATAGCTTTCGTATTGGCGTGATACTTTCGCCGATGCAATGTAGATAATATCTCCCAGTCGGTATTCATGTTCTATCCCTGATAGAGTGCATGAAACCGCACTGGGATTTTTTGATGGAATACTTATAATAACCAGGTTTCCACTGGCATCGGTTAAAGTCAGTATCTGCTTGACAAAAAACTGTGGGGTAGTGCCGTTCACTCTTGTTTTGTATGGATCGTCTTCCAGTCGTACGCGGGTAACTTTTAATTTTAAGTCAGTCAGTTTTTCCCCTAATTCTCCTAAATAGCGGCTTGATGAACGTTTCTCTCTCGACTTTCTGATCATGATATCCAAATATATGGAATGATAAGCCTGTGCTATTTTGACGAAGCGTTCCTGTTTCGGTATTTTGGGGGTGAACTTGTAAGCTACCCAACTTAAATAGGCAGGATCTATCTTCAGTATTTCATGAAGAAAATGTCCCCGGTATTTTCCGAAGAAGATAAGGTCGTCTCCATTACTCTGCATTCTTTTCTCATTGTAATCTACAAGGATGATGCAACGCCTTGAATAGTAAAACATTGTACTGGCCATCCGGAGGGATTCGTTAATGTCCGGTGACAAGTCATGTATATAAAGAATGGATTGCTTTTCGGGCAGGGGAGAGTACAGCCAAAGGGAATAGTTTGGTTTCCCCGGTCGGGGCAACACCACCAAGTAGACTCCTGCCTCTTTAAAAGAGGCTCTGCCTCGGTTGTACTCATTCAATTTGGCATACAATAAGGCTTCTTCGTTTTCGGAAATGCCCGGTAATCTAGGGTTAGCCATAATTGTTCTCGCTTTTGGTATATTTCAAATATAAGGATTTTCTTTCAGAAAAGCAACTTTTCTCTTTGAAATCTCGTACATTTGTAACCATGTAAATTTTCAAAATTCGAATGGAAGAACGAAACAAGAGAGTATTGGTAGGTATGAGCGGTGGCATAGACAGCACCGCTACCTGCTTGATGCTGCAAGAGCAAGGATATGAGATTGTAGGGGTTACCATGCGTGTGTGGGGAGATGAACCGCAGGACGCCAGGGAGTTGGCTGAACGAATGGGGATTGAACATTATGTGGCAGATGAGCGTATTCCTTTTAAAGAGACCATCGTAAAAAACTTCATAGATGAATATAAGCAGGGGCGTACACCGAATCCGTGCGTGATGTGCAATCCGCTGTTTAAGTTCCGTGTTCTGACGGAGTGGGCGGATAAGTTGAATTGTGCATGGGTAGCTACCGGACATTATTCGCGATTGGAAGAGAAAAACGGAAATATTTATATAGTAGCCGGAGACGATGATAAGAAAGACCAGTCGTATTTTCTCTGGAGATTGGGGCAGGATGTGCTGAAACGTTGCATTTTCCCGTTGGGAGATTATACGAAAGTAAAGGTCCGTGAGTATCTTGCGGAGAAAGGATATGAAGCAAAGTCGAAAGAAGGAGAAAGTATGGAAGTCTGCTTTATTAAGGGAGATTACCGTGATTTTCTTCGTGAACAGTGCCCCGAATTGGATAGTGAAATCGGACCGGGATGGTTTGTCAACTCTGAAGGAGTAAAACTGGGGAAACATAAAGGAGCACCTTATTATACGATTGGCCAACGAAAAGGACTGGAGATCGCTTTAGGAAAGCCTGCTTATGTGTTGAAAATCAATCCGCAGAAAAATACAGTGATGCTTGGAGATGCCGACCAATTGGAAACTGAATACATGTTGGTGGAGCAGGATAAGATTGTGGATGAACGGGAACTGTTCGGGTGTGAGAATTTGACGATACGGATTCGTTATCGCAGTCGTCCGATTCCCTGCCGGGTGAAAAGATTGGAAGACGGACGTTTGCTGGTACGTTTCCTCGAAATGGCTTCGGCCATTGCTCCCGGACAATCTGCTGTGTTTTATAATGGAAGACGGGTGCTGGGAGGAGCTTTCATTGCTTCTCAAAGAGGGATTGGGCTGGTGATTATAGAAAATGAAGGATTATGATTGATTAAAAAAGAAAGATAACTTATGAAGAAGTTTATAGTATTGATTCTCGCTTTAAATATGTATCTGGGTGTGTTTGCGCAGTTTACTCCGGAAGATACCTTAAAATATCGAATTAGCTTGAAAGACAAGGCAGCTACAGAGTATTCCTTACAGAAACCGGAAAAGTATTTGTCTAAGAAATCTATCGAGCGGAGAAAAAAACAGGGATTGCCTATTGATTCTACCGATTTACCGGTTTGTAAGAAATATGTAGATGCCATACGGAAGACGGGTGTCCATGTACTCGTGACTGGGAAATGGGATAATTTTGTCACAGTTTCCTGCAATGATAGTATTCTGGTTGACGAAATAGCAAAATTGCCTTTTGTACGTTCCACGGAAAGAGTGTGGAAAGGTATCACACAAAGAGCCCTTCAAAGAGATTCGTTAATAAATAAACCGGTGCGTACCGATAGCCTTTACGGTCCTGCAATCACACAGGTGGCAATGAGCCGTGTTGATCTTCTGCATAATGCGGGCTTTAAGGGACAGGGAATGACTATTGCCGTGATTGATGCCGGATTCCATAATGTAGATAAGATTGATGCAATGAAAAATATCCGTATTCTTGGAGTGCGTGACTTTGTGAATCCGGAAGCGGATATTTATGCTGAAAGTAGTCATGGGATGTCTGTATTATCCTGTATGGCCATGAATCAGCCGAATGTGATGATTGGCACAGCTCCTGAAGCATCTTATTGGTTACTGCGTAGTGAGGACGAATATTCGGAGAATCTGGTAGAACAGGATTACTGGGCGGCAGCTATTGAGTTTGCCGATAGTGTAGGAGTGGATTTGGTGAATACATCGCTTGGATATTACTCTTTTGATGATCCTTCGAAGAATTATAGATATCGTGACTTGAACGGTCATTATGCGTTAATGTCTCGTGAAGCAGCGAAAGCAGCCGATAAAGGAATGGTCGTTGTTTGCAGCGCTGGAAATTCGGGTGCAGGTTCGTGGAAGAAGATTACTCCTCCGGGAGACGCGGAGAATATAATAACGGTAGGAGCTGTCAATAAAAGGGGAGAACTGGCACCATTTTCTTCTGTTGGAAATACGGCTGACGGACGTGTGAAACCGGATGTAGTGGCTGTCGGTCTGAATTCGGATGTGATGGGAACGGATGGTAATCTTCACCGTGCCAACGGAACCTCTTTTTCTTCTCCGATTATGTGCGGTATGGTAGCTTGTCTGTGGCAGGCTTGTCCGAAGCTGACAGCGAAGCAGATTATAGATTTGGTACGTCAATCGGGTGATAGAGCCGATTTCCCGGATAACATATATGGATATGGTATTCCCGATTTGTGGAAGGCTTATCAGTCCTCTTCCAAGGAAAAGAAATAAGGTAACTGTTGTATGATAAACGCTATGAATAAGTCGAAGCAATCTGGCTCCCTCTCTTTGGGAGAGGGTGGGGAGAGGCTTTCTCTTTTAGAGCTGAATGCACTCGTCCGCCGTAGTCTGGAGCAATGCCTGCCTGATGAATATTGGATACAGGCAGAGTTGAGCGATGTTCGTTCCAATACGACAGGGCATTGTTATCTGGAATTCGTGCAGAAAGATCCTCGTAGCAATAATCTCGTAGCCAAGGCACGCGGTATGATTTGGAATAATATCTACCGCTTGTTGAAACCTTATTTTGAGGAAACCACAGGGCAGCTATTTACTTCCGGCATTAAGGTGTTGGTGAAAGTAACAGTTCAGTTTCATGAGCTATACGGTTATAGTCTGACGGTACTTGATATTGATCCTGCTTATACATTGGGAGATATGGCTCGTCGCCGTCGGGAAATATTATTGCAGTTGGAAGAGGAGGGAGTGTTGACGCTGAATAAAGAGCTTGAGATACCGATTCTTCCCCAGCGTATTGCTGTCGTTTCTTCGGCTACTGCGGCCGGATATGGGGATTTCTGTCATCAGTTGCAGCACAATTCGGGCGGGTTCTTTTTTTATACGGAGCTTTTTCCGGCTTTAATGCAGGGAAATCAGGTGGAGGAATCTGTGTTGGCAGCTTTGGATCGTATTAATGCCCGCATCAATGAATTTGACGTAGTAGTCATCATTCGTGGTGGTGGAGCTACTTCCGATTTGTCCGGCTTTGATACTTATCTATTGGCAGCTGCATGTGCGCAATTTCCATTACCTATTATTACCGGTATTGGGCATGAACGCGATGATACAGTGCTTGATTCCGTGGCTCATACCCGGGTGAAAACTCCTACGGCTGCTGCCGAACTCCTGATTCACCAGGTAGCGGAAGTCGCGGAGCATCTGGAAGAATTATCTATGCGGATTCAACAGGGAGCTTATATGCTTCTTGATCTGGAACGACGAAGGTTGGAAACTCTCCAAACCCGTATTCCCAATCTTGTTCATCGCAAACTTGCGGACGCCCGTTTTTCTTTGCTGGCAGCAAAGAAAGATTTGTCACAGGTGACGAAAGCATTGGTGGCCCGTCAATCTCACCGGTTGGAACTTTTGCAACAACGAATAGCGGACGCTTCTCCGGATAAACTCTTGAGTCGGGGATATAGTATTACGATAAAGGATGGGAAAGCGGTGACGGATGCTTCTTCACTGAAGCCGGGAGACTATTTGATAACCCGGCTATCGAAGGGAGAAGTTCGATCGGTGGTAGAAAAGTAACTATCCGCCAAACGTGTATTTGTAAAAACATTCATCATTAACCATTAAATATCAATCATCGTGGCAGCAAAAAAAGAAACATATTCCCAAGCGATGGAACGTCTTGAAAAGATCGTTCGCCAGATAGATAATAACGAACTGGATATCGACATTTTGAGTGAGAAAATAAAAGAAGCCAATGAAATTATTGCCTTTTGCAAGGATAAACTGACAAAAGCCGACCGGGAAGTCGAAAAATTATTGCAAGAAAAGAGGCAATCTGAAGAATAAAAGTTATTTTTGCGTTTCAATGCATAGAAAATAAACTAATACATAACAATATGAAAGAAATAGACTGGGCGAATCTGTCATTCGGATACATGAAGACAGATTACAATGTGAGAATCAACTTCCGTAATGGTGCATGGGGAGAATTAGAGGTTAGTAGTGAAGAACACCTTAATTTGCACATGGCGGCAACCTGTTTACATTATGGTCAGGAAGCCTTTGAAGGGCTGAAAGCATTCCGTGGAAAAGATGGAAAAGTTCGTATTTTCCGTTTGGAAGAAAATGCTGCCCGTTTGCAATCTACTTGCCAGGGAATTCTGATGGCAGAACTTCCGACAGAACGGTTCAAAGAAGCAATCCTGAAAGTGGTGAAGCTGAATGAACGTTTTATTCCTCCTTATGAAACTGGTGCTTCTCTTTACATCCGTCCGCTGTTGATCGGAACAAGTGCCCAGGTAGGTGTACATCCTGCTGAAGAGTATATGTTTGTAGTGTTCGTAACTCCGGTAGGTCCGTATTTCAAAGGTGGTTTCTCTACCAATCCGTACGTTATCATTCGTGAGTTTGATCGTGCCGCTCCTCATGGAACAGGTATTTATAAAGTGGGTGGTAACTATGCAGCCAGTCTTCGTGCTAACAAGAAAGCACATGATCTGGGCTATTCCTGCGAGTTCTACCTTGATGCAAAAGAAAAAAAATATATTGATGAATGTGGTGCTGCCAACTTCTTCGGTATTAAGGATAATACTTATATCACTCCGAAATCATCTTCTATCTTACCTTCTATTACCAATAAGAGCTTGATGCAGTTGGCAGAAGATATGGGTATCAAGGTAGAACGCCGTCCGATACCGGAAGAAGAACTGGAAACATTTGAGGAAGCAGGTGCTTGTGGTACTGCCGCAGTAATCAGCCCGATTCAGTGTATCGATGATTTGGAAAACGGAAAATCATACGTTATCTCTAAAGATGGTAAGCCGGGACCAATCTGTACAAAATTGTATAATAAGCTCCGTGGAATTCAGTATGGCGACGAACCGGATACGCATGGCTGGGTGACAATTGTGGAATAACTGTATATTATGAAATAACACATTTATCAATTAATATTATTCACTATGTTAAAACAAAATTCAGAACTACGTGCCCAGGCGCGTGAGGCACTTCGAGGCAAGTGGCCTATGGCAGCCGTTGCTGCACTTATTTATTCAGTAATTGTCGGTGGATTATCTGCTATCCCTATGATTGGAAGTTTAGGTTCCTTGTTTGTCGGACTTCCGGTTGCATACGGTTTTACTATTGTAATGCTTGGTGTATGTAGAGGCAAAGAGATTGACTTTGGTGTTTTGTTCGAAGGTTTCCAGGATTATGGACGTATTTTTGTAACTATGTTGCTTCAGGCTGTCTATACAGCTTTGTGGTCACTGTTGCTGGTTATACCGGGTATCATTAAGTCTTATTCTTATGCAATGACATCCTTTATTTTGAAAGATGAACCGGAAATGAAAAACAATGCAGCTATTGAGAAAAGTATGGCTATGATGGAAGGAAACAAGATGAAATTGTTCATGCTTGATCTAAGCTTCATTGGCTGGGCTATCCTTTGTATTTTCACTTTGGGTATCGGACTTCTTTTCCTGCAACCGTATGTTGCTATTTCCCGTGCTGCTTTCTATGAAGATTTGAAAGCACAACAAGGTGGAAATGTAGAGGTAAACGTTGAAGTGAATGTTGAGATTTGATAAGACGAATCATTCAGTACTATAGAAGAATGGAGCATGGAGAAATCTGTGCTCCATTTCTTTTTGTTGGTTGCATCAAAATCAGTACCTTTGCGACCTAATCAGGATTGATATGGGAAAGAATAAATTAGAAAAGTTTGCCGATATGGCGAGTTATCCACACGTGTTCGAATATCCTTATTCGGCGGTAGATAACGTGCCTTTTGACATGAAAGGGAAATGGCATAAGGAGTTTTTTAAAAACGATCATCCGATTGTGCTCGAGCTGGGTTGCGGACGTGGTGAGTATACCGTCGGCCTGGGTAAGATGTTCCCCGAAAAGAACTTTATAGCAGTGGATATAAAAGGTGCCCGTATGTGGACAGGAGCAACGGAGTCATTACAGGCCGGAATGAAGAATGTCGCTTTCCTGCGTACCAATATTGAAATCATCGAGCGTTTTTTTGCCGAAGGCGAAGTGAGTGAAATATGGCTTACCTTCTCTGACCCGCAAATGAAGAAAGCAACCAAGCGATTGACTTCTACCTATTTTATGGAACGGTACCGTAAATTCTTGCAGCCGAATGGTATTATCCACCTGAAAACGGACAGCAACTTCATGTTTACCTATACAAAATACATGATTGAAGCAAACCGTCTTCCCGTTGAGTTTATGACTGAAGACTTATATCATTCCGATTTAGTAGATGATATTCTCGGTATCAAGACTTATTATGAACAACAATGGCTCGATCGTGGTTTAGCTATTAAGTATATCAAATTCCGGCTTCCGCAGGAAGGTCAATTGCAAGAACCGGATGTAGAAATAGAACTTGATCCTTATCGTAGTTACAATCGTAGCAAACGTAGTGGATTAAGTACAAGTAAATAGTTTTGTGCAGTAACAATCGCCTTAAAAGTGAACTGACACTTAATCGAATGGTGATTTTAAATTGTAAATAGTAAATCGTCAAATAGTAAATAAAATGACTCTCTATCCTAAATTGATATTAGATGCATTGGCAACGGTGCGTTATCCCGGTACGGGAAAGAATCTGGTGGAAGCGGAGATGGTTGCCGATAATCTCCGTATTGATGGCATGACTGTCAGCTTCTCATTGATCTTTGAGAAACCGACTGATCCGTTTATGAAATCAATGTTGAAGGCTGCGGAAACAGCTATTCATACGTATGTTTCTCCTGATGTGCAGGTAACGATCACAGCGGAAAGTAAACAAGCTGCCCGTCCGGAAGTTGGCAAGCTCCTTCCGCAGGTGAAGAATATAGTCGGCATATCTTCCGGTAAAGGTGGAGTAGGCAAGTCTACGGTGTCTGCGAATCTGGCTGTTGCTTTGGCTAAATTAGGTTATAAAGTCGGTTTGCTTGATGCTGATATTTTTGGTCCTTCTATGCCGAAGATGTTTCAGGTGGAAGATGCACGCCCTTATGCTGAACGTATCGACGGTCGTGACATGATTATTCCGGTAGAAAAATATGGAGTGAAATTATTATCTATCGGTTTCTTTGTCGATCCGGATCAGGCAACTTTGTGGCGTGGTGGAATGGCTAGTAATGCGTTGAAACAGTTGATTGCTGATGCAGCTTGGGGAGAGTTGGATTATTTTCTGATAGACCTTCCTCCCGGAACCAGTGATATTCATTTGACAGTTGTTCAAACGCTGGCCATGACAGGGGCGATTGTTGTCAGCACTCCGCAGGCAGTGGCTTTGGCAGATGCCCGTAAGGGAATCAATATGTTTACCAATGATAAGGTAAATGTACCTATCCTTGGTTTGGTTGAAAATATGGCTTGGTTTACTCCTGCCGAACTTCCCGAAAATAAATACTATATCTTCGGAAAAGAAGGCGCAAAGAAACTGGCTGAAGAGATGAATGTTCCTTTGTTGGGACAGATACCTATTGTTCAAAGCATTTGTGAAGGGGGAGATAATGGTACACCTGTTGCGTTGGATGAAGATTCCGTGACCGGACGTGCTTTCTTATCCCTGGCTGCCAGTGTCGTTCGTCAAGTAGATCGACGGAATGTAGAGATGGCTCCGACTCAAATCGTGGAAATGCATAAATAAGTGGAATCTGGAGTTGGATAGCTTTGCAGTAAGTTATCCATAGGATATAAAACGAGCCTCTGTAGTCTTTGAAAAGACTATGGAGGCTCGTTTATTTATTGATTTTAGGATTATGTACTCTTGAAAAATAATCTTATATAAACTAATTATGATGACATACTTATGTAGCAATTGTTGTTGGCGGATTTTTTTAACGTTCGAATTACTTATTCAAAGCTTTCATAAGCTCTTTTTTCATGGTGTCTACTCCGGGAAATCCAGTTTGTTTGAAGGTGATATTACCCTCCGAATCAACAATAAAATAAGTGGGAACTCCCCGGATATTGAAGCTGGACATCAGAAAACTCCATTGTTCATTTGTCACACGGAAATGCTCACCATGAATGTCGGTAATCATATTTTCCCAAGTGCCTTTGGGGGAGGTTTCGCCTGTGATGTAGAGGTAGATAATATCCTTGTCTTTTAATTCCTCTTTCATTGGAGTAATGGCTTTATTGGCTGTGCGACAAGGGCCACACCAGGTTGCCCAAAAATCGACTAACAACGTGTGTCCCCGGAATTTAGAGATAATGGATGGGAATAAGTCCTCATTGGAGACTTGTCCCGTCTCGTTTACAGTGAAGCCTGTCTTTCTTTTGTTTAATTCTATTTTCTTTATTATTTCTTTGTTCGTTTGGGTAAGCATCTCTGCGTATGCCGGGGAAGAAAAAGTTTTTAGTTCGGCATTCTGCTCTGTTGTTAACGGGGTAAAATCCTTTATGGATTGATATAGCTTATTAAATTTTATGTTATCGAATAAGGGTCCCTGTCCCGTTCCCAGTGTCTCTTTAAGTACATCTAAAGAATTCGGCAGAAAACTTATCAAGTATATTGTTGATGCGTAATATTTACCGTATAGCGCTTTCAGAGTGTTGATAGAAGTGAACTCTTTCAATATGTCATAATATCCTGTAGGAATATCAATGCGGGTATTGTAGAAATAGTCGTCAGTCTGTTCTTTATTTAGTTTATTAACAGCGATATATGCTGATTTTAGTTCTCTCTCCGTCATGGCGATTTTACCAGTCGCTGCCAGATCTACCTGAATATTTAATAGCTCTTTACACGCATTACTGTATGGGGATTGTGCAATTTCTTTTCGAATGGATGGAAGACGCTCCAATACATAAGCCTTGTATTCATCTGCGCTTTTCCCGGCAATGTCGTTATACATATCCATGTAATAAACGCTTTTCAATACAATATCTATATCTACGGAAGCTAATTCTTGTTGCAGACTAGCCAGATAACCATTAAAGTATACAGGTTCTCCATACGTTTTATCCTTTTTTTGCAGATGCGCCTGTCTACGGCATAGTTCCTTTGTATTGATGATGAGCGATGTCTCTTCGTTGGGAGCTATCAGACACTCGATCCAGCCAAAAGGAAGTTCTAATGCTACACTTGTAACGGACGCTACTTTGACCTCCGCCTGAAAAGTGCCGTCTTCTTTGATCTTTATGATATTTTGTTCGTTGTGGACATTCAATGCAGGGCTTTCTATATGCATCTTCATTTGTTGCATCATCTCTTTCTGATAGTCCAGTATTTTCCCTTTGAGTGTAGCAGTCCCATAAACCAACTTTGGAGTAGGCAATATCGCTTTCTTGTTTATTTTGTGTACAACTGCTTCTTTGGGAAGTTTTTGTTTATAGAATGTCTCTTTGTCTAATTGTATTCCCCATATCTTATAGGCCCCGTCGAAGTCTCCTTCCGAGAAATCCAGACTGGTTACATTTTCAGGTATTGGGGGAAATAAGAGTTGAAACTCCGCTTCTCCCGATTCCGGCATCCAGAATTCTTTATCCAATGTGATTCCAACTCCCTTTCGGATAGGATAAAGCATTCCGTTATTATCTTTCAGAAAACTGCCCGTTGCTATTTTAATCCAGTATTTCGGACGATAAAAAGCTTTTATATACACTGTTGTCACGGTATCACTCATGACAATTTTATCAATCTCAATACTATTGGAGCTCCATGCTAGAAAAGGAGGCCGCTCGATAACTCTGTTTTTGGCTTGTATGGTGCAGATTGTGCAGAATATTAAACCGATAATCCATGCGAATCTTTTCATGTGAATAATGTTTTATTACACGAACAAATATAAGGATCTTTTTATAACTATCCTTGCGAAAAGCTGAAAAAGAAATGACTTTTTTCAGCACCGGGGAAAGATATGTCCGGCACCGGGGAGGAGAGGGTTCCCCACCGATGAACGCCCCTTTTCTCACCGATGAGGAAAGGGAGCGGTATCGGGGAAGTTATTTATTGTAACCGGAATGTGATAGGGAGGGTATACTTAACAGGGACAGCCTGTCCTTTTTGCATTCCCGGTTCCCATTTAGGCATGTTGCCCACTACACGGATGGCTTCTGCATCCAGTGACGGAGATACGCTGCGTAATACTTTTACGTTTGACAAACTACCGTCTGTTCCGATAATCATTTGTATGATTACCCTGCCTTGTTCTTTGTTTTTTTGAGCAATGACAGGATATTTGATACTTCTAGCAAGATAACGCATCAACCCGGCTTGTCCCTCCGGGAATTTGGGCATTGTTTCTACTACAGTGAAAGCCTGATCTGCGTTTTCTCCTTTCACACCTACTGCACCGGGAGTTGAATCTTCTTGTGGACCGTATCCCACTACAACTACTTCGTCCAGATCAGACTGTTTGATCTCTTCCGCTTTGGGGGTGGGGGGATCGGATAGTCTGAAAGCAACGGGAACTGTAAATCTTACATTTACTGCTTCCCCTCTTTGTTTGCCAGGTTGCCATTTAGGCATGGCAGCAATGACACGCATGGCTTCTTTGTCGAGATACGGATTGACACTTCGTTCTACTTTTGTGTCGGCTATACTTCCGTCCTTTTTAACAGTAAAGCTTACAATTACACGTCCTTGTGCACCGATTGCATGTGCTTCAGCCGGATATTTGACATTCTTCGACAAGTAATCCATCAATGCCTTCATCCCTCCCGGAAAATCCGGCATTTCTTCTACAACCTGAAAAACAACAGAATCCGGTACACTCTTGATTTGTGTTTCCGTTACTTCCTTTCCTTTTGTACCTTGCGGAAGAGTGATTTCTTGAATTTCTCTTGTAGAAAGTTCGGGAATATTTGTGGTTTCAGCTTGCATGGCAACTTCTTCCGTTACTTGTCCCATCATTTCTTTTGCAAATTTTTCAGTAGTACGTGCTACCATTTCGATGTTACTGACAATCATCAAGATGGCGGCCAAGGGAAGAAACATCAGATATTTTGTTCTTCCTATTTCTTTCGTTCTTCGTTTATTCATCATTTTAATACGATTTTTGAGTGGTAAAACATTGAAACTATTTGATAAATTTGCTGCAGCCTTGTGATGTGCCAGTCCCAATAAGTGGTACTGGTATGATTTACTATCATGTCCTGTCTCTAATACACGATGGTCTGCCATGTATTCGAGGTTTCCTCTGACTTCCCGTTTCATTAACCAGATAAATGGGTTGAACCAGCAGAATATGCACATTATTTCGCTGAAAAGCACATCCACCGAATGGTATTGACGGGCATGTGTCTCTTCATGCGTAATGATTTCACTGATTTCAGATTCCGTATGTGATTGCGGGTGTATGAATATCCAGTGGAAGAAAGAAAAAGGACCTGTTTCTTTTTTTAATAGATGTATGCGTACTCCTTGTATATTGCTTTTTGAGCATTGGAAATGCAATCGGATGATGCTACCCAGTTGTACGAAGAAACGTGCGGTAAGTAATAACATTCCGCTCCAATAAATAATTTTAGCGAACTGTATGATAACCTCTTGCCAATTTATGACAGTCTCTTGTGTAGGAGTCACAACTTGTTCCGGAAGCAGGATGGTTGCATAAAGATCTGCCATTGCCACCATCGGTTCGTGAGCTTTTATCCATCCCTGAATATTCAATAGGGGATAAAGCAAAGAGATGGCAAAGAAACATAACAAAGCCATTCTGCGCCAATGGAAGAAGGTGTCTTTATGAAAAAACAACCGATAAAATGCGTAGAACAGGGCTATCGCTACATTTATCTTTAGAAAATAAGCTAGTTCCGGAGTCATGATGATGAATGTTTTCTATTAATTTTCTTTTCCTTTTTCAATAAGATCGATAATATCTTTGAGATCATCGGCCGAAATCTTCCGGTCTTTGGCAAAGAAAGAAACCATTTCTTTGTAAGAGTTCTCAAAGTAGTTGCGAACTACGCCGCTCATGAAATGACGTTTATATTCATTTTCGCGAATGGAGGGAGTGTATTGGTAGGTATTACCCACACGTTTCGGCTTGACATATCCTTTCCGCTCGAGGTTCTTTACGATAGATGCTACTGTGGTATAAGGAGGTGCCGGTTGCGTATACTTTGCAACAATGTCTTTTACGAAACAGCATTGTAACTCCCAAATGTAGATCATTACTTCTTCTTCTTGTATAGTTAACTTTTCCATGGAGATGTTGTTTAATTACGAATACTTCGCAAATCTACGAATATTTCGTAAATGCACAATAGCTAGCCGGTTAATAATTGTAAATGTGTAAACCTTGCAAGAATATTTTAATTGTGATATGATCCTGAAAATAGTTAGGCATAAAAAAAGACCGGATGAGCATTATTTTTGCCTAAATAGTCACACTTTAATAACATTTATGTAAAAAACAGAGTGTATAGGATTTTTTTATATAAAATAAATGAAATATATTTGCGGCTACAAAATAGACGTTAAATATGGAAAGGTGCGTTTCAATACTGGATAAGTAACGAATAATTCCCCGCACTTAAGAACAAAACTATTAACTAACAATGCTGACCAAAGGGAAGAGGAAGGCAGCTAAAAAATGAATGATATGAAAAAAGGTTTGATTTTTGTGCTATTTGCACTTGTTTCTATCGTTTCTTATTCTCAAATTTCTTGGAATGCCAAAGTAGGTATGAATATGAGTAATCTTACAGGTTTGGAAGAAAACTCTATGAAAGTAGGCTTTAATGTTGGCGTTGGAATGGAATATCAATTCACAGAAATGTGGTCTATTCAGCCATCTTTGATGTTTTCTACTAAAGGTACAAAGCAAGATTTTAGTGAGGACGGATATAAAGATGAATACACTTATAATCCAATGTATTTAGAATTGCCTATCATGGCTGCTGCAAGATTTGCTATTGCAGATAACCAGAATATTGTAGTAAAAGCTGGTCCATATCTTGCATACGGTATTGGTGGTAAGGTTAAAAATAGCTGGTCTGATGGCGATGAAAGTGGAGAAGATAAATATGATATCTTCAAAGATGTTAAAGATGAAGATGGTGACATTGTAAATAAGGCTGCTAAGAAGTTCGATTTTGGTATTGGAGTTGGTGTTGCTTACGAAATCAACAAGTTCTTTGTTGACCTAACTGGTAGCTTTGGATTGACTAAACTTTCAGATGGCATTAATGCTAAAGGTGAAAAGACAAGTGTAAAGAACATGAACTTCTCTATCGGTGTAGGTTACAAGTTCTAAACTTATTATACTCTCTTTATAATATCTCTAAAATCCCTCGTTCTATACTCTCTTGGAACGGGGGATTTTTTTATATTCTTATTTAGAAAAAAGAAGAACGGCATACCCTCTATGGAAAGGATACACCGTAAACTCTCTCTCTTGTAATTTTCACTCATTAATCACTTATCTGCTTGGATAAGTTTTCTTTCTTTTTTAATTCTTTGTATCGCTCTATTGCATGTTTGCGGCTCATTAGTATTTGCCAGCGGTATACCCAACAGGTGGTAAGGAAATAAATGCCGGCTTGCAACCATAAAGCCTTATATTCAAAAGCTACTTCACTAAGAGTAGCTCCCATATTATTGATTTTTACAAAGCCGTTAATTCCAAAGGTAGAGGGGAAGATGTAAGATACATACTTCCAAAACGGGGGAATGGCTGCTCCCGGCCAGGAGATTCCGGAAATAAATAACAAGGGGACTGACGTGAATACAAAGATCAGCATACACGTCTCCCGGTTGCGGATAGCAATGGAAGCTGTCATGGCAAAGAAAATACAAGCCGCAAGGTAGGGGACAACAAATAATACTAATGAACTGGGTTGTCCGATCTGGTTGAGGCTAAATAATCTTGGGACCACATAAAGTACGTAGAAAGCTACCAATATATAGACCAAGAAATAACTCAAGCCTTTTCCTAATACAATTCGTAGCGTTCCGTTGTAATGACGGTTAATAGGCACGAGATCCTTAAACCTGTTATTTTCACGAGCTGTTCCCGCAGCGAGACCGATACCAAGTAATAATGTTTGTTGGATAATTAATACTAGTACTGCAGGAATTAGGAAAGCAGCGAATCCGGCAGTCGGGTTGAAGATAGAGATTTCTTCATATTCGATCGGATAAGCGGTGATTTCATCCTGCCGGTCGGTTGTATTTCCACTGCGTGCAATCTTGATGTCCTTATTCATATTCAAAGAAACCGCTGTGTTGGCAAGAAGCATCGATTTATAATACAACAATCCGCTCATGTCGCAATAGATGCTCACTTGTGTCTGTTTTCCTTTGGCAATATTGTCACTAAAATCCGAAGGGATATAAATGATGCCGTATGCACGCCGGTTTTTCAGCATTTGTTTGGCCTCTTCCATATCGGCACAGTAAGAGACGATTTGAATATCGGGTGTGGCATCTACCTTGCGGAGATATTCACGACTAAGAGATGAATGTGAATCGTCTACAACAACGGCAGGAACTTCACGCACTACTTCGTTGTCATAAATGAAACTATACAACAACGGATAACCTAATGGGACGAGTATGAAAAATATCAGCACCCCCTGGTCGCGGAAAGTTGTCTGAAACTCCCGCTTCCAGATATAAAACAGGTCATTGATGCCTTGGGCTATCTTGTCTTTTAATTTTATATCTTTCATTTAGGGTATATATTTATAGTAAACCAATGCTTCCTTCAGGCGATGAACCACAAAGAAGGGGAGCATCATAAATATTAATAGTGCCATATAGTTGGTCCATGAGTAAGCCATACTATATCCGTTGAGTGCTTGATCGACGTAAATCAGGAAATAATGCCGCAACGGGAATAGATTACTCAAAGCCTGTAGAACGGGGTGCATAGCCATGACCGGGAATGAAAATCCGGAAATGGAGAACGATATGACTCCCCACAGGGAGGCAAAACTTAATCCGAGTCGTAGAGTCGGCAGAGTTCCTATCATAACAATACCACAACATTGAGATGCCAGTACGAGACACAGTGTGGCGAATATCATCGGGAATATGCCGCTATTGCAAGGAAAATGCAGGAATCCATACAGGTATACATTATAAAATATACCCATAATGAAAAAGACTATTGTGTGGGGAAGCAGTTTTCCTGCCAATGCAATGTAAATGGAGTTGTTACTCATTCGTAGCCATTCGCGGGCAGTGCGATCCTTAATTTCTACACCGATTGAATAAACGGTAACCATAAATATTAATAGCATGAGTACTCCCGGTATCAGTGTATTACATAAGTATACCGAATAATTCAGCCACGGATTATTTAGTGGGTGTGTATCAATTACGATCGGTTGCAGATAAGCCATAGCCTGATCCTCTGTCGCACCTTTGGCATACAGCATCGTCCGGGCTGCAGCTCCGGAGGTGAGTTCTCCCATCATTTTCATATCCCTGAACAATAGAGAGCCTGCAATCAGGTATGAGTAATTGGTATAGAAAGAGATCGTTGGCTGCCGTTGGCTTTGTGCCTCTGCCGATAAACCCTTGGGGAGATAGAAGAAACCGTAGATTTTTCCCTCCTGCATGGCAATACGTGCATCTGTTACATTGCTGTAATGAGCTACAACCCCTGTCTGCGAAAAAGCATCCAGATTGCGGACAATATTACGGGAAGTAGACGAATCATCCATGTCCACCACTCCCGCAGGAAGATCCTTGGGAAGCCCCGAATCCATTAAAGTGGTGAAGAATATATAGCAAAACAGCGGGGCAATGACCATACAGAAGAGATAGAGCGGGCGTGATACCAATCGCCGGCACTCTCTTTGCATAACCTGCCACAAAGCTATATATTTCTTTTCTCTCTCTTTCATGGTTACTTGTCAATGATAACGGACATACCCGGACGGAGATTTTCCACTTTCTCTACCGGGGAAGCTTTCACCTCGAATGTTTTCAGATCAAACTGTCCGGTCGTTTTGGTTGCTTTCCAGGCAGCATAAGTGCCTAAGTCTTTCAGATAATATACTTTGAGCTGGATCTTTTTATTATCCAGAGCAGGAATGATAGCTTCGAACTCCGAACCCATCGTCAGGTTCTTGAGCAAATCTTCACGTACATTGAATGTTACCCACATATCGTTGAGTTCAGCGATATTCATGATAGGAGCGCCGGTACCAACCAATTCGCCTACCTTCGGGAATATTTCAGAAACTTCCCCGGCAGCCGGAGCAATGAGATAAGTCTCCTTAATATACGATTCAACTTCGGCAACAGCTCCTTTTGCCCGGTTTACCAAAGCTTCCGCAGCCATCTTATCTTCACGTTCCGCTCCATTCTTCGCCATGGTATATTGTGCTTTGGCAGCTTTCTCTGTTGCAATACTTGCATCCCGTTGCGCAGTCACTTCATCCAGCTTCTGTGCAGGCATCACTCCCTGTTCGTAGAGATTCTTGATGCGTTGATATGATTTTTCGGCAATGGTAACGCCTGCTTGGGCTTTTTGCCACATTTCATAAGCCGCCTGGATTTGTTCCTCCCGCGCGCCTTTGATTGCTTTTTCATTTTGTGCCTGTGCAGCTGCTTCAGCAGCACGTGCCTGTTCCATTTTTGCTACCACGTCAGGAGCTTCCAAAATGGCCAGCGTATCCCCGGCATTGACACTTTGGCCTTCTTTCACGCGAAATTCCAGTATACGTCCCGGAACTTTACTTGAAACGCGATATTCGGTAACTTCAGCCTGTCCCTGTATAATTTCAGGACCCTTGCGGAGCATGAAGAAACCGACGACTGCAACGATTGCAATAACTCCCAACAGAGTAAGGAATGCAAGAAGCATATTGCTGTTTTGTGATTTTATAGGTGCCATATGATTTATGAATTATGATTTATGGATTGTGATTTATAGATTGTGAGTTGGTTAGAGATTGGGTTGTTTCTGATTGGGTTCTTAACTTTATTTTTCCGAATCTTATTTATTTCAGCGTTCCCAAAGACTTCTTCAGATAGATTTCCGTCAGCTTCACATCTATTTGCGCGTCAATCTTTTCTGAATGAGCAGACAACCATGCTGTTTGTGCTTCAAGAACATTGCTGGTGGCAATCACTCCTTCTTTAAAACCAAGTGTTGCATAGCGTAGATTTTCTTCCGCTTTTTCCATGTTTTTAGAAGACATTACCAGTTTCTTACCAGCTTCTTTTACCTTGAATGCAGCCTGATTGACCTGCAACTCTATTTTTTCACGAGCATCCTGAAGTTGGTACTGTGCAATACGAGCTTCGGCTTTTGCCGCTCTGGTTTTATAAATACCTTCTCCCCAGTGCCATATAGGTATCTGTACCATAACTCCCACATTCCACATACCTTTGAACTTGTTTTCAAAGCTGTTGAAAACAGAGGGATTGGTTACCATATAATTCCCCATCAATGCGATGGATGGAAGATGCTCCGCACGGGTTACATTTACTTTCTGTTTATAAATCTGCGTTGCCAATTCGAGGCTACGTATCTCCGGACGATTCTCATAAGCGGTGGATAGATCGAAATGAGGGTCCGTTGTCAGTAGTGGAATGTCTTCCATATTTTCGTCTGCCAGTGTGATGGGAGAACTAAGATCAATACCACATAGTTGACACAGCAACATTCGCGCAAGACTCAATCCGTCTTCCACTTTAGTCAGTGTCATTTCGGCTTCATTTACCTTGACGCGTACAGACAAACCATCCGCTTTGGTGGCTACTCCTTCATTAATCATTTTCTCTACATCGCTGTCCAGCTGTTGCAGAAGCTTTAGATAACCTTCCGCCAACTTCTTCTTATTAACCAGTGAAATGACTTGCCAATAGGCTTGGTCCGTACTCATGATTACTTCCTGCATACCGCCGTGATGTTGTTCTTGAGCCAACTCTTCGGCATACTTTGTTATTTTGTTGTACGCCCGGATTTTCCCGCCCATGTATAAAGGTTGTGTCAATGTAATGGCACCTGCATAGACATTTCGGGTGTCTGTACGGAGTGCATCCACTAAAGAGTTTCCCGCTTGATCGAGGGCGGGCAGCACCGCTCCTAATTTTCCACTTAAGGAAGAAATAAGTGGTGCCAAGTCAGGATGTGCTGTTGCAATCTCGGTTGCAGCTTGTTGGATGGGGCCAGCCAGATTCGTTCCTAACCCTGAAAGCGCGGCTTTCTGGTCATTGTTTAATAATGAAAACTCTTTCTGGTTCCTCATGTAAGCTCCCGTTGCCGAGAAATTAGGCAAATAATTTGTAAATGCAGCTTTCCGTTGATAATGAGCCGCACTTATTTTTTCATTGCTTATCAACAAATCTTTGTTGTTGGCAAGAGCTAATGCGCGGCAACTATCCAGACTTAGAAAGCTCTGCGCTTTTACTGTAAAAGTGAAACTTAACAGAAATGTCAGAAGAAAAACTTTTTTCATCGCATCTTGCATATTAATAAGGTGGTACTTCTATTTTAAATAACCCTGTTCTTATGCAATTTGTTTATTAAAGTAGTCTGTTTTTTTGTACTTGTTTACTTAAACAATAATTGCATAAACAACGATGCAAATGTATGTGCTTTCTGTGAGAACTCAAAACGAATTAGCTTTTTTTAGAAATATAGTGGGGATGGATTCTGTTGAAAAGAAAGAAGGCTATTCCTCATGGCGAGGAACAGCCTTTCTTGATATATAAAGTAAGGGGATTTTAATTACAGAGCACCTACTTCTTTCAAAGCAGCGTTAGTTCCGTGAACAGCTTTTGCGCTAGCTGCGAACTTAGCTTTTTCGTCTTCGTTCAGGTTCAGTTCAACGATCTTTTCGATACCATTCTTGCCAAGGATTACAGGAACACCGATGCAAAGATCTGATTCGCCGTATTCACCTTCCAATAATACAGAACAAGGAACCATCTTCTTTTGGTCGTGAAGGATAGATTCAACTACGAATGCTCCTGCTGCACCCGGTGCATACCATGCAGAAGTACCTAGCAATTTAGTCAGCGTAGCACCACCTACCATAGTAGCAGCAGCAACTTCTTCCAATTTCTCTGCAGAGATGAAGTTAGCTACAGGCATACCTTTGTAAGTAGCGAAACGAGTCAAAGGAATCATAGTAGTATCACCGTGACCACCGATAACCATACCTTCTACTTCGTTAGCGTTGCAACCGATAGCTTGAGACAAGAAATATTTGAAACGAGAGCTATCCAGAGCACCACCCATACCGATAACACGGTTTTTCGGCAAGCCCAGAGCTTTCAATGCCAAATAAGTCATTGTATCCATTGGGTTGGAGATAACAACGATGATAGCGTTAGGAGAATATTTCAACAGGTTTTCTGCTACCGATTTAACGATACCAGCGTTCACACCGATCAGTTCTTCACGAGTCATACCCGGTTTACGAGGAATACCTGAAGTAATCACAACAACGTCAGAGTTAGCAGTTTGAGCATAGTCGTTCGTGCAGCCTACCAATGTAGTGTCGAAACCCAACAATTGAGCTGTCTGCATCATATCCATTGCTTTACCTTCTGAAACGCCTTCTTTAACGTCCAGCATTACTACTTCGTCTGCTACTTCATTAAAAGCAAGTACATTTGCACATGTAGCACCTACGTTACCTGCGCCTACTACGGTTACTTTTGACATAATACTATATATTTAAAAAGTTGATAATTTGTTTTATCTTTTAGCGCGACAAAATTACAACGATAATCCTAATTAAAGAAATTTTTCCGTAATAATTTTAGTTAAAGGTCGAAGTTCTCCGGAATGGATAGCTATCATGAAAAAAAAGTGGTCGAACAAGCCGTTGGCAAGCGTGGAAGAGAAGTGGAGAATAAACAACGAAAACGATACAAAAACGAGGGTGTTCGGAGAGAGTTGTACGAAGCGCTGAAACGCCCACCAGTAAAGGGGGAAAAGCCAATGAAAACCAGTAGAGTAGAGAAGAGTAGAGAAGAGAAGAGTAAAGAAGAGTAAGTAAAAGTATTATTTCTGTTATAAACAACAGCAATAATACAGGGCAGAGAAGATGGCTTTGGTTGCTGCCGTTGTCGGTTCGGATCACTTCGTCGGTGCCATTTCTGTTCCCGTGTCCCTCATGAACTGTTCGTCCGGCAGATGACCGACTTTTGTCTGGTAGGTTGTTGATGCTCGCCCGGTGGGTAACGGACATTCACACGGTAGATAACGTACGTTTGTACGTTAGGTAAATTCTATATTATTTCTCTGGCTACCGCTTCACTAAAAAATAATTTCAATACTTGTTTGCTAAAGTATCATTTGCTTCAAAACCAGTACGCAAACGAGGTAAAAGTCGCAAATAAGGCTGCTCCGATCAGGTAATGCCAGTGGCCGCTTAGGATCATAAAGGAGAATCAGTCGGGGTACTTTGCGTCTGTCGGCTCGGCCTGGTTGACTGGTTAATAAATTAAAATTGCATAGATTAGTCGGGAGTTTTTCAAAAACTCTCACTTTTTATACTTGACTTCTGTTGCGAAATGATTACTTTTGCGCACGTTATCAATTCACAACTGAAACTATGAGTAAAAAAAGCCTTCTTATTGCGGCCGTGGCTATCTTGGTGATAGCTATTATTGGTATTACTTATTTATTGTTTACCGAAAAACAAGCTAACCGGGAGTTAGTGCAGGAATTCCAATTAGATAAGGAAGATCTGGAAAACGAATATACCCGTTTTGCACAACAATATGATGAGTTAAAGATGACGATTTCTAATGACTCTTTATCTCAATTACTGGAACAGGAACAATTGAAAACTCAACGTCTCTTGGAAGAACTTCGTACAGTGAAGAGCACGAATGCTACAGAGATCCGTCGTTTAAAGAATGAGTTGGCTACTTTGCGTAAGGTAATGATTGGGTATATTAATCAGATCGACTCTCTGAATAAACTGACTGCACAGCAGAAACAGGTCATAGCTGAAGTGACTCAAAAGTATAATCAGGCTTCACGACAGATCGATAACCTTTCTGAAGAAAAGAAGAATCTGAATAAGAAGGTGACGCTAGCCGCACAACTCGATGCAACTAATATTCGTATCGAACCACGCAATAAACGTGGTAAAGTGGCGAAGAAAGTGAAAGACGTGGTGAAGTTAGCCATCAGTTTCACGGTCGTGAAGAATATAACCGCCGAAAACGGTGAACGTACCATCTATGTACGTATAACCAAACCCGATAATGATGTACTGACCAAGAGTGCATCCAATACTTTCCCTTATGAAAACCGTACATTGGTTTATTCAATTAAGAAGTATATTGAATATAACGGAGAAGAACAGAATATCAATGTGTTTTGGGATGTAGAAGAATTCTTGTATGCCGGAAACTACCGTGTTGATATCTTCGAAGGTGGTAATCTGATTGGTTCGCAGACCTTTATGTTAGATTAATATCGGGGTATTCTTTTTCTCTACCGATATTCTATTTTCTTCTATATTAGCTAACCCGATGGTCTGTTTTTAATATTTCTTCGGGCAACAGTTGTTCTTTTATGGATGAACTGGGGAAAGAACTGCATAAATAATTGCAATAATATACAGAAAATAGGGCGAGCGTAGCATGAATTTGCAGACAATATGCGGCTTTTTAATCATGGGAGCCTTCGTTGGATTAAAACCAACGAGATGTCCCTCACCGAGGAAGGATAAGTTCCTCGGTGAGGGACATCTCATTTCTCGGCGAGGAACTCATATAGGAATGATTAGAAGCTATTTTTTTCTCTAGTTTATATATAAATAAAGGTAAGGAGAAACTGATAAAATGAATGACTGTTGTCTATAAAAGAATGATTTGCAAGTGTAATCAGTATATTTTAATCTTATTGAGTAAATATAGGGGAAAATAATGTTAATCTGATTTCTGAAGATTGTAAATCCCAGCCCTTTTTGTCTTTAGTTGGAATCTATACCCAAAATTGTTGCATTCTCACCAGTTTGAATATCCCTTTTTTTAGAAGTTCTATTTTTAAGTACCGTATAGTTGAATTAGGCGATGAGGAATAACGGTTGCATAATGTGGACTGCTTACCGTCTTCCGTCAGCTCCCCACATCATCTTGCTGCGGAGTGTATCGAAAAAAATGTGATTAAAACGTTTCACTACCTTTACGCTGTAATCTGCCCGGCGAATGGTTAGTTGAGTCGTTTCTTTGCAAGTTTCGCTCCTCCCGTCGATGGCGACGAGGAAGTTGTGACTTCTGCTTTCTACATCTAATGTAATCTCCCAGTCATCCCGAATAACGATAGGGCGGACGTTGAGACTATGTGGAGCCACCGGAGTGATGGCAATAGTGTTGGAATGAGGAACGATGATCGGGCCTCCTACACTCAAAGAGTAGGCTGTGGAACCTGTTGGAGTGGCAATTACTAACCCGTCAGCTTGATAAGTATTCAGATACGCGCCATTAATAGCTGTCCGGATACTAATCATAGAGGAGCTGTCCCGTTTGAGAATAGCTATTTCGTTGAGGGCATAAGGAGAATCTTGGAGATGTTTGTCGTTGCAGATCAACTGAAGTACGCTTCGTTCCTCCACGCTATATCTGCCGTTTTGGATTTCATCAAATGTTTCCTCCATTTCCTCCGGCGAAATATCTGCCAGAAATCCTAAACGTCCTGTGTTAATTCCCAAAATAGGGATCCCTTTTCTTCCTACGCGGCGGGCAGCTTTCAGAAACGTTCCGTCGCCTCCGATGCTGATTACCATATCGGCAGTAAAATCATCACCATCAAATAATTGATCTGCTTCAATATCCATATTTTCAGAAACTAGGAATTGATAAAATTCCCTGCACATACCAATCTCTGCTCCTTGTTTCTTTAAAAGTTTAAACAAGGTGACAGCATGAGAAGACTTTTTAGCCTGATAAGTATTTCCAAAAATGGCAAATTTCATAAGCAACATCATTAGTTCAGGATGCAAATTTGGCATTTTTTCTTGGATTTCTACTTTAAATAACCAAAAAAGAGTAGAGAATGCGTTTCGTATTATTAGGCAACTAATAATAATATTTGTATTTTTGCGGCAAATATAACGTAGAACTATGACTAAATTAAGTGTAAACATAAACAAGATTGCTACACTAAGAAATGCTCGCGGGGGAAATGTGCCCGATGTAGTAAAGGTAGCGCTTGATTGTGAATCTTTTGGGGCTGATGGTATCACCGTTCATCCCCGTCCTGACGAGCGTCACATTCGTCGTTCTGATGTATATGACTTGCGTCCTCTGTTGCGGACTGAATTTAATATTGAAGGTTATCCGTCTCCGGAATTTATTGACTTGGTGTTGAAAGTTAAACCTCATCAAGTAACTTTGGTTCCCGACGATCCTTCACAAATTACTTCCAATTCCGGTTGGGATACGAAAGCAAATCAGGAATTCCTGACGGAAGTTCTCGATCAGTTTAACAGTGCCGGCATTCGTACTTCCGTTTTTGTGGCAGCCGATCCTGAAATGGTGGAATATGCAGCAAAAGCAGGGGCGGATCGCGTCGAACTGTATACTGAACCTTATGCGACGGACTATCCGAAGAATCCGGAAGCAGCTATCGCTCCTTTTATCGAAGCTGCAAAGACTGCCCGTAAACTGGGTATCGGATTGAACGCCGGTCATGATTTGAGTCTGGTGAATTTAAATTATTTCTATAAAAACATTCCTTGGGTGGATGAAGTGTCTATCGGACATGCGTTGATTAGCGATGCACTGTATCTGGGACTCGAACGTACCATTCAGGAATATAAAAACTGTTTACGCTCATGAATGCAATGATCTTGTTAGCCCAAGGGGCTATGAATATGGCCGACTCACTGGCTACTGCCAACCCCGTGCTGACGGAGGTAAACGCTCCGGAAATGAACATGCTTGATATGGCTGTCAAGGGTGGATGGATTATGATTGTATTGGGCGTACTGTCGGTTATCTGTTTCTATATCCTGTTTGAACGTAACTACATGATTCGCAAAGCAGGAAAAGAGGACCCCATGTTTATGGAACGGATTAAAGACTATATTCATAGTGGAGAGATCAAAGCGGCTATTAACTATTGCCGTACGATGAATACCCCTTCGGCACGTATGATAGAAAAAGGAATCAGCCGTCTGGGACGTCCTATTAACGATGTGCAGGTAGCTATTGAGAATGTGGGTAACATTGAAGTTGCAAAATTGGAAAAAGGACTGACTGTGATGGCAACTATTTCCGGAGGTGCTCCAATGCTCGGATTTCTCGGTACGGTGACCGGTATGGTACGCGCATTCTACGAAATGGCGAATGCCGGAAGTGGAAACATTGATATCACTTTGCTTTCGGGAGGTATCTATGAAGCTATGATTACAACGGTCGGTGGTCTGATTGTCGGTATCATCGCTATGTTTGCCTATAATTATCTGGTGATGCTGGTAGACCGTGTGGTAAATAAAATGGAATCTCGTACAATGGAGTTCATGGACCTGTTGAACGAGCCTGCAAAATAATTGGCAGATGGGATTAAAAAGAAGAAATAGAGTATCGCCCAATTTCAGCATGGCCTCCATGACGGACGTCATCTTCCTGTTGCTGATATTCTTTATGATAACCTCTACGGTGGTGTCGCCCAATGCCATAAAGGTATTGTTGCCTCAAGGCAAGCAGCAGACTTCGGCCAAGCCGCTGACAAGAGTGGTTATCGATAAGGACTTGAATTTCTATGCCGCTTTCGGCAATGAAAAAGAGCAGCCGGTGGCGCTGAACGATCTGACTTCATTTTTGCAGAGTTGTGCAGAGAAGGAACCGGAAATGTATGTGGCATTGTATGCAGATGAATCGGTACCTTATCGTGAGATTGTAAGGGTATTGAACATTGCAAACGAGAATCATTTTAAGATGGTGCTGGCTACCCGCCCGCCTGAAAATAAATAAGAAACAATGGACAGAAGAAAAAAGGGTGAATACATAGGAGCGCTCGGTGCACTGTTGGTGCATGTGGCAGTGATTGCTCTTTTGATTCTGGTGAGCTTTACTGTCCCCCAACCGGATGAAGATGCAGGCGGAGTGCCTGTGATGATGGGAAATGTAGACGCAGCAAGTGGTTTCGATGATCCCTCTCTGGTAGACGTGGATATTATGGATGAAGATGCGGCAGCGCCTGCGGAGGCAGAACCACAACTTCCTTCGGAACAGGATTTGTTGACGCAGACTGAAGAAGAAACAGTAACTCTGAAACCTAAGACGGAAGAGCCGAAAAAAGAAACGGTGAAACCCAAAGAGGTGGTTAAGCCGAAAGAACCGGTGAAGAAGCCGGAAAAAACGGAAGCGGAAAAAGCTGCGGAAGCGAAACGACTGGCGGAGGAAAAAGCGGAGCGTGAACGTAAAGCTGCCGAAGAGGCCGCTAAAAAGAGAGTATCCGGTGCGTTCGGAAAAGGAGCGCAAATGACGGGTAATAAAGGTACGGCAACCAGTGGTACGGGAACCGAAGGTAGTAAAGAAGGTAATTCTTCTACCGGAGCGAAAACCGGAACCGGAGGTTATGGAACATTTGACCTTGGCGGACGTTCTTTAGGTACGGGTAGTTTGCCGAAGCCTGCATATAACGTGCAGGAAGAAGGACGTGTAGTGGTGAATATCACCGTGAATCCCGCAGGACAAGTAGTGTCGACCAGCATCAGTCCTCAAACGAACACTGTAAATTCTGCTTTACGTAAGGCAGCGGAGGATGCAGCTAAGAAAGCCCGTTTTAATACGATCGATGGAGTGAATAACCAGACAGGGACAATCACCTATTATTTTAACTTGAGATAGTATCATTAACCAAAAATATTAAGCATTATGGGAACTGTATACGCTTTTTTTGCAGATGGTTTTGAAGAAATTGAAGCCTTTACTGCTATTGACACGTTGAGACGTGCCGGACTGAATGTAGAAATCGTATCCGTTACACCGGATGAAATTGTAGTAGGAGCACATGATGTATCCGTTCTTTGCGATATCAATTTCGAGAATTGTGATTTCTTTGATGCTGAACTTTTGTTGTTGCCGGGAGGAATGCCGGGAGCTGCTACACTTGACAAGCACGAAGGATTGCGCAAATTGATCCTTGATTTTGCTGCAAAAGGTAAACCTATTGCTGCCATTTGTGCTGCTCCGATGGTGTTGGGTAAACTGGGACTGCTGAAAGGAAAGAAGGCTACCTGTTATCCGAGTTTCGAACAATATCTGGATGGTGCCGAATGTGTAAATGCACATGTCGTACGTGATGGAAACATCATTACGGGTATGGGACCAGGTGCTGCTATGGAATTTGCCTTGACAATCGTTGACCTGTTGGTAGGTAAGGAAAAAGTAGACGAACTGGTAGAAGCGATGTGCGTTAAACGCTAAACCGTCCATGAAGAAATATGTAATCATTGTCGCCGGTGGAAAGGGCTTGCGAATGGGAAGTGATCTTCCCAAACAATTCCTTCCCATGGGTGATAAACCTGTGTTGATGCATACCCTGGAAGTCTTCAGGAGATATGACGAGGCACTTCAAATCATATTGGTGCTTCCGCAGGAGCAACAAAGTTTCTGGAAGCAACTTTGCGATGAACATCATTTTACGGTGAAACATGTCCTTGCAGAAGGAGGTGAAACACGTTTCCATTCCGTAAAGAACGGGCTGGCACTGGTGCAAGAGCCGGGATTGGTGGGAGTGCATGATGGAGTACGCCCGTTTGTATCAGTAGAAGTGATTCGCCGTTGTTATGAGTTGGCAGAGGTGCAAAAAGCAGTGATTCCTGTGGTGGATGTAGTAGAGACGCTTCGCCATTTGACAGATGCCGGAAGTGAAACAGTCAGCCGGACTGATTATAAACTGGTGCAAACGCCGCAAGTGTTTGATGTAGAGTTGCTGCAACAAGCCTATGCCCAGGAATTTACCCCCTTCTTTACAGATGATGCTTCCGTTGTGGAAGCGATGGGAATGCCCGTTTATCTGGCAGAAGGCAACCGTGAAAATATAAAAATAACAACTCCTTTCGATTTAAAAGTAGGGAGTGCTCTTTTATAAATGTTCGATTTAGCCACACGCGACATAAAATTTATCTCCGGTGTAGGCCCTCAAAAAGCCGCTGTATTAAATAAGGAGTTGGAAATCTATTCCTTGCACGATTTAATTTATTATTTCCCTTATAAATATATTGACCGGAGCCGCATCTATTACATTCATGAAATAGATGGCAATATGCCGTATATCCAGTTGAAAGGAGAAATCCTCGGTTTTGAGACCATTGGTGAAGGACGGCAGCGCCGTCTGACAGCGCATTTTTCGGATGGTACAGGAGTCGTGGATTTGGTGTGGTTTCAAGGTATAAAGTATATCTTGGGAAAGTATAAACTCCACGAGGAATATATCATTTTCGGCAAACCGACAGTTTTCAACGGACGTATCAATGTGGCGCATCCTGATGTAGACAAACCGGATGATTTGAAACTTTCCTCGGTGGGACTGCAACCTTATTACAGTACGACGGAGAAGATGAAACGCAGTTTCCTCAACTCTCACGCGATTGAGAAGATGATGGCAACGGTGATTCAGCAGATACAGGAGCCTCTACCTGAAACACTTTCTCCCAAGTTGCTGACGGAGCATCATTTGATGCCTTTGACGGAAGCGCTCCGGAATATCCACTTCCCGACCAATCCCGATGTCCTCCGTCGGGCACAATACCGTCTTAAATTTGAAGAACTGTTTTATGTTCAGCTAAACATTCTCCGATATGCCAAAGACAGGCAGAAAAGGTATCGTGGATACATCTTTGAAAAAGTGGGAGATGTGTTCAATACATTTTATACAAAGAATCTTCCTTTTCAACTGACGGGTGCGCAGAAACGGGTATTGAAAGAGATACGGAACGATGTCGGCAGTGGCAGACAGATGAATCGTCTTTTGCAGGGAGATGTAGGAAGCGGAAAAACACTGGTTGCCTTGATGAGTATGCTGCTGGCATTGGACAATGGCTATCAGGCTTGTATGATGGCACCTACCGAAATCCTGGCAAACCAGCACTACGAAACCATCAAGGAATTGCTTTTTGGCATGGATATTCGTGTTGAGCTACTGACAGGTTCTATTAAAGGAAAAAGGAGAGAAGCGATTCTGACCGGATTGCTGACCGGAGATGTGCAGATATTAATAGGAACACATGCAGTTATTGAAGATACTGTCAATTTCTCTTCTTTAGGTTTCGTTGTGATTGATGAACAACATCGCTTTGGTGTGGCTCAACGTGCCCGTCTTTGGAGTAAGAATGTTCAACCTCCGCATGTACTTGTAATGACTGCCACTCCCATTCCTCGTACGTTGGCGATGACTTTGTACGGTGACTTGGACGTGTCTGTTATCGATGAACTTCCACCCGGAAGAAAACCGATTACTACCATCCATCAATTCGACAATCGCCGGGAAAGCATGTATCGTTCGGTACGTAAGCAGATCGACGAAGGACGGCAGGTTTATATTGTCTATCCGCTGATTAAAGAGAGCGAAAAGATTGATTTGAAGAATCTTGAAGAAGGGTATCAGCATATTCTGGAAGAGTTTCCGAAGTGTACGGTTTGTAAAGTGCATGGTAAAATGAAACCTGCCGAGAAAGATGAACAAATGCAGCTTTTTGTCTCGGGGAAAGCGCAGATCATGGTAGCTACCACCGTCATCGAAGTGGGAGTGAATGTTCCGAATGCTTCGGTGATGATTATTGAAAATGCAGAACGTTTCGGGTTGTCACAGTTACATCAGTTACGCGGTCGGGTAGGGCGTGGAGCAGAACAGTCTTATTGTATTCTGGTGACGAATTACAAGTTGACGGAGGATACCCGGAAACGATTGGAAATCATGGTGCGCACCAATGATGGCTTTGAAATAGCAGAAGCCGATTTGAAATTGCGTGGTCCCGGTGATCTTGAAGGTACACAGCAAAGCGGTATCGCTTTCGATTTGAAGATCGCGGATATTGTCCGTGATGGTCAATTGTTGCAATACGTTCGTGCTATAGCTGAAAGCATAGTAGAACAAGACCCTGCAGCACAAAGTCCGGAGAACGAAATCTTATGGCGACAGCTTAAAGCCTTACGGAAAACGAATGTTAACTGGGCTGCCATAAGTTGAAAAACGGTTAAACATGCAGTTTATTTGCGTAAATGTGTTGCAAAACATGTTTCGGCTCTATCCTCCCTATTTATAGGAGTTTAACGCCCCAATTACCCCCTCTTTTCGTACTAAGCATCTGAAAAATAGTTAATAACTCCCTTGTCTTTTCGTAGGAAAATACTACCTTTGGGGGAATTTTTTTAGTAAATGTATTGTTTAACCATTTGCAAAGTCGAGTATTATGCTTGAAAAAACGCTAGTCATTTTAAAACCGTGTACCCTTCAACGGGGATTGGTAGGTGAGATTACTCATCGCTTTGAGCGTAAAGGATTACGGTTGGCTGGCATGAAGATGATGCAACTGACTGATGAATTGTTAAGCGAACATTATGCCCACCTTAGCGGCAAACCTTTCTTTCAGCGTGTGAAAGATTCTATGATGACAGCTCCTGTCATTGTTTGTTGTTTCGAGGGTGTGGATGCTATTCAAACAGTCCGTACGTTGGCGGGACCGACTAATGGACGTTTAGCTGCCCCAGGCACCATTCGTGGGGATTACAGTATGAGCTTTCAAGAGAATATAGTTCATACATCCGATTCTCCGGAGACCGCAGCTATTGAATTAACGAGATTTTTTAAACCGGAAGAAATATTCGATTACAAGCAGGCAACATTTGACTACCTGTACGCAAACGACGAATATTAATTGAATTGACAAAGAACGAATGAATTTTAGCATTATTAAAACAGGATTGGTCGCTGTTGCGGCTATGGTTAGTCTGAGCTCTTTCTCGCAAGACCTGATTGCCCGCCAAGCACCGATAGACAAGAAATTAAAATCAGTAGACTCTTTGGCCTTGCAGAAGCAAATCCGCGCCGAACAGTCCGAATATCCCGCCCTAAGTCTTTATCCAAACTGGAACAACCAGTATGTGCATGCTTACGGAAATGCTATTATCCCTGAAACGTATACAATCGACCTGACTGGTTTCCATATGCCAACTCCGAGTACTAAAATTACTTCGCCTTTCGGCCCTCGTTGGAGAAGAATGCATAATGGCCTCGACTTGAAGGTTAATATCGGTGATACAATCGTTGCTGCTTTTGACGGTAAAGTGCGTGTCGTGAAGTATGAGCGCAGAGGTTATGGTAAGTACGTCGTTATCCGTCATGATAATGGATTGGAAACTGTATACGGACACTTGTCTAAACAATTGGTTGAAGATAATCAGCTAGTGAAAGCAGGTGAACCGATTGGTCTGGGTGGTAACACCGGACGTTCTACAGGTTCGCATCTTCATTTCGAAACCCGCTTCCTGGGAATTGCTATTAATCCGATTTATATGTTCGACTTCCCGAAACAGGATATCGTTGCCGATACTTATACATTCCGCAAAGCAAAAGGCGTGAATCGTGCAGGTTCTCATGACACTCAGGTGGCTGATGGTGCTATCCGTTATCACAAGGTGAAGAGTGGCGATACATTGTCCCGCATTGCTAAGTTACGCGGCGTATCAGTCAGCACACTTTGCAAACTGAACCGCATCAAACCGACCACGACTTTGCGTATCGGACAGGTTTTGCGTTGTTCATAAAAAATATAGCTTATAAAACAGTAATACAATATCTTTAGAAGAGGGCACTTTAATATAATTTAGAGTGCCCTCTTTCTGTTTTTACTTAATTATTGTTACCTTTGCGCACTATTTGGAAGAAGATGAAAGATACCAAGCAACAATTTGAACATGTCATCGCTTTGTGCCGTGACTTATTTTCCAAGAAGCTGCACGATTACGGGCCTGCATGGCGTATCCTGCGTCCGGCTTCGGTGACTGACCAGATTTTTATTAAAGCCAATCGGATTCGTAGTATTGAAACCAAAGGAGTGACCTTGATTGACGAGGGAATCCGTGCTGAGTTTATTGCGATTGTCAATTATGGCATTGTCGGACTCATCCAGTTGGAACTGGGTTATGCCGAGTCTGCCGACATCAGCAATGAAGAAGCGATGGCTTTATACGATAAGTATGCAAAAGAGGCATTAGACCTGATGCTTGCCAAAAACCATGATTATGATGAAGCTTGGCGGAGCATGCGTGTCAGCTCTTACACAGACTTGATCTTGATGAAGATTTACCGTACCAAGCAGATTGAGAGCCTGGCCGGCAACACATTGGTGTCAGAGGGAATTGATGCCAATTATATGGATATGATTAATTACTCTGTTTTCGGACTGATTAAGATAGAATTTGAAGGATAAGAACTTACATATCATTCAGGAGGTAGTGGCGAATACGTGTCGCTTTCTTTTGGCGGCATCGTTCATCTTTTCCGGATTTGTAAAGGCAGTTGATCCACTGGGGTTCCAGTATAAGATACAGGATTATCTGACCGCATTCGGAATAGCTTCCTGGTTCCCTTCATTCTTCCCTTTATTGGGAGGCATCATCTTGTCAGCCGTTGAGTTTTTTATCGGTATCTCCTTATTCTTTGCTACCAGGAGAACGTTGGCTACTTCATTGGCTTTGATGCTGATGATTTTCATGACACCACTGACCTTGTATCTTGCCATCTTTGATCCGGTTTCGGACTGTGGCTGTTTTGGAGATGCCTGGGTGTTGACGAATTGGGAGACATTCGGTAAGAATATAGTTCTGCTGTTTGCAGCAATGATGGCTTTCCGTCACAGAAGGATGCTGGTTCGTTTTATCAGTGTGAAAATGGAGTGGCTGGTTTCTCTCTATACGTTGTTCTTTGTATTTACTTTGTCGTTCTATTGTCTGGACCGTCTGCCTGTTTTAGACTTTCGTCCTTACAAGATCGGAAAGAATATTCTGGAAGGAATGACAATGCCCGAAGGAGCGAAACCGAGTGTATATGAAAGCATCTTTATCTTGGAAAAGAACGGAGAGAAGAAAGAATTTACGTTGGATAACTATCCGGATAGTACCTGGACATTTGTCGACACACGGACAATCCTGAAGGAAAAAGGATATGAACCGGCTATTCACGATTTCTCTATGATTGATCTGAATACGGGCGAGGATATAACAGACGATGTATTGACGGATATAGGATACACCTTCCTGTTGGTTGCCCATCGGATTGAAGAGGCGGATGATAGTAACATTGATTTGATTAATGAGATATATGACTATTCGGTGGAGCATGGCTATAAGTTTTATTGCCTCACTTCTTCACCGGAAGAACAGATCGAATTGTGGAAGGACAAGACGGGAGCCGAATATCCTTTCTGTCAGATGGATGATATTACATTAAAGACGATGGTTCGTTCCAATCCGGGATTGATACTGATTAAGAACGGAACAATTCTGAATAAATGGAGCGATGAGGATATACCGGATGAATATGTGCTGACGGACAAACTGGAAAATCTGCCGTTAGGAAAGCAGAAGGTGAGCAGTGACACTCATACAGTAGGATATGTATTCTTATGGTTTGTTATTCCATTGTTGTTAGTGCTTGGGGTGGATGTTTTGGTCGTTCGCCGCAGAGAACGGAAAAACGCGAAGCGGAAGCAACAAGAGGAAGAGATGAAAAGCAAAGAATTAAAAACGGAGAATCCGAAAATAGAAGAACAAGAATAAAAAAATAAATGATAACGAGCGGCCTCTGTAACGAACGCTAATTCCGATCGTTCAATTGTCAATCGTGAAATCGTAAATTTATTAACCCTTTAAAATAAAAAACAAAATGAGAAAGAACATTGTTGCAGGAAACTGGAAAATGAACAAAACCCTTCAAGAGGGTATCGCTTTGGCTAAAGAATTGAACGAAGCATTGGCTAACGAAAAGCCTAACTGTGATGTAATCATCTGTACTCCGTTTATCCACCTGGCTTCTGTTACTCCGTTGGTAGACGCTGCAAAGATCGGTGTAGGTGCTGAAAACTGTGCAGACAAAGCTTCAGGTGCATATACAGGTGAAGTTTCAGCTGAAATGGTTGCTTCTACAGGTGCAAAATATGTAATTCTGGGACACTCTGAACGTCGTGCATACTACGGTGAAACAGTTGCTATCCTGGAAGAAAAAGTAAAATTGGCTTTGGCTAACGGTCTGACTCCGATTTTCTGTATCGGTGAAGTGTTGGAAGAACGCGAAGCTAACAAGCAGAACGAAGTGGTAGCTGCACAGATGGAATCTGTATTCTCTCTGTCTGCTGAAGACTTCTCTAAGATTGTATTGGCTTACGAACCGGTTTGGGCTATCGGTACAGGTAAAACTGCTTCTCCTGAACAAGCACAGGAAATCCATGCTTTCATCCGTTCTATCGTAGCTGACAAGTATGGCAAAGAAATCGCAGACAATACTTCTATCCTTTACGGTGGTAGTTGCAAACCTTCTAACGCTAAAGAACTGTTCGCTAACCCGGACGTTGATGGTGGTTTGATTGGTGGTGCTGCTTTGAAAGTATCTGATTTCAAAGGTATCATTGATGCCTTCAATTAAATGATAGTTGATAAATGATAGTTGATAGTTGCTATGTAGTATAGCCTGCTATCGACTATCGTTTATCTTTTCAACTATCATTTTCCGACTGTCATTCTCTAACTGTCATTTATCATTTATCAACAATCAACTGTTTAATAATGAAAGTTTTACTTACCCTATTGTTTGTTTTGACAGCTACTTTTGCGCAAGCGCAAAGTATTATCAAGAGTCTGGAACGTAACATTCCGGGACAAGGAAAGGTGACTATCCATCAAGATCCCCGCATCGAGGCTCTGATAGGTATGGAACGTCCTGCAACAGGTGAACAGAAAGTAATAAAGACTTCCGGATTCAGAATCCAGGCGTATGCCGGTAACAATACTCGTCAGGCGAAGAATGATGCTTATCATGTAGCATCGCGTGTGAAAGAGTATTTTCCTGAATTGACGGTATATACTTCGTTCAATCCGCCTCGTTGGCTTTGTCGTGTAGGTGATTTCCGTAGCATTGAAGAAGCGGACGCAATGATGCGTCGGTTGAAAGCTACCGGTGTGTTCAAAGAGGTTTCTATTGTAAGAGACCAGATCAATATTCCTTTATAATTGTATCATGTTAGAAAAAGAAGAAATTGTTTCTCCGAATCTGGAGGAGTTGAAGAGTCATTATCGTAGTATTATAACTTTGTTGGGTGAAGATGCCGAAAGGGAAGGGTTATTGAAAACTCCAGAACGGGTGGCTAAGGCGATGTTAAGCTTGACGAAAGGGTATCACATGGACCCTCACGAAGTGCTTCGCTCTGCTAAATTCCAGGAAGAATATAGCCAGATGGTGATTGTGAAAGATATCGATTTCTTCTCTCTTTGTGAACATCACATGTTGCCGTTCTACGGAAAGGCGCACGTGGCTTATATTCCTAATGGCTATATCACAGGGTTGAGTAAGATTGCCCGTGTAGTCGATATATTCTCTCATCGTCTGCAAGTGCAGGAACGCATGACACTGCAAATCAAAGAGTGCATTCAGGAAACGCTGAATCCACTGGGAGTAATGGTGGTGGTGGAAGCCAAACACATGTGTATGCAGATGCGTGGTGTAGAAAAACAAAACTCTATTACTACTACTTCTGACTTTACCGGAGCTTTCAATCAGGCAAAGACTCGTGAAGAGTTTATGAATCTGATTCAACACGGAAGAGTATAATCTATTTTCTGCTCACTAAACAAATAAGTTTATCGTAAAACGACGCGATCTCCCAACCGCTTTGCCATGATGCTTTGTACGGTTCTCAACTCATTATAGCGTTGCATAAGTGAGTCGCATTTCTCATTATCATGGGCAAGAGCAGGATCTTGGAGGGCATAAAGCATGTGCTTCAATTCCTCTGTTACGATTGCATACTTGAAGTTAATCATTAACATCGGAACCATTTCATAGAGCCGCTCTTCATCCGTCACAATCTTTTGGGACTTGGAGTGATACTTACTAAGCTGATAACGCACATTAATCAAGTCTACACTCAATTTACTGATTACCGGATCAGGATGTGCCAGGAAATAACGTTCGGCAATGAAGTTGGAATCGTGCATGTGTGCAGCAGCTTCCGATAACATTTGGCGGTGCAGCGGATTATGGAAGGCTAACTCGTCCTCTTTCAAATCATTAACCACATACTCTATGACGGTTACCGGAATTTCGTTTCCTTCTTCATCGGTCAGGTTACACATGATTTTCTCTCCATAACGAACTACCGCCTGTAATATCAGTCGCTCGAATTTGTAGAATTCCTGCCCTTCCTTTCCTTCCTGCGGAATAAAGGAAGCATAACTGTCTTCCTGCAGAGCAGGAGGAACATCTGTATATCCGCCATCCACTTCAGGAGGTAACGGAATATCTCCATTAGGTATTGGAACATCTTCAGGAGGTGTGCTGCCCTGTGACATCATAGCCGTTCTTTCAGCCATCCGGCGTTCCCGTTCCGTTTGTTCAGCTCGCTTCTCTGCTTGAGTTTCCCGTCTTTTGGCAACTTCTGATACTAGCAGCTTATCTTCTACATGAAGTAGCTGCGCGCATTCTTTGATATAGACGTCTCTGACAATTGCTTCAGGGATGACAGAAATACTTTGCACCAGATTACCAATCAGTTCCGCACGCTTGATGGGATCTTTTCCTGCATCCTCCAGTAGCAAGTTCGTTTTGAAGCGGATAAAGTCCGTTTCATGTTCCGAGATAAAAGTCTGAAATTCCGTTGAGTTGTGCTTGCGGGCAAAAGAGTCTGGGTCGTCCCCATCGGGAAGAAGACAGACTTTGATATTCATACCTTCCTCCAATAACATGTCAATTCCCCGGATAGAAGCCTTGATACCTGCTGCGTCGCCGTCGTAAAGCACAGTCATGTTGTTGGTAAACCGGTGAATCATACGGATTTGTCCCGGTGTAAGGGCTGTTCCCGAGGAAGCAACCACATTCTCTATGCCGGATTGATGCATGGAGATTACGTCCGTGTAGCCTTCAACCAAAAAGCAACGGTCTTGTTTTACAATAGCCTGTTTGGCAAAATATATACCGTATAACTCGTTACTTTTGTGGTAAATTTCCGATTCGGGCGAATTGACGTATTTGACTTTAACCCCTTTCGTTGCACTGGCAAGTACACGTCCGCCAAAAGCCACCACTTTGCCGGAAAGCGTATGTACAGGGAAAATAACACGTCCCCAAAAACGATCCCGTAACCGGTGGTCGTCCGTTTCGTAGCAAAGTCCTGTTTTTACCAAGTACTCTTTCTTATATCCTTTTTGGATTGCTTCTTTGGCGAATGCATCGTGGGCTTCAGTGCAGTAACCTAATTGGAATTTCTCAATGATGTCGTCGCGAAAGCCACGGTTGCGGAAATAGGCCATACCGATGCTACGCCCGTCTACATGATTTTTTAGTATATTCTGGAAATAGTCGCGTGCAAAGTTATTAACGATAAACAGACTTTCGCGTTCGCTTTGCACAAACTTCTCTTCATCGCTTAATTCCCGCTCCTTGATTTCAATATTATATTTCTTGGCAAGGTACTTCAATGCTTCCGGATAAGACATCTGCTCGTGTTCCATAATGAAATGCACGGCATTTCCACCTTTTCCACAAGCAAAACATTTGCATAATCCTTTGGCGGGAGAGACATAAAAAGAAGGGGTTTTATCACTGTGGAACGGACATAAACCGACATAATTGACACCACGTTTGCGCAGGGTGACAAAATCCGAAACGACATCCATAATTTGTGCCGCGTCCAATATCCGGTCTATGGTAATTTGATCTATCATTCTTTCTCCTGTGAATCCGTTTTTGCGGATACAAAGGTACACATAAAAAAATCCCCTGCAAAGAACTTTTTTGCAGGGGATCGTTAAATCTTGGCACCGGTATTGATTATTTAATCTTTTCCCGGATCTTCGTCAGATACTTTTTCATACCTTCCGCATCCTTGTTTTCGATGATTTCGAGAAGGTTTTTCAACTCTGTCCGGATATTAGTCACTTGTCCCGGAGTGCGTGGGTTGAACAGTATTTCCTGAAGCAGGTAATCATCTTCGCTTAGCAGCCCTTTGGCGATTGCCATGTGCTTTTTGAACGTAGTTCCCGGGGCTTCCTGATGTTTCATTACGGCAGCAAATACGAACGTCGATACGAACGGAATAGAAAGCGAGTAGGCTACTGTTTCGTCGTGCTCATCAAATGTATATTCGAAGATGTTCAACCGTAATGTCTGATAGAGGTCTTTGAAGAATATTTTTCCCAGGTGGTCGCCTTCACTGATAATGATGGCATTTTCACTGCTTAGATTGCTAAGACTTGCGAAAGTCGGGCCAAACATAGGGTGACTGGAAACGTAGCGGAAACCACTTTCTTCGTAGAACTTCTTCAATCCTGTTTTTACAGAGGCAATGTCACTAATGATACAGTCTTTCGGTAATACAGGCAGTATTTTGCGAAAGGCATCCAATGTGTACTTCACTGTAACAGCATTAATAACCAGTTCCGGTTCAAATTCCTTAATCTCCTCCAATGTAGTGAAACGATACGTGTTATAGACGAAACGCAACTGGTGCGGGTTGACGTCGAACACGGCCGTCTCGTGTTGAAAGCTCAAAATATCAGTAAAGAAGGAGCCCATTTTACCGGCTCCAAGGATTAATATTCTCATAATGTTTATTATTTAGTGAGAGTGTGTCAAAACACAAATTATCGCAGATTATTTCAACTATATTGATATATTAATCAACGACTTATAAAATTATTTCTGCAATAATTTGCGTTAATCTGCGTTTTATTATTCATTATGACACACCTTCACTCTAACTACTTATTAATAATTTCCATCTGTTGACGAACCGATTCTTCGTGGATGGCTTCGAAAATCTTCTTCATAAACTCGCTGTCCATACCGCATTGTTCGCCCTGCGCGCCACGTTTTTCCAGAATCTCATTGTAACGTCCGGCTTGAAGAACTGTGATTCCGTGCTCCTTTTTGTAAGTACCGATTTCACGGGCCACACGCATTCTTTTTGCTAATTCCTGAATGATATTGTCGTCACATTCATCAATCTGTTTACGGAGTTGTGCCAGACTTTCGGTAGACTGTGTTTCCGTACGGATTACCAACAGATTGAGGATATAGTCGAGTACGTCCGGAGTAACTTGTTGAGAAGCATCGCTCCATGCGCAATCCGGGTTGCAGTGGCTTTCTACAATCAAACCGTCGAAATTCAAGTCCATAGCCTGTTGGCAAAGCGGTGCTACCAACTCACGTTTTCCACCGATATGGCTCGGATCACAGAAAATCGGAAGATTAGGGATACGGCGGCGTAGTTCGATAGGAATATGCCATTGGGGAAGATTCCGGTAGATCTTTTTGTCATAACTGCTGAAACCGCGGTGGATAGCACCCAGACGCTTCAAACCAGCGTTGTTGATACGTTCCAGTGCTCCGATCCATAATTCGAGATCCGGGTTCACCGGGTTCTTAACCAATACAGGGATATCAACCCCTTTCAGTGCGTCAGCGATTTCCTGTACGGCGAAAGGATTGGCAGTGGTGCGTGCACCTACCCAAAGAATATCGATTCCCGCTTTCAGACATTCGTAAACGTGTTTGGCTGTTGCTACCTCTGTAGAAACATACATTCCAGTTTCTTTCTTCACCTCTTTCAACCAGGCAAGACCTTCTACACCGATACCTTCGAAACCTCCCGGTTTGGTGCGCGGCTTCCAGATTCCGGCACGATATATTTTTTGTCCTTTAGCAGCCAGTTGTTTGGCTGTATCCATTACTTGTTCTTCCGTTTCTGCGCTACACGGGCCGGCAATGACAATCGGTCTTTTAGCTTCAACGCCCGGTAATAAAATTGATTCGAGTTCCATATTCTTATTTGTTTTTATTCTTTTAATAACTTGTTTTCATTGAAATTGTTCTGTTGTCTCATTCTGCTGTCGTTCTCTCTTTGTAAGAGGTTAGATTCTTTTAATTCTTTCCAGAGCTTCCGCCAGCTTATTGTCCTTGCAACAAAGTGAGATACGAATATACCTTGCTCCGTTGCTGCCGAAGATAAATCCCGGAGTGATAAACACTCTTGCTTCATGCAGCACCTTTTCTGTCAGTTCCTCTACATCTTTGCAGGAAGCGGGAATCTTTCCCCAAAGGAACATTCCTACTTGTTTTTCGTCGTAGGTGCATCCCAATGTTTTCATGATCTCACCGGCGAGGTGACGACGGTTGCGATAGTTCTCGTTATTGCCTTCATACCAGTCCGCTTCGGCTTCAAGAGCAGTTGCTGCAGCCAGTTGCATAGCACGGAACATACCACTGTCGATATTACTTTTCACTTTCAGTATCCATTGCACGAATTCCGCGTTTGATGCCAGCATGCCGATACGCCAGCCGGGCATATTGTGGCTCTTGCTCATAGAGTTAAACTCGATGCAACAGTCTTTGGCTCCCGGTACACTTAGGATACTGATAGGCTTATCGTTCAGGATAAAGCTGTACGGATTATCATTCACAATTACGATATTCTTACGACGGGCAAAGTCAACGAGACGTTCATAGATTTCCGGAGTTGCATTGGCTCCCGTCGGCATGTTGGGATAATTGGTCCACATCAGTTTTACGCGGCTAAGATCCATCTTTTCCAGTGTCTCGAAGTCAGGCATCCAGCCATCCTCTTCTTTCAGGTCGTAGTTGATAACTTCCGCTCCGAGTATTTTACTCAAAGAAGTATAGGTGGGGTATCCCGGATTCGGGACTAGCACCTGCTCACCCGGATTGACGAATGCCAGCGTAACATGGAGAATTCCTTCTTTAGAGCCGATTAAAGGCTGTATCTCCGTATTCGGATTCAGTTCCACTCCATACCAGCGTTGATACCAGGCAGCGAAGCCTTTGCGCAGTTCGGGGATACCTACATACGGTTGGTAACCGTGTCCGTTGGGATCATGAGCATTGTTGCACAATGTTTCGATGGTTTCCCTTGAGGGAGGCATATCGGGGCTTCCGATGCCGAGGCTGATAACATCCTTTCCCTCTGCATTCATCTGTGCTACCTCTTTTAGCTTCTTTGAGAAGTAGTATTCGCTTACACTTGCCAATCTGTCGGCAGGAGCGATTTTATACGTTTGACTTTCCTTCTGCATATTCGCCTAATAATTTAAGTTCTTTGGTTAATGGAGTGATTGCGGCAATAGACTGCTTGTATCTTAGATAATCGTTGAAAGCTACATCTACGTAAAACTGGTATTCCCATTCCCGTCCGATGATAGGTAACGATTGAATTTTGGTCAGATTGATATTATAGAACGATAGAATGGATAAAACCTGTGACAGGCTGCCTTCCGTGTGTGGAAGAGTGAATACGATACTTGCCTTGTTGGTTGCATTGGCATGATGTTGGCGGAGTTCGTCTACTTGCCAGGGATCGGCAACAACCAGAAAACGGGTGAAGTTGTGCTTGTTCGTTTCAATACCTTCCTGAAGGACTTTCATGCCGTAACGTTCAGCTGCTGCTTTGGAGCAGATGGCAGCGTGTCCTTTCAGATTTTCATTCTTGATGATTTCTGCGCTGCGGGCCGTGTCTTCACCTTCCACCACTTTCAATTGCGGATGTTGATTCAGAAATTCACGACACTGCATCAGGGCGATAGGGTGGGAGTTGACTTCTGTCAGATCTTCCCAGTTCTCATCGGGGAGACAGACAAAGCTGTGTGAAATGCGCAGTTTGTATTCACCGATAATCTGTGTGCCGCTTTGTCTCAACAATTCATTGTTGTGCAACAAACTTCCCGCAATCGTATTCTCGATGGCTAGCATTCCGATGACCTGGCTGTCTTTCCGTATCGAAGTAAACACGTCTTCGAAGTTGGCACAACAGATTAACTCTATTTCTTCTCCCTCGAAGTACTTGTGTGCGGCGATATCATGATATGAGCCGAGTGTTCCTTGAATTGCTATCTTTTTCATTGTTCTAAATGTATTATATAAAAAAATCCCGCGTCCATATTGGAGCGGGATTCATATGATTGATTTCTCTATTCAGTCCTTAAGCATCACTGTCACTTGATACATACAAACTCCCGCTCTACTTTGTTGCTAAAGTAAAAGTAAAAAAAGAAGTAATATGCATAAGTAAATGATTTCATTCGAATCTATCTTTTTTGCTTTGGTTTTTAATTCTGGGGCAAAAGTAATAATTTTCTGTTAGATGCAAACAAAAAACGATATTTTTTTTGTTTTTTCATCAAAAACAAATGAAAAGGTCATTCTGTATTACATTTGCGCTTCTGCTTTAAGTGATACTTGCCTCTTGGTTTCCGGTATTTAGAAGATACCCGGAAGTGTCTCCGGCTTCGGTCCCAAATTTTTGAATTCTCCGTTCAGGCCAGCTTCCTCTTTCGGATTCAACTCCAGAGATTTCTTCATGTCCTCTACGGAACCATCTTTATCACCATTCAGTAATTTAGCGCGTCCGCGTTCTTTGTAGGCTTCCGCAAAGTTCGGATTCAGTTCGATGGCTTCATCAAACAGGCCGATGGCTTCCGTCAGTTTTTTCTGGTTGATATAAAGTTGCCCTAAATAAAGGTATGCCTGTTCGTTGAACGGGTTTATTTCCGTCACCAGTTTGTAATCCTCTTCCGCTTCTTCGTCCTGACCGTTGGCTTCTTTCACTTTTCCACGCAGGAGCATGGCAGTCTCTTCTTCCGGGTTTTGGGCAAGTACAGCGTCTATATCCTCCATCATTTCTTTATATTGTTTCAGATTTAGCAACGCTTCCGCACGTAACAGACGGGCTTCGATGAAGTCATCTTTCAAAGTGATTGCTTTGGTGAGATGGGCAATAGTCATCAAATCATCGTCCTGTCCCTTACGGGCTTTCCCTAACAGGTAATGAGCCACGGCATTTCCTTCTTCGATGGCAATTGCTTTATTGGCAGCCTCTTCCATTGCCTGATAATCTTCCTGGATGAAACATACATTTGCCAGTGTCAGGAAAGTACTCGTGACATGAGGCTCCATTGCGGCCATTTTCTCCAATAGTTCGCGGGCTTTTGCCGTTTCTCCCATCTGAATGTAGAGTTGACTAAGATAGCCCATTGTTTCAAACTCTTCCTGGATGGCAAGAGCTTCAGTAAAACATTTTACTGCATAATCCGGACGTCCCATGCGTTGCGCACGTAAACCGTCGTATTTGAAAATCTCGAAATTTTTCTGATCGTTTTTCTGTTTTTCACTTTCCGGAGTTTCCGACTTACCGGAGAAGAAAGATTTAAAAAAGTTCGGCATGGTTGTGTTATTTTTGAGTTACCTTGCAAAGGTAGTAACTTATTTTGAAATATGTATCATTCCGTCCTGCATCTTCCACTCACCTTCCTCCAATAAATACTGGATGACTTCGCTGATTTTCTCTTTATCCGCTTCTATCTTATCGGCTATTTCTACTGGTGTCAGCGGTTTCTGGGTAAGTAATTCTGATATTTTCTTTTTCAGTTCCTCGAAATCGAAAGAATTCTCGGTCAGGGTATCGGTTGCACGGTGACTAAGACAAACATCGCATTGTCCGCAGTTGTGCTCGTTCTTCTCTCCGAAGTAACGGAGCAGCATTCGGCTCCGGCACACATTCTCCGAAGTGACATACTCTTCCATCGCTTTGATGCGGGCTTCATACCGGGCTTTGCGTTCTTCGTAGACGGAAGGAGGAATATGCACAAAACGAAGTTCCTGCCGTTCGCGGGTGTATATAATATAAGGTGTCTTTTTGTGTGGAATGTAATCCACGATACGACGTTTGGTAAGCGTGACCAGTATATTATAAATTTGTTCGCGGGTCAGTCCGGTACGTATGGACAGGGTGGCTTCGCTGATATAGGCATAGTCGGTGAATACTCCGGTGTAAGAGCGGAGAATCGTCTGTATCAGTGCTTCGGCTTCCGTTCCCATTTCTCGCAATTTGTATAGTTCGTCCCGGCGAATCGTGAAAAGAATACGAGAGGCATTATCCTGTTCGTCCGTATATTCCAGATAGCCGGCTTGAGTCAATATTTTCAGTGCACTGTCTACCGGAACCGGGAAGTATTTGAACTTCCGGCAAAATTCTTCCAGATTAAACTCGCGGACACATTGGAAACCGTCGCCCATTGCCATCTGATAGTAATACTGCAAATGTTCGTAGACATTGAGAATATACTCCTTGTCGGGGAAAGTATCCACAACGCGCCTGTGTAGCGTCGTTCTGTCCGTTTTGGTGTATAAGATCACAGCATACGCTTTTTCACCGTCTCTTCCTGCACGACCGGCTTCTTGGAAGTAAGCTTCGAGAGAGTCGGGGAGATCGAGATGCAATACGATGCGCACGTCGGGTTTATCAATCCCCATTCCAAAGGCGTTTGTCGCTACCATTACACGAACTTCTCCGCTTTGCCAGCGTTTTTGCCGGAGGTCTTTTACGGCATTATCCAGTCCGGCGTGATAGAAGTCGGCGGTAATATCTTCGTTTACCAGTAACTCGGTGATTTCTTTGGTGCGTCGTCTGTTGCGGACATAGATAATGGCGCTGCCGGGTATCTTTCGTAAGATATGCAACAGCTCTTGAGTTTTGTTATCCGTTTGCCGGACGATATACGCCAGGTTTTTCCGTTCGAAGCTCATGCGGAAAACATTCTCTTCACGGAAATCCAAGCGAGCTTGAATATCCTTCACTACTTCCGGAGTGGCGGTCGCCGTAAGTGCCAGTACCGGAATTCCCGGTAGCAATGCCCGTATTTCGGCAATTTTCAGGTAAGCAGGGCGGAAGTCATATCCCCATTGTGAGATACAGTGACTTTCGTCGACCGTAATCATGGAGACTTTCATTGATCGCAGTTTGGTGCGGAATATGTCCGTGTCCAGACGTTCCGGAGAAATATAGAGGAATTTGTAATTACCGAAGATACAATTCTCAAGAGCAGTGAGAATCTCCTGCCGCGTCATGCCCGAATAGACAGCAAGCGCCTTGATGCCGCGTTTACGCAGGTTTTGCACCTGATCTTTCATCAGGGCGATGAGAGGAGTAATGACAATGCAAATTCCTTCCTGGGCGAGAGCAGGCACTTGAAAAGTGATGGACTTACCGCCTCCGGTCGGCATAAGTCCCAGTGTATCTTTGCCTTCGCCGATACTGGTGATGATCTCCTCCTGCAAGTCGCGGAAGGAGTCATATCCCCAATATTGTTTTAATATCTCCTGATACTTATTCAATCGGCTTTATATCCTCGATTTGAAGTTGTACTTCCCCACGCTTGTGCGTGTTTTCTTCAATGGTGTAACAGATGTCGAATGAACGTTTCGTTTTGATGTAACGTACATGCGAACTTTGTCCGAATGCAATACCGTTCATTACATTATTCGATTTATTATCGACCAGTTCGAGTTTGATATGTTCCTGATCGCGCCCTACCACTTTACTCGTTCCATAATCATAGACATGATGAGTGCAGAAAATGGGTTTCGTGTTATCAGGACCGAAAGGATTAAACTTCTTCAGGTCGTTGAAAAACTTGGATGAAATATCCCTGAAGTCGATTTCAGCATCAATTTCGATTACAGCACTGGTTTGTTCCGGCAGGATATGCTGTGAAACGTATTCTTCGAACCGTTTGGTAAAGGCATCCACATTCTCCACTTTCATCGACAGTCCGGCGGCGTATGTATGCCCTCCGAAGTTTTCCAGCAGGTCGCGGCAATGTTCGATTGCTTTATATACGTCGAAGCCGGAAACTGAACGTGCGGAGCCTGTTGCCATATCATCCGTCCGGGTCAGTACCACGGCAGGGCGGTAGTACACTTCTGTCAGACGGGAAGCTACGATACCAATCACTCCTTTGTGCCATTCTTCGTTGTAGAGCACGATGGAGCGGCGATCGGCTAATCCTTCCAGATTGGCAACGATGTTGTTTGCCTCTTCCGTCATACTCTTGTCGAGGTCTTTCCGGGTTTCGTTGTACTGGTTGATTTGTCCGGCTTTCTCAAGCGCTATCGAGAAATCTTTTTCCGTCAGCAGGTCTACGGCTTCTTTTCCGTTTTGAATACGTCCTGATGCATTGATGCGCGGTCCGATTTTAAACACAATATCGCTGACGGTGATTTCCTTTTCAGAAAGTCCGCATACGTCGATAATAGCCTTCATACCAATGCTCGGGTTACTGTTCAGTTGCTTCAGACCGTGGTAGGCGAGGATACGGTTTTCACCCATAATCGGAACGATGTCCGATGCAATACTCACGGCTACAATATCAAGCAAAGGAATCAGGTGGTGGAACTCGATACCGTTACTGATAGCGAATGCCTGCATAAACTTGAAGCCGACTCCACAACCGGAAAGGTGAGTGTACGGATACGTATTGTCCAGGCGTTTGGCGTTCAGAATAGCTACGGCAGGCGGAAGCACATCATCCGGTACATGATGATCGCAGATGATGAAATCAATCCCTTTCTCTTTGGCATAAGTGATTTCCTCTACTGCTTTAATTCCACAATCGAGTACAATAATCAGCCCTACACCGGTTTCTGCGGCATAGTCCACTCCTTTTTTAGAAATGCCATACCCTTCATTGTATCGGTCGGGTATGTAATAATCAAGGTTCGAATAGAACTGTTGAATAAACTTGTAGACCAATGCTACGGCAGTAGTACCGTCTACGTCATAATCTCCATAAATTAGAATACGTTCTTTCTTTCCCATCGCCCTGTTCAGACGTTCTACTGCAATATCCATATCCTTCATCAGGAACGGATCATGCAGGTCGGGCAATTGCGGGCGGAAAAACTTCTTGGCATCTGCTGCCTTCGTAATTCCCCGCTGCACCAAAAGTTGTCCAAGTATCGGGCTAATCCCTAGTTCCTGGGCCAATGTCTGGCTTGTCTCTGCCTGTTCGGGTGTAATGGGTCGATAATTCCATTTGTGATTCATTTTATATATTGTTTTTTCTTTTTCTGTTCTCAAGGGTTGAAAAGGCACTTCTTTCCAACAAGGGGTAAAAGTACGAAAAAAAGCGGAAGTGTATAGTAGATAAGACGAAAATATTTCAAGGCTGTAGAAAACAGAGGTTTGATAAAGGTAGCTTTTTTACTTGTGAAAGATATGGGATGCTGACAAGCAAGTGTGAAACTCTATTCTAACTAACTTGTCCTGTGGTCAGTTCTTTTTTTAGAAAGTCGTACACGTAACCGGCACTTTGGTAATAAAGTCCCGTAGTCGGATCACTCAAACGCTCAAAGGTGTCGGAATTGTAGTAGATTTCCATTGCTTGCGTCATATTATACTGCCATTCCTCCATGAGTATCCGTATGATTTCACTACTTAAATCTTCAATCATACATTCTATTTGTGTATTCGTCAGCTTCATAGTTTCTTTAGGTATGAAAGGGCATGTTCAGTGCCGAAGTAATATTGTATGGTCAACCCTTTGGCATATTTTAGTTCTTCAATCAATCTGCTCATTGAAATGTCTCCCATGCTGTAACGACGTAACTGATAGGTTACTCCGTCGTCGGCAATAGGACCAATGACTATATCGTAAGTGTGTGCAGGATGTGTATGGCTACGGTCGCGGTTGAGTAAAACGAACTGTACCCATTCTTCACAGTAATCATCGAATATTTTTATTTGCAGATCTGAAGTCTTTATTATTTGATCTTCCAGTTCGAAGATGGTCACAGATGGCTCTCCGGATTGTAATTGATCGGTTTTTTGTTTGGCTAAGGCATGTGCCTGTTCATAACCGGGAGAAAGATAAAATCCTTGGCCAAAGTCTTTGAAGGGCTTTGAACGAGATAGGTCCGGCTTGTCTATTTTCATATTTGAACCATGGTATAGCTTCATTACAGTTGTCCTCCATTTCTACGGCATACCATTGATAAAGCTTCAATAGAATCTTCGAAAGATTGTGTGTGCATTACTTCATAGTGTTTTTGTAAAAAAACAAGGCCTTTAAAACGATTCAAATAGTTGAATGCCTGTTTTTGCTTGATTTGATAAGTCGCTGCGAACTCTGCGATTAAAGCTACAGTAAAATTCAATTTGTTTTTCTCTATGCGAGACATCATGGTTCTCCTTTCTTCATTTGTATTATCTTCCGAAAACAAAGATAGGAAAAACTCTGCAATATCAAAAATAAGAAGCTATTAAAAGTTGACTTAAAGCTCTGTTGCTCACTCTGAATTAGATGCAGTCAGAAGATATGGATTATCTGGATAGTAAAAAAGGAGGTAGAGAAAATGGAGCGAGCGGAAAGTTACAGGGATTTTTGGATGAATGGCGATTATTAACTAGCTTTAGCGGCCTAAATGATTCATTTCTCTATCTATGATAAAAAGAAACTTGTTAATTGCTATCTTGATTTTATGTTCTATCGGAACATTGAAAGGGCAAACCGCATCCGATTCTTTGGCAATCGTATCTGCCCAATGGAAGGTGGAAAGTCCTCAAAAAGGACTCATTTATAAGTATGCTTCTATCCCCCGATTGTATCAGGGACCCCAGTCTGTTAGTCTGATAGAAGTTGATCCCGGTGCGGGCTTGAAAGTTGATGTTGCCGTTTCGGATAAAATGAAAGAAACAAGTAAGATTGCTTCTGAATATAACGCCATTGCAGCCATTAATGGCTCCTATTTTGACATGAAACGGGGAAACTCGGTCTGTTTCCTGAAGACGGATCGCCAAGTTATTGATACAACGCTGCAGAGTGAGTTTAAACAGCGTGTCACAGGAGCCATTAGTGTGCGCAAAAGGGGAATGAAATTAATTCCTTGGAACAAACAGATAGAAAAGAATTATAAAGGCAAAGCAGGTACGATACTAGCTTCCGGTCCGTTAATGTTGAAAGACGGACAGGTTTGTGATTGGAACTCGTGTGAACCGAATTTTATCCGGACGAAGCACCCTCGTAGTGCTGTTGCTACTACTAAGGATGGAAAAATACTGTTGATAACGGTAGACGGGCGTTTTCCTGAACAAGCAGGAGGAGTGAATATCCCGGAATTGGCACATCTGATTCGTGTTTTAGGGGGTGAGGATGCATTAAATTTGGATGGAGGTGGATCTACTACTCTTTGGTTGTCCGGTGCATCGGATAATGGAGTCGTTAATTATCCTTGTGACAATGGGCGGTTTGACCATGCCGGCGAACGTAAAGTTCCTAATATTCTTTATATAACGCATCAATAACGTTTCCATTATTCTTCATTGTATTTAAGGTCTTTCAGTGCATAGATTAAGACTTTTCAGTGCAGAAACTAGTGACTTTTTGTGCAGTCGGGTAGTCGTCCCGTTGTAACGGGACAATAGGCACTTTATAAAAAGACGAATGTCACCTTATAGGGTGACATTTATCATTCTATAAGGTGACTAGCTATCTTCAAAAGGATGAAAATTACTAAAGATACAAAATTAATTAGTGAAAAGCAATAGTAGGGTAAGAAATTTATCTGTATTGCAAACAGACTTAGAATTCAAATCCGAATCTAATTCCTACTCCATGTAACTCCCATGTATCATCCCAAGTGTTATGATAATAATGTCCTCCATAGCTGTAACTATAATCCGTTGTGGTGTCATAATCTTGGAAGTTATATATCAAAGCTAAATTCAAGGCCTTTTTTCCTTTTAAAGAAAAACGTACTCCTACTCCTATTGAAGCATATGCTCCTTCTATGTCTCCTACAGCATATCCGGCTTTTACGTCGGCAAACGGAGTAACTCTTTTGTTGATGAAGTTAGCTCTGAAGTTGGCATAGATGGGTGCTGCAACAAGATCTGCATCTGTATAGTAGTTGAGAGCGACACCGCCACCTACAAAGAAATAATTGTTGAACTGATAACCATGTGTGGTTGATAATTCAATTTTAGAGGCATTGTAGTCACTCACATCGCCAATATATGCAAAGTCTACAAAACCCTTATAACCTTTTAATGTATTTCTTGCGGCTTTGCGGTCGTTGGTATCTTTACGATAATCTCTTGTGTACCGCTCTTCTTTTGTGATTTTAGTCACATCACTCATCTGACAGATGATGAGGCTGCCATCACTTGTTTTGATTTTTAAAGAAACATTGGGCACTTGTTCAATGATTACTCCTTTGATAATGCTGCCATTCTTTAAATACACTACTTCTGTGTAGTTCTGTGCTGCGACATAAGTACTGATACTTAACAATAAGGTCAGCAATAATAGTAGTTTTCTCATGTTTATATGTTATTGGTTTATAATTTCTTGAGTGCGCTATGGATAGAGCCTGCCCAATAGTTGCGTAATCCGAAACCACGTGCTTTTCCATCTGTTATCCATTCTTCAATGATTTCCTTTGTTTCGGTATTGAAGAATACGACTTCATACGTACCTCTATTGTTTGATTTGTCCAGGAACTGTGCGATAAACACCATACCTACTCCGGGTGTTTTCTGGATAGGCAATGCGTTGATGGCTGCTTTGATTTGCTCTTTACTAAGAGTATATTCTCTTTTAGCAGTCATTAGCTCGGCCAGGTCGATGTTTTCGTTCACCTGATTAACGGCATCCAGTGAAATCTCTGTCACTTCTTTTTTCAATTGTTTTCCTACGTTATACTTCTTAGCTTCTGTGATGAACAGCTCATTGATACGTCTGAAAGCATCTTTGAATTGTGCCGGTGATTCATCTGCACCGAAAACTTTTACTTGGGAGTAGTCTACCCCATAGAACTTAATAGACTGAATGTCTTTCAATGCACTCTTGCCTTGTCCGAAACAGAACAGGCTCGTGCTCAAGAATAAGAATAGAATAAGTTTTTTCATATACGTTAATGTTAAAGTGATATAGTTGGTTACTAACTTCCAAAAGTAGAAAATAATTATCGTAAATCAATGAATTTTATCGTTTTTCGACTCATCGGAGGCATTTGTATCTTGGCAATGTACTCTGCCGATTCAAAATTGATGCTTGGCGCCACTCTGACTTTCGAACGGAACAGATCTTTAATCTCTTTGGCAAAGGCTTCGCTACGGTTCTCGCTTCCGATACGAATCAGAATCTCATCCGTTCCCAATTCATTGGTATAAACTTCAATAATATAGTTTTTTACCGAAGGTATATTATCCAGAATGTCGAATAATGCAGGCGGATATAACGTTGTTCCTTTGTATTTAATCATTTGTCCTTTCCGGCCGAGGATGGAGCTTAGGCGGATGGTATTTCTCCCGCAACCACAGGGCTCGGTGTGGTGGTAGCAAATATCGCCTGTTTTGAAACGGAGCAACGGCATCCCTTTGACTCCGAGCGTCGTGATCGTTACTTCCCCTGCTTCTCCCTCTTCCACGGGGCGATTGTTATCATCCAGAAACTCTACAATGATAAGTTCCGGTTGCAAATGTCCTCCGTGGAATTCATTACACTCGGTAAAGGACGACTGCATTTCGGTGGAGGCATAAGTGGAATACAACTGCAAGGCAGGCCATTTATCGTGTATCTTCTGTCCGAGCGTATTCAACTGGAATTCCTGATTGCGCAATGCTTCTCCGATACAGATACACTTCTGCATGGAACAGGTATTATGGTCGATATGATTCTTTTCGGCAAACTCTATCAGTTTGATAAGGAAAGAGGGGACCACCATTCCACAAGTCGGATGTATCCGTCGAATCGTGTCCCATTGCAGTTCCGGGATGCCGTTGCCTACACGGATCACTCCCATACCCAGTTCGCGGGCTCCCATATAATAAGCCAAGCCTGCCATGAAACGGCGGTCGATGGTAGTCATCAATTGAAGAATATCCTGCTTGGTGCATCTGGTGGTGGTGAAAGATAGGTATTCGTTGTAAGAGAGACGGTCCAGGTCTTCAGAGGTGAGAACGAAAGTGACCGGATCTCCCAATGTGCCCGAAGTCGTCACATAGTCGATAATTTCCTCTTTGTCTACGCAGATGAAATCATCGTTATGGAGTTGCAAGTCCGTCTTGGTAGTGACGGGGATCTGTTGCAAGTCTTCAATCGTCTTTATTTGATTGATATCAATGTGATGTTCGGCAAACATCTGTTGATAGAACTTGGAATGTGCTTGCAGGTAGGCTAACGCTTTGGCTAACTGTTCTTCCTGATAGCTTTTGATATCTTCCGGTGAGCGGAACTGAATTTCAGGATTCTTTTCCATCTTTGGATTGTTTTTGAATTTTCTGTTGGATACGTTCTTTCTCTTGCAACTTGGGAATAGGTCTCTTCAATGCCTGTTGCCAGTATGCAATAGCTTGTTGAGGTTGCTGCATGGCCTCGTAGTAATCTCCTATTACTTCATATACATAGTATAGGGAAGGATTGGAGGCTTGGTATGTTTTTAAAACAGATTCCTCTATCTTTTCCTTTTTTCTGATTTTCTTCAATAAAAGCGGAGTCAGTTTCTTATACGTGAGAAGATGCTGGAACTCCGGTGTGTCGATGAATTTATCTTCCGGAATGGTCAGAGCGGAACTGTATATTTCGTGTTGCCAATCAATCGTGTCCTTGAATATCTTATTCAGGTCATAAGCTACGTATTTCCCACATTGCCAGGGAGAAGTAGATACCCACATCAGCCGTTTTTCCGGCTGGAAGATGACGGAATGATGGGCAATAAACTGATTGATGGCCATTTCGTTGGCCAGTCCCAGGTCTGTGTTTTGCAAGCCTTTGTGGTCACGCAGGATAGAGGCGGCTTTGGAGACATCTATCGGAAGATCCTCATTAATGAGTTCCGTTAATCGTGCAAAACGGTATGGGCTGTCGGAAGTGCGGATATTTTCCATGTTTCGTTCGTCCTTGCTGAATTCTTCCGATTGGTAATGGTTGGTGCAGATGAGTCGATTGGCTTCTTTTCCGGTGAAAAGCACTGTTTTCTCCGGAGATTTCTCGATAATCGCGGCCTTGCCGTCTTTGGCAGAACCTATCAATATGGATTCGGAGACGAATGTTTCCCGTTTTTGGGCGATGGCAAAGGCTTCATCAATAGTGGCTGCATATTGCAGAATCTCTCTGGTCAGGATGGAAATGGGGGTAGCGGAACTTGTCGGGACAGCAGATTTGGCAGCATTAATTGTCACGGTAAGACCTGTCTCGTTCATGCCGGATAACACTCCTATCATACCCGGCCATCCCACAGAAGCAAACCTGTATCCTTGCTCCGGTACATAAAAAGCCACCTGCTTGTTCTCTGCGAAGGCATCTCCAACGTAGAAATCGAAGTTACGTCCGATCAGCAGGGATGAATCTGCACTTTGTGTTCCCCAAGTGGCGAACGAACTGCATCCCACTAACATATAATCCTGCATGGCGTGTCCCAGGTCGTGCGCCGAATGGTAATTCAACTGGCGTTCGTAAGGAGTGCCGATGAAGTCGTACTCATGTGTACATGATAGCGAGATTCCGTAGATCTCGTCGCGGTATTCTTCGAGGACGTTCTCACCCAGATTACGGTTGAATAATACAATGAAGAACCGGAGGAATTTCAGATAACTGTCTGAAGGAACAATCTCACGAATCTGATCCACGAACACTTTCTCTTGATGGTGGAGCAGGTCGGAAGACAGTTGCCCGATAGCTTCTCCTCTCTGGAAAGCATCCCCTTTCACAAACAATTCCCATAAGCCGCTGTCGCTGTGCCGGAGAAAGTTATCTCCATAATGCCGGAGGTGGAGACTGTCTATATCAATCACTTTGTCTGTGGTCATACTTTGCTCATGTTTGGGCGTTTGCATATCCGCAGAAAAGTAGAGATAGCTGATTCCGGCTATCAATAGAACAATGAGCGACAGGAAAAGGAAGCCCGTGTATTGGAGTGTCTTTTTGACTATTCTATGCATTTCCTACTTTTTTAGCCAGATATTCTTGTCCTACAAACTCCGCACAAGTCAGCATGGCAGTTAGTGTTACCCCTAATGCACCATGCACATTCAGGTTTTGCCCGGTGAGAAAGAGGTTTCCCAAGCGGCTTCTTGTAGATACGAAACCAATTTGCGGACATTTATAATCTTTGATAATCCCATACGCGGAACCATCCACTGTTCCTGTATAGTCCCGATAGCTTAATGGAGTAGTGGTATACATCTCTTCTATGTTTTCTGAAAGGTCAATGCCATGTCCTCGGATGAAGCGGAGAATCTGCTCTGCTTTCTCCTTTTTGAAGGATTGGTAGTCTTCTCCCCGATGTTCGGGAGTCGTGTCCTTCCAGGCAGACAGTTCATCTATATACATCGGTGCCAGGATGGAAATGACACTGGCATATTGACTGTCCTCGGAAGACGCTTGCATGGAAATCATACAGTTGGTGGTCCGTCCCGGATAGAGCAATTTATCATACCACACTTTATTGTTCGCATGCAGATACAGGTTGCGGTTCTGATAGGGAGTGCTTTTTTTCTTCATTACCAGGTAGAGCGTAAAGATGCCGTAGGTATTTTCCAGCGAACGGATGCGGGAAATATAGGCATTCTTGATGCTACGGTTTTTATCCAGTATCTCCAATGTCCGTTGGGGATGCATATTGGAGATGACGAAGTCGCTTTCCAATCGCTCTTCTCCGTTGATGATAACCCCTTGTACCTTTTCGTTTTCAACGATGATGCGGGTGGCTTCACTGTTATTGAGCACGGTCCCTCCGTTTGCCCGGATTACATTGATTAGCTCCAGACTGACTTGCATACTTCCGTCTACAAAACGGTAGGCCCCTTCAATATAAGAGTGGTTAATCATGGCATGCTGGTAGAAAGTGGAGACATCTTTCAAACCTCCGTAGAGTAAAGCTGAACCTGCCAGTACATTTCGTAAGGCGGGGTCCGGAGTGATATCCGCAATCAGATGGGCGGCAGAGGTACAAAAGTATTTCATACCCTCCAAAGCGAGTGTGCCTTGTTTCAGGTGGTCTACGCTAATCAGGTTTCCGACAGCCTGAAGCTGTTCGGCATAGCATTTCAAGTTTTCTTTCTCATGCGGGAAGGAACGGCAGATGGTTTCAATAAACTGCGGGTACCCCATTGCATAATCGTATGTTTTTCCTTTATAGTAGATCGTGTCAAAAGCAGCATCGTCCAAGCGTTTTATTTTCAGCTTGTCCATGATACCGAAATAGCGGAAATACTGGTTCATCACTTGACCCTCATCCAGGCTTCCTACATAATGAATACCCGTATCCAACAGATGCCCTTTTCGTTGGTAAGTCTGGAAGCATCCGCCGAATTGCGCATTTTTTTCTACTACGCATACGTTGAATCCCTCTTTGCTAAGAATCGCTCCGCATTCCAGTCCGCCAAGGCCGCTGCCGATAATGATGATGTCATATTTGCTCATACTAGTTCGGTTTTCTAAATATGTAAATGGTGTTTGATGTATATTTGTCATTAGGAATGATTTCGACAGCCATTCCACAGGCGACTGCTATTTCCCGTAATTGGGTTTCAGTGGTGAAATACAGCTCTCCGGTTGTCCGGTTGAAGTTGAAAATACGGGTGGATAGTAATTCCGTGAACCGGGTTAACCGGTGCTTGGAAGCGTTGGCTGAATTTCCGTCGCGTATGATAATCATTCCTTGTGAACGTAAGCGACCGGCACATTTCAACAATAGGGTTTGTTGATGTTCGTAGCTCATATAGTGAAGCATGTCGTTCAGGATAAAGACATCACTTTCCGGCAGGGGATATTCCAATGCATTGCCATGCTTGAACTGGAGATGCTCGTTGCGTAACCATCCGTGCTGCGCCAGCGCTATCTTGTCTTCATCGTAATCAATACCCAGGATTTCCCGGTCCTCGGAAAGCAGAGACAGCATATAGCATAACGGGCCGAAGCCGCAACCGATGTCTGTGATTTGCCCTTGGACGGGAATCAACCGGTTGAATAGCCGGTAATTCTTTTCCATTTTTACTTTGATACGGATATACCATTCTACGACGGGACCTTTATAGATATAGTTCTGGATAAGAGCTTCGTAGAACGCCGGATTGTCCGTCGTGTTCTGTTCACGGCAGATACGGGCATAAACCTCTTTCATGTAAGCGGATATGCGTTTGGTACGCTCCTGATAAGTACTTCCGAAAGACAGGTCGTCTAATGGTATACGGGGAAGTATTTCCGTATAGATGATTCCTTTCCGGATATTGAAAGGTTGTGCTTTGGCAATGATTTTGTTATTACCATAAAGCAGGATCGGGAGAATATCCAGTTTCAATGCTTCTGCCAGATAGAATGCTCCTTTGTGGAAACGTTTCATCTTTCCATTATAGGTACGTGTGCCTTCCGGGAAAATGGCGATGGAGTAGCCCTCCTTCACTTTTTTCCGCATCCGTTCCATATATTGCTCGTATCCTTCGCCTATATAATAGAAGTCGACATAACGAATGATGGTTCCGAAGAAAGGAGAGTGCCATACCCAATGGTTGGTTACCATCAGGATTTTAGATGAAAGAGACAGCAATACCAGAATGTCGATGAACGACTGGTGGTTGGCAATGATAATTGCCGGATGGCGGAAGCGTTCGTTGGCTTTGTTGATATGCTCTTTTTTGACGGCGGTGGCCAGTAGCAAAATTCCTTTGCAGGTGATTTGTATCAGGCGGCACACCAAACGCTGCTTGCTGCTTTTGCGCACAGGCACCGGATAAAGCAGAATAATCAATATACGGAGGACGATGCAGCCGATAAAGAAAAGCAGGAAGAGCAACACGGTACGTATCAATCCGATAAGCGTATAAGGCGGCAATCCTTTGGAAGCGGGGCCTGCGATGAAGAACCGGAAAATGAGTGGCTGAATGGTATAGGCCACCAATACCACTGCTATCATACCCAGAATGGAAATCAGGGAAATGGATTGCAAAGCCGGATGTTTGGCAAACACAAGTGCTCCCATACCGACCACTGTGGTGAAGGCGGAGAAGAAGATGGCTGTTTTATGCGAATTCAACACCTTCTGACCTGTACGGTATTTGTTTTGTAGCCCGTCCATAATGAAGATACTGAAGTCATCTCCAATGCCAAAGATAAAGGTGGACAGGATGATGTTGATAATATTGAACTCAATTCCCAGAATTCCCATTAATCCTAAGATGATTACCCAGCTGATTAGCATCGGGAGAAAACTCATCAAGGTAAGCTCGATACGTCCGTAGGAGAACCATAGTGCAAAGAATATCAGGAAAGAAGAGATGTACAGAATCAGGTAAAAGTCGTCATTGATGGCCGATACCCATTTGTTGGCAAAGTAGGAACGGTCGAAGATGACTACATTCGGGTCTTTATTAAAGTTCTGGTACACAGCTTCCTTATCCGGTTCGCAGATCCGTATCTGGCTGATAAGCATGGTGATGGAATCGGCAGAGGTTTGCCATTCATTCAATAGCTTGCCGGATAAATCGTCTCCTTGCGCGGTGTAATGATATTCACCGAAAGGTTGGTTCATCCATTGATAAAAAGAATCAAAGCTTCCCGGACGGAAACGATATTCGGCAGCAGCTGTTTCCAGCTGTTCACGGACTTGTTGCTGTTTTTCATCCGTCCAGTAATCTTTCCATTTCTTCAGGCGTTTCTGCTGCTCTTGCGGAGAGATCAGAAACTGTGAGGCGGAGGCATACTCTTTGATGAGTCCCTGCTCTTTCAGTATAGATAACTTATGATTGGTTGTTGCATAAGTTTCGGTAGCCTGATTCATGTCTTTTCCCACACTGACAAAAAGCACGGTCTTTTCGTCGTTGTCGAAGAGTTGCAGTAATTTTTCTTCTGATTGTTGGAGATGGCGGGGCTCATAGTTGAGACTCATCATATCGTTGTTGAAGCCCACCTTTTGCGAAGTAAACAAACAGATTACTGTAATGAGGAGGATGCCGCCTACCAGCCATTTATTCTTTTCGTAAGAATAAGCGTTTATTTTCTCGATGATGCGTAGTATGCGTCCCTGTTTGACGTCTGCCTGTCCTTTCAGAAAATGAGGCAGGTAAATGAGACAGAAGAGGGTGGTGCCCACCAATGCCAGAGAGGCAAACAATCCGAAGTCGCGTAACAGATCGGAACTGGTGAATATCAATCCCAGAAATGCGCCGATGGTGGTGAAACTACCTACCGTAAGCGGATAGGCTATCTCTTTAATAAGTTGTTGCACGGTGGAAACATGGTTCTGATGTGCCAGCATGTGAATGGAGTAGCTTAGTGCAATACCCATCACTGCCGAACCGGCTCCCACTGCAATGGCGGAGATACTTCCTTTAATAAAGAAAATGAGAAACAGGGCAAATAATCCTCCGAACAGTACCGGAGTAATAATCAACGGTATCGATCTCTTTCGTTTAAAAACGAGTGAGATAAATACAATGATGATAAGCAGTGCCAGGGAGGAGGTCAAGATGGTATCTTTCTTAATCTGACGGGCGTTGTAGACTCCCACGGAGGGACCACCGAAATATTCAGCTCGAATGGTAGGAGATTCTCCCTGTACGTGCTTGAGCTCTTCTTCGAGTATCTTTATCAGTTCGTCGTTCTTTCCGGTGCTGCCTGTACTGAATACCGGGGTAATGAACATAAGTAAGGTGGAGCCGTCTTTGGAGAAGATATGTTCGTCATAAATCTCGTAGTTGGCTTCCAACTGGAAATCTTGCAAATGTTTCAGGGTTTCGCTTCCCAGTCCGAGCGGGTCCCGGAGAATATAACTTCTTAATGCAATTCCGGCAGGAGAGAGGAGGTTGGTATAATTCTTCTGCATGGTAGCCTGTATCCCTTTATCCGTCAGTAAGGAATCAAAGCGTTGATAGTCCGTATCTGTCAGGAAAAGCGGGAGATGTTCATAAACGAAGTCTGTGGCTCCTTGGATGAGGCTTTGGTCTACTTGTGCGAAAATTCCTTTAATCAGTTTACCTCCGGCTTTTTCAGTCAGGGTTTGTTGCAGTTGTCCGGCTGCTTCTATCAGGGAGTCGGGTTCTACGCGGTGACAGGTATCTGCCGAGGATAACATAATGATAATCTTATCCTTAATCTTGAGATTGTCGAACACTTTGATTGTGTTCTGGGAATCTTTAGTGTCGGGGAAAAATTGTGTGATGTTCTCTTCGAACCTTACTTGCAGGGCAAAGAATCCCATTAACAGGACACAACTGATGAGTGACAAATAGAACAGAATCTTGTGCCTCTCGAAATAATCATATAGTCCGATAAAAAACTGGGTCATATCTTTTTTTTCCTACACGCCGTGAGCAGAATGAACGCGATGGTTCCTGCCAGTATGCTGCAACCGACTGCAAAGATAACACTTCCTATTAAATATTGCTCTATGACTGATTTTACATTTTCAAAAGAAAGTTCGTTTAAATGCAGATTGACAGGATCTCCCAGCACTTTGCAACCGGTTACGTAACTGCCGTACAGCAAAAATGGAATCATCGGAGGGATACTGATATTGGCTGCTATAATAGCTATGACTTTATTCAGTCTGAACAAATGTGCCAGAAATAACGTGATTAGCATTTGATATCCCCATACCGGAACGATACCCATGAATACGCCGAGTGTGATGGCAGCCGTGATCCGCAGATTAGATTCGGGGGAGTGGGTGACATGATCCGAGAAAAACTGCTTGCAGTTCTTCCAGGTCAGTTTACGGAAGAAGTTTCGGGGGATGATCCAAAGGAAAGTGACGAGCACCAGTACTGTGTTCAGGATACTGATACGGGTGAAATCACGGAACGGTCGAAAATGAGAAACCCGCTCTTCCTGTGGCGGATAATAAACATGTACCGGAATGTTTTTAACGGTAATGCCTCCCCAGGCTGCAAAGACAAGTGCTTCCAGCTCAAATTCGTATTTGGCGGTGTAATACCACTTGTCCACATTCATTCGTTGGATGGGGTACAGGCGGTAGCCGGATTGTGTATCTTGCAGTTTGATACCAGTTTCGAGGGTAAACCAGAAGTTGGAAAACTTATTGGCAAATGTATTCTTTCCTGGCATATTGTCCGAGGCGAGGTTACGGGCACCTACCAATAATGTGTCCGGTTCTTTTTCTATGGCTTCGATCAATGCGGGAATATCCGAAGCGAAATGCTGTCCGTCAGAATCAATGGTGATTGCATACCGGAATCCTTGCTTTTTGGCAAAGGATAGTCCATGTCTCAAAGCTACTCCTTTTCCTTGATTGACAGGGTGGGTGATGATATGTAAGTTAGATTCTCGGCTAAGTATTTCGGCAGTTTCATCTGTAGAACCGTCGTTGACAACAAGGATATCGGGGGCGTAGAAACGTACACTTTCTATGACGTCCGCCAGTGTCTTTCCATTGTTGTAACTTGGGATGATAACGATGATCCCTAATTGTTTCAACTTCTCGTGCCAATAGGCTGTACTTATTTGTTCCTTCATGCTTTCGGGGTAAGTGCAGCTTTTAATTTAATGAAACATTCGTCCTTTACGGTATTTTCCTCTACAGTGCTCTCTTTCACTGTACTCTTTTTTACAGCTTCCTTCTTTACACTCCCTTCCGCTTGCAACTGAAGTGTACCTTCTTCTGTCTCTTTAAAAGTCAGTGCCACCGAAATGTGCGGTGTTTCTATAGGATTGATAGCCGAAAGAAACTTGCAGGAAGACACTTGTGTTACTTGCAATTTTTGCTGGCGAATATCTTCTACACATTCCTTGATAAGTTGTAACAGGCAAACTCCCGGAACTACCGGATGTTCGGGGAAATGTCCCTGATAAACAGGATGCCCGGGATTCAACTTTATCTGGATAGTCCAGATCGTTGAGTCCGATGATTCGGAGGAAAGGATGGTATAGAAGTTATCAAGTAGCATATATTAAATCTCTTTAGATAGTTTATCCAGACGGATCGTTAACCGAATCCACGGATGTTTGATTTTTATTTGTGCGGGATCGCCCGGAGTATTGCCAGTGATGTAGACCACTGACTTTCCAAAGCCTTTTCCACTGGTTCTTTTTTCAGTAGCACTGTCTTTGGTCGCTTTCACACGAGTATCTTTCCCACTTAAGAACAGACGTCTGAAATCCATCTCCAGAAGTTTCAGCACCTTTTCCTTTTTCATGGGTTCAATGCAACTGTTGACAGTAAACTGATCGTTGCGAAGAGAAAAATCGAAAAGGCTTAGTCCGAAGTAAGTAGACGCTACGATCCGGATTTCGTTATCAGGCATACGGCGTACTATTAGCATACCGCTCATGTGATGTCTCATGAAATCCAGTTGGATATTGTATTTTTGCGAGCTTTCTCCTTGTGTTAGTTCAATAGCGGGGGGCACGGTACTGCCTTCCCCGCTCATTCGGGAAGAGCAGGAAGTCTGGATCTGTATCCATAAGAATAGCAGAACCGTCAGACTAACGAATCGCAAACTTTGTCTCATTCTTCAGGGAGTTGAACTTTTTATTATAGAATTCGTATTCTGTATAGTTTGTGGCTGTTTCGGACAGACGGAGTTTGTGTACCGACATATCTTTCTTGTCCAGATAGATTTCTATACCGGCAATATAGGCTTGTACCGCTTTGTTGGTCGGTTTTATTTTAACCAGATAGTATCGTGCGTCTTCAAAATACTCCAGCAGGTAGTTGGACGACATTTTAGACAGGTCGCCTATCATACACGCGGTCAGCATATCCTGCATCTGTGCCATCATTTTGTTCGAACTAAGATTCATGATACTTTTCTTGCCATCCGAAACGATTTTGAGCTTACTGCCGTTTATCACGATGAGATAATTCATCGGGCGGAAATATTCCATGCAGATTTTATGGGTCTTCTGGTAGTAGAACTTCCCTTTGGAAGTAACCTTCTCATCGAATACATCGAGATATTTCACTTGGGTGAAATCGCTTTCGATGGACTCTACGGTTTGCGCCTCCTTTGCCAGGCGGCTTTCAAACTCTGTCTTTTGCGCCATCTTTTTCATGCCCTGGGCATGGGTAGAGACTATAGACAAGAAGAAAAGCGATAAATATATTAATAAAGTTCTCATACCTTTTTTATTTTATGCCAATAGTTTGTCCGGACGGACAACGGTATATCCTTGTTCTTTCAGCAAATCCAAGATTTGTTTCACTAGCTGGTCGCTGTCCGGCATCCGGTCGTGCAACAGAATAATGGCTCCCGGTTCAAGATGTTTCCGAATCCTGGCAAGGACTTTATCCGGTGCTGGTTGTTGTGTATCTAGTGTACGGATGCTCCATCCTATAGAGGTATATCCTAACTGTCGAACGGCTTTTGCAATCGTTGGATTAGTAACACCAAACGGCGGACGAAACAAACTAACCGGCTGCGAAGTTACTCGTTCTAGTTCACACTGACAAGTTTGCAAGTCTTTTTTCATCTTGGAGAGCCCGTATAGCGGGAATAAACCGGAATGGGTATGCGAATGATTTCCAATCAGATGACCTTCTGCCACCATTTTTTGCAAGATTGCTTCATTCCCTTTTACCTTTTGACCGATACAGAAGAAACAGGCGGTTACCTGATATTCTTTTAGTACCTGCAGAACTTTGGGAGTCTGTAGGGAGTCGGGGCCGTCATCAAAAGTCAGGGCGACAATCTTTTCCGCAGTATGCTTTTTGCAAAATGACCGGAGGTAAATTCCCGATTGAATGCTATAAGAGGCATAAACGAGAAAAGACAGGAGCAAGAGCAAGCAAAGAAGGAGGCAAACGATTATCATACGCTTTTCCGGATTAGAATCAATGAATGATTGATGGAGTGGTGATGATTGTAAATCAATATATGGGTCGAGGTAGTGCAGTTGGCCGATTCGTTCACTGCTTTCCATACCGCATACGATGTTGCGGTAGGATATTCACCACATTCATTCTTAAAACTAAGATAAGCACTTTCCGGGAAAAGGTTTGTTTCAAGCTCTTCATAAATAGAGTTGCCATTGTTGACAGTTTGCTCGTGAGAGTCATCTTGATTGTGTTGCTTCTTGTTTTTTCCGGTAACCAACCACTGAATATCCTGACATTCTAAACCATTTCGTTGCAAAAAACGGATGATTCGGGAGCTGATTTCTTCTGTTGTCTGTTTCCCGATGAAAGTTTCGACTCCCTGTATTTCAGCCAACGGATGCTCTCCGGCTTCCCGACTTAACAGAAAGAATTGAGCACCTTCTCCGGCTGCTATCCCTTTCAGCATTCCCAGCCGTTGCTGAATCGTGTAACTGGTTTCTGTTATTTCATCGATGGCTCCCACAAGTATATTCTCGCTTCCTTCTTCTATTTTCATCATAGCGTCCAATAAAGCACTTTCAAAACTAAGTCCACGGTGGACATAAGTCATGTTGTAGGCATGTATTTGATGAATCAGAGCTATTTGTGCACCGATTGTATTGAATGTCGACTGGATGAAAGGAGTAGGATTCAGCATCCGCTCTTCATTATCCAATAGGTTGTTCAGGAATTTTTCCGTATCTGTCAGGCAGCCCAATCCTGTTGCTGTGATGATTCCTTGTATCTTTTCAGGAGATAGTTCACCCATACATTCCAATCCGCAGGCCACCCCCATTTTTACGATACGGCTCATACGTCTGCGCAAGGTCGCATTGGTGATAATATCCTTATAATCGGGTTCGCAAGCCTGAAGATAAGGGTGATTATTTTCTGGTGAATGATCCTTTGGCGGATGAATGGAAGCGATGCGTTGAATATAAACTGGCTGCATAGGCTTAAATACTTAAAGGTGCGTTCATGCTGGAAAATTCGTTGCGGAAAAGAGGAGCGATGAATCGTTTCCTCCGAAACCGAAAGAGTTGGATAACACATGTCGGATGGGGATTCCTTCTTGAAAAGAGGTTTCCGGTATCAGTCCTGTTTCCGGCATCGCATCCGTAAAGTTCAGGTTGGGATAAATCAGCCCTTTATCTATTGAAAGAACGGAGTAAACAGCTTCAATTCCTTCGGAAGCTCCTAAGGTATGTCCGATAAAAGCTTTTACCGAACTAAATGGCGGAACATGTTCTCCAAAGATTCTTCGGAGTGCCATACCTTCTGACGCATCATTGCCGGGAGTACCTGTTCCATGTACATTGATATAATCGATTTCTTTGGGAGAAATGCCGCTGGAGGCGATAGCTTCACTCATTGACAGAAAGGCACCGTCCCCTTCAGGAGAACTTCCTGTTTGATGATAAGCCTCATTTGTATTGGCGTAACCGCTAAGTTCGCAATAAGGAGTTCTTTGAAGTGAACTTTCCGATTGAAGCACTAAGTAACCGGCACCTTCTCCCAGATTTAATCCGGTACGTGAGCGGTCAAAAGGACGGCAATGTGTTTTGTCCAAAATCATCAGGGAGTTGAATCCATTGAGCGTAAACCGGCAAAGTGCATCTGTGCCTCCTACGATAGCGGCATCCAGTAGCCCGTGTTTAATCATTCTTGCTCCCAGCATGATGGCATTGGCTGCTGACGAGCAGGCTGTACTGATGGTGGTTATAAAATCATTGATACCCAAATACGAAGCAATCAATTCTGTACTGGCTCCGCAGTCGTGTGAAATTACTTCCCGTAACCGTCCCTGTCCCGGGTTCTTCTTGAAAGATTCATAGAAGTGCTCGCTCAAATCCATGCCGCCAACGGAAGTGGCGGAAATAAAACCGATACGTAATGATGGTGTGAGTCCCGCATCTTTCATTGCTTCTTCGGCTGCCATCATTCCCAACAAGGCTGTACGTGATACAGTGCGTTGCAGCGGTAAAGAGATCAGTTTCTTCAGTTCCTCATTGCTACGTTTCACTTCGGATACGGGCACATCGAGAGCCGTCGGAAAAAGAGTTACTTTTCCGATGCCATGCTTTCTTTGTCTCAACGCTTCTATATTTTCGGAAACTCCGATACCGATGCCCGAAACAACTCCCAATCCGGTGACGTATATCTTCATCGGTTAAGCTTTGCGATTAGCAATGATGTAGTCTGCCAGTGTACGTACCGAGTAGAAGATTTGTTTTCCTTCACTGGGGTTCTCTATCTTTATACCGTATTCGCGTTCCAGAATCAGGATGATTTCGAGTGCGTCAATGGAGTCAAGGCCAAGACCTTCGTCGCCAAACAGAGGGGCTTCGTTGTCAATATCTTCCGGAGTGATTTCCTCAAGGTTCAACTCTTCGATTAGTTTCCCTTTCACTTCGTCCATCAGTTCTCTTTTGGTTTGATCTAAATTATCCATAAATCGTTGATATATTATTAAGTTGTTTAAATTCTGCTTGATAATGTCCGCCCAGTAGTTCGCACCAGCCTATGATACAGGTGCGTAACTTGCCTTTTGCCATCACAATCCTTGCATAATCCTCTAATGAGGCAGCATCTGATTGCCGACGGACAAAGAATGTATTCTCTCCCTGAATCTTGTGCCGGATACAGATTTCTCCCAATACTACATTGGGGAGAGTGTATACAAACATGGCAGGACTGGCTGCTTTGTCTCCTTCTTTACTGATGATTGCCTGATGTTTGCAGTCCGTATCCAGAGAGGAAGAAGCATTGGCAAGAATGATTCCAATCTCTTTCGGATGGTAGTTTGTATCTTTCAGTAAATATTCGGCAGCTACATATCCCAGCTTACAGAGGTTGTCCATCTTATAGAACTTCATATTGTTTTCTCCCAGATGCTTGTATGCTTCCCGGATAAACGGTGCAAAGTCAGTTTCCGAAGAGCTGAATACAGTTGTTCCTTTACTTTCTACTGCTCCTGGTCTGATTGTGACCATGTTGCCCGATTCCACAACCGCTTTGTAAACTGACGGAGCACTCGCTTTGTCGGTTGCCTGCGAGTTTGCTTTCTGTTTCAGATGAGCATCGGGGAGGGATAATACCAGTGCGGCATTACAGCCTCCGAAACCGGAAGCGGTTTTGATGCAGCATTTCATCGGCATCGGCTGATGAGTAGCATAGACAGTGATAGGCATGGGAACACCGAGTGTTTCATACCCTAAAGTTCCGTAGTATCTTCCTTCTTTTAGTTGCTCTATGCAGAGTATGGTTTCGATAATGCCCGAAGCTCCTAATGTATGACCGAAATAGGGCTTAAGGCTATTCACCGGAACTGTAGCTAATCCCGCCAGATGTATGGCTTTGGATTCCATTTCATCATTGTAAACCGTAGCTGTTCCGTGTGCATTGATAAAGCTAATGTCTTCGGGGAGTGCTCCGGCTTCTTCCATTGCCTGATTAATGGCTAGAGCTAAACCGTCCCCTGTTCGGGAAGGACCGGATATATGGTTGGCGTCATTGCTGATTGCTCCTCCGGAGAGAATAATATGATTCGCGTTTCCTTGAGTTTCTAAAAGAACAGCTCCACAGGCTTCGCCCAGACTTAATCCATCCCGTTGTATATCGTATGGTCGACAAAGGTGTGCGCTGACAGATCGGAATGATAGAAAGCCGCTGGTAATGAAATGAGAAAGAATATCCCCACCTGCCACAATCACTCGTTTGTAACGTCCTGATTCTATCCATCTCTTAGCGACGATTAGTGCCGAGACTCCTGATATACAAGCATTGGAGATGACCTCTACCTGATTTGTCGCTCCAAAGAAATCTCCGATTCGTTCCGCCATTTTCCAAAGAAAAACCGGACTGTCAGCAGGTAATTCACTCAATAAATCAACATTTCCTTTAGTGGTAGATAATAACAAGGCGCAATCCGGCTCCCGCAAGTCGGCTCCCGATTGAGAAATAACCTCTTGGATAGCCAGTATGAATAATTGCTCCATCCGGGTATAATCCGTAATCTGCATCAGCTTCGCCCGTTTTTCCAATTCCACAGAATCAATCATTCCCGCCAATAGGGGATGATCGGAAATTAGGCCGGCTTCTTGCATACGGATTCCGCTTCGGTAGTTATGGATGGCCTCCAGGTTTTCCGGGATGCCGAAACCTAACGAACTAATCAGCGTATGGGCTGTGATGTATATATTTAAAGGATATTCCATTTCTTTTTCCATTCCAGATAAAACGGAGGGTTCATAAGCTCCAATTCTTTATTCAGGTTCAGGAACACTTGTATGGTGCTTCCGGTAGCTACTATACTTTGGTCGGTAGCCCGGTAGATAACGTATTCAAATTTTATCTTGGCTGCCTCACAGGCAATATAGCGCGTCTCGACAATCGCTTCTTCACCAAAAGATAGTGATTGTTTGAACTGACAGGTTAAATCCACGATAGGAACCATGTATCCCTCCCGGTAAATACTCATATAATCCAAACCATACTGTTTGCCAAAAGCTTCTCTTCCATCTTCAAAGTAGCGCACATACTCACCATGCCATACAATCTGCATGGAGTCTATTTCGCTGAACCGCACTCTGAAGGTAGTCCGGTTAGTCAAAGCTGCAACCTGTTGATTCGTTTTCCGTTTCATTCTTTTTTTATAAATATTTTCATCCTGCATTCAGCTATCAGCTTGTCTTCCACTTTCACTTGTGCAGAAATCAATGTAATGTCGAATACCTCCTGTACAACGGTAATCTCCGTAAATAGTTTCATCCCGATCTTTGGCAAATCGTAGATTTTAAGTTTGTCTACCGAGCCGATAAACCCTAACGGTACTTTTTCACCCTGCCGGGTATAAAGAAATCCGATACGTGCTGCTACCGATTGAGCGATGTGTTCAATAATTCCCGCCTCTTGCAGTTTTCCGGTTTCGCAGAAAATATTATCAGCAGTAACAGTCAGTCCGGAATAGGAATGATTCTCTTCGATACCAAAGAAACTGTCCACCATCACGATGGGCGGACGCTGTGGAATCAGATTGAGTATTCCTTCTCCTTGTATGATAACTTCCCTGTTGTTCATTTCAATCTGCATTGTACAATGCTGTGTCCCATTCCTAAATGGTCATCTATCTTTTCGACTTCCAATCCCGCTGCTTTGATGCACCGTTCCATATCATCCGAATGATACATTTTGCTGTTACCATTTGCCATGGCTGTGAAATAAAGACTGATTTGTGTCAGGCAATAAGCGGCTGTGTCAAACTTTTGCCGGTTCCAGAAAGTTTCCATGATATAGAGGCGGCTCTCCCGGCTCATAGAGCGGGCTGCACGGGTCAGTATGCTGGTTACTTCTTCTTCCGAGAAACAATCAAGGAACTGGCTCATCCAGATAGCATCGAACCCTGTCGGGAAAGGAACTTCGGGATCGAGCAGATTGGCGCCATACCCGTGGATACGCATTGCTCCGGGCAGTTCTTTAGTTTGTTGACGCATCATCTCCAATTGTTGCGGAAGATCCATTATAGTTACTTCCACCGCGTCGTCATAGCTTACGCACTTGGTTGCCCATCGACCGGTATTACCTCCCACATCCAGTAAAGTCTTGGGATGGCGGGCGAAAACAATCGCCAAAGCTTCGTCAAACGAGCAATCCGAGTAATAATGATCGAAACCGAACCAGCTCTTTTGTACCTGTGAGGGTAAGCTTGACAGTCCTTCATAGATGGTACTCCATTCGCCGAATACTTTCAGCCCTTCGGGACGTCCGTTGGTGAGAGCCTCTTCAAGATGGAACATTCCCAGATAGTTGACATCGTGGTTGAAATCCAGATTGACACGTACCATCTTGTCGTTGAGCAGGAACCATCCGGCTTTGGCAAGGCGGTAACGGTTTTCGTGCTGCAATACGGTACCGATGGTTAATGAGGCTTCCAACAAAACTTGTGTCGCATAAGAAGACAACTCACAAGCCTTGCTGATTTCTTCTTGTGTCATGCCAGCGCGTTCGTCGGCCAGTAACTGAAAAATACCGAATTTGAGCATAAGGCGTGATACCTGAAACACGACGGGCCCGAAAGCTATTTCTTGTGCCAGGCGTTGTGCCTCTACCGCGGTCAACGGTTCCTTATCATATTGATTCTGTTGCATCTTTATTTTGTTATATCTTTCTATTTCAATCCTTTGAGAGCGAACCGTCACTTGTGGTTTCCCAGAATGAGTAATAGTTAAACCATTGTTCCGGATAGCGTTTCAGTATCTGGTCCAAAGCGGCCGTATATTGTTCGAGCAGAGCTGTCTCTGCTTTCTTTTCTTTGGTTCGTATGATTGGTTCCGTCCTTATAAAATGAAAACGGTAGGTTCTGCCCGGCTCTCTCATGGCAAAGTAGAATACCACCGGAACTTTCATTCGCGAACCAAGCAGGAAAGGACCGGCAGGGAAAGGAGCTTTCTGTCCCAGGAGTGTTCCTGTCAGCAGTTTCTCTTTATTCAGATAACGGTCGCCCTGAAAGCATACATATTCTTTCTTGTTTAACGCCTCGGTAATACGGAAAACGTGTGTCAGGTTATCTTCGTTGACGGGGATAATCTTAAAATCCTTGTCCTGACCATTTTTCTCCAATATCTCTTTGATTCTACGATGTTCGGCATCATACATCACGATATTGATTTTCTTTCCGTAATCGTCGAAGAAAGGAACGCCTATTTCCCAGTTTCCCACATGGGCGCCAATCATAATCACTCCCTGTTCGCTGTTCAGCAATTGCAGAAATTCCGGATACCGTTCGAACTCGAATCGGTATTGATCGACTTTTCCGTTGCCAATGGCTACTTTGTCAATCAGGATTTGCCCTAACCGGTAATAGTTGCGTAGCAACATACCCAAAGAGCGTATTCGGTTGTATTTCAGAATGCGGCGGGCATAAAACCAGGTGCTTTTGGTGGCTTTCGGAGCAAACGGTATGAAGTACAATACTACCAGACTTAGAAATATATAAGCGGCAGTAATGCCCAGATACTTAATCAGGTAAATAAAGAATAAGTATCCGAATGTTCCTCCCCGGGTTTTGCCTTTCCACGTCGACATATTTACTTGGCTTCCTGCATACGGGTGATAACGAGATCGTAGAAGTCCTGGAAGGTTTTGATACCCGCAAAATCTTGTCCGGTTACGTTGAAACCGAAGTTCTTTTCTACCAGTACCACCATATCGACCAAGTCCAGGCTGTCCAGTTCAAGAGTTTCCATTAACGGTGCATCCGGCTGGATAACGTCGATGTCTACTTCAAACTCTTCTGCCAGAGTGGTTCTTATTTTCTCGATGATTTCTTCGTTTGTCATATATCTGTTTTCTTTAGTAAATTATGGATTGATTTTGCGTATGATTAGCGTGGAATTGGTTCCTCCGAATCCGAATGAGTTGGAAAGGAACGTATCAAATTCCAGGTTTACCCGTTGGGTAGGTATATTTAATTGTGCAGAGGCCTCGTCCGGTTCCTCGAAATTGAGGTTGGGAGCGATGAAACCGTTGTTCATCATGAGGGTGGAATAAATCACTTCACTGGCACCGGCCATCCACATTTCATGTCCTGTCATAGACTTCGTGGAAGTCACATACGGGTGATGCCCTTCAAATACTTCCGCAATGGCTTTTGCCTCGTTCAAGTCACCTACCGGAGTTGAGGTGGCGTGTGCATTGATATAACTGATCTGTTCGAGTGCAATCCCTGCATCTTTGATAGCCATTTGAAGAGAACGTTTCGGGCCGTCCACATTAGGCACGGAGATGTGATCTCCATTGGATGAAAAACCGTAACCGATGACTTCGGCCAGAATGGGAGCTCCCCTTTTTACAGCCGATTCATAACTCTCTAATACCAGACTGGCGGCTCCTCCACTTGGAATCAGCCCGTCACGTCGTTTATCAAAAGGTTTCGAGGCTTTCTCGGGGACTGCTTCCTGGGTGGAAAATGCGCTTAGTCCGTCGAAACTTCCTACTGCATAAGGATTGACTTCTTGTGCGCCACCGCAAAGAATACAATCCTGCAATCCCGATTTTATAAGCAGGTAACCCATGCCAATAGCGTGAGAACCGCTTGCACAGGCTCCGGCAATGGTGAAGTTGACCCCTCTTAGTTTGAAAATAACCGACAGGTTCATTGTCACGGTGGAATTCATCGACTGGAAAATAGAACCGGAACCTACCAGTGCAGTGTTTTTCTTTTCACGAATGATGTCCACTGCGTTAATAACAGGAGCGGCACTACTATCATTGCCATACAAGATACCCACTTCATTGGCTTCGAGAAAATCCTCATTAATACCGGCATTACGGAAAGCTTCTAATGTAGCGAGATAAGCATATTCTCCCTGCTCCGGTAGACAGAGACGTTTACGGCGGTCCAACAACTTCTTCAAGTCGGGACGTTCCAATATCCCCGTTAATGCAGAAAAATAGCCCAATTCTTTCCGTACCGGGTCTATGCCAATTCCCGATTTCCCATGATATAGTGAGTCTTTTACTTCATCCAGATTCTTGCCGATGCAAGAGTAAATCCCCATTCCCGTGATAACAACTCTTTTCATTATTTTGTCTATTCTATGCTTTTATTTTAAGTATATAGTCCTCCGTTGATGGAAATCACTTCTCCTGTGATGTAGGATGAGGCTGGAGATGCCAGGAAACCGACCAGGTCGGCAACCTCTTCCGGAGTGCCGAAACGTCCCGCGGGAATATGTTTCTTCCATTCGTTCTCATCAATTCCTTCCGTCATATCCGTACGGATGAATCCCGGAGCTACTGCATTGACTGTTACTTTCTTCTTGGCAACTTCCTGTGCCAGTGCTTTGGTAGCGGCTATTACGCCACCTTTGGCTGCGGAGTAATTGGTTTGGCCGGGCATTCCCTGAATGCCCGACAATGACACGATATTTACGATACGTCCATAACGTTTGACCAGCATATTCTTCAATAAAGGCTGTGTCACGTTGAAGAATCCGTTCAGGCTGATATCGAGCACTTTGCTCCATTCTTCTCCTGTCATCCAGAGCATCAGGTTGTCTTTGCGGATACCTGCATTGTTTATCAGTACCTCGATATATTCGTCAGGGTGTTGGGAAGCCCAGTTGCCCAAAGCAAGGGTGATAGCGGCAGGGTCGGTCACATCGAACTTCATCAACTCGCCATTACTTCCTTTTTCCTGTACTAACTGCAACGTTTTCTCCGCTTCTGCGTCATTATTCTGATAATTTATCAGTATAAAGTAGCCCATTTCCGCCAGTTTACAACTGACAGCACGGCCGATACCTCGGCTTCCTCCGGTTACTAATGCATATTTCATTTTATTTATCTTCTTTTTTGAGATAGTCTATCATCATTTCTATCTCTTTATATTTAGGTGTGTCATTGGTAAATACAGGGAAGAAACTGCGTATTTCTTCATAAACCTGCCTGCTTTTGGAACTTAGGCGATCCTGTATTTTCAGGTAGTCGATAGCTTGTGCCATTCCCATGAACTGGATAGCCATCACCTGATAAGAATTCTCAATGACTGTTTTTGCTAATAGAGCCGAGTTGGTTCCCATGCTGACAATATCCTGATTATCATTGTTGTTGGGGATACTGTGTACATACATCGGATTTGATAATGTCTGACACTCCGCTGTGGTGGAGGTTGCAGTGAATTGCGAAGCCTGTAAACCATAGTTCAATCCAAGCACTCCCAAATTTACAAACGGAGGCAGGATGCCATTGATACGGTCGTGGAACAGATAGTTAATCTGTCTTTCGCAAAGCATAGTCAGCTTGGTCACGGCAATTTTCAACTTGTCCATTTCGAAAGAAATGTAATCTCCGTGGAAGTTGCCGCCATGATAAATATTTTGTGTATCCGGATCGACAATCGGATTGTCACAGGCGGAATTTATTTCGTTTATTAATACTTCTTCCGCATTCTCCAGTTCATCGTAAATAGGACCGAGTATTTGCGGAACACATCGCAAGGAATAATAGGGCTGTACTTTGTGTTCGAAGATTTTCTCTTTATGCACCTGGTTGTATAGCTCGTTCTCTCTTTGAAGCACGCATTTACTGCCTGCCACCCATTCTCTCATCATAGCAGCTATCTCTTGTTGACCTTTATGATGCTTGGCCTCGTTTAATGCCTGTGCCATAAAATCATCATAAGAGGCGGCAATCTCATTCATCATTACAGAGGCAGCCACCGACCAACGGAGTAGTTTTTTTGCATAAATCAGATTGACAATACCGATGCCTGTCATTACAGAAGTACCGTTTGTAACGGATAAACCTTCACGAATACGCATGGAAAAAGGTTTCAGACCGTTTTCCTGAAGCACCGTAGCTGCGTTACACAATTTACCCTGATAAAAAACTTCCCCTTCCCCTATTAACGTCAGGGCGATATGGGCCAGTTGTACGAGATCGCCGCTGGCACCTACACTTCCGTGTTCGGGTATGAACGGATAAATTCCGCGGTTGATAAATTCACAGAGGAGAGAAACCAGTTCCAGATGCACTCCTGACTTCCCTTGTAGAAAAGTGTACAAACGGGCAATCATAGCTGCTTTTACATAAAGTTCGGGAAGCGGTTTGCCGGCACCGGTGGAATGGCTTCGGATGATATTATACTGAAGGTCGATCAATGACTGATCTTCTATTCTGTATTGTGCCATTGGGCCGAACCCCGTATTGATACCATAAATAATCTTATCGCTGGAAAAGGATTGCAGAAAATCGAAGCTTTCCTCTACTTTTCGAATACATTCTTCAGAGAGTTCCAGCTTCTCATTATCAAACAATACTTTATGAAGGGTATCTAAATTTATACTTTTGTCAGCTATCATTTTCTGTACTAGATATTTTATGCCTTAATAATAAGGTGCAAAAATAGGCAATTTCTGTTATATAGCGGACATGAATCAGGATAAAACTTTTTCTGGGGAATTGGTTTTGCTTGTTTTGTTTCTCATTCGTGGGAGATTTGTTCCCCGGTACCGCTCGATGCCTTCATTGGTGCCGGAGGGTGTCTTCATCGGTGGGGAGAAAAATCAATCTATGCTTTTTGCAAATCCCGTCCTTCATACTTGCAGATCGCTTCTATCCATTCTTTGGTCAGTGGCATGGACTCATGTCTTTCAAGATCGAAAGTAACCATGATGGACTTGCAAACACATTTCACCTCATTGGTTTTCGTATCAATGACTTGTTGAACCAGATGAAAGCTTTTGGTACCTATCTTAGAGACGGCGGTTTGTACAGCGATGTGGTCCGATGCGAAAATTTGCTTGACAAAATTCGCTTCGATATGAACAACGACAATGCCAATCTTTTCCCAATCTACTCCCGGGCATACTGAACCGAAGTATTCAGTCTTTCCCAAGTCGTAAAAGGAGAAGTAAACCGTGTTGTTGACGTGACCAAATTTGTCTACATCATTGAATCGCAATTGGATAGGTAATGTGTGATGAAATACGATTTCTTCCATTGTTTTCTCTTAAACGTTTTAAATTCGACACAAAAATAGCACTTTTGCTTTCTTGCTTGAAATTGGGACAAAGATAGATATTTCTGCTGATTCTGTTCTCGGAGACGGGGGAGAAATTAGTTAATAATCGTTTAAACTGGAGTTTTGGAACGTTTATTCTGACTTCTGATATGTGGAAACAATCAGAAGGATGGAAAGGAACTTTTAAATACGGATTATTCTTAACTTATTATCTTGTGGAATATGTCCACATTTCTGTGGAATTTTTGCACAGGATCGTGCTTGAAACTTAATCTGGCTATTAATGCTTTTTTTCTTTATTGCAAATTATTTATGTATTTGAAAATGAGTGATATAATCTCTTTTGTTAAACTTGGCAAGTCTCGTTGTATCAGTCTTTTGTTATGCTTTTGGCACATAAATTGCCTAATATTGATGGTAATCTATCCTAATAACTATTCTAATTTTAGAACAATAATGGAAGTAATAATGAAAAACAAATGGCTATTATGCATTCTTTTAATGCTGTTTCTGCCTTTCGGATTATTCGCGCAGGTGGCTCCTCCTCTTGAAAAACAGAAGACAGAAACACAGGAAGCCCCGGAAAATAACAATGAAGTTACGACAAACAGCGATACTACTACCGACGGGGATGCTGGAAAGACAATCAAAGGAGTGATTAACGACGAACAGGGAGAGACAATCATTGGTGCTTCCGTCATTATCAAAGGTGAAGACACCGGAACTACCAGTGATATGGATGGTAGGTTTACTCTCGAAGCTCCGGAAGGAGCGATTTTAGTGATCTCTTACATCGGCTATCATACGCAGGAAGTGAAAGTCAGAAAGAGATCTCTTCTTCGTGTTGTGTTGAAAGAAGACAATCAGTTATTGGATGAAGTGGTAGTGGTAGGATACGGAACCGTCAAAAAGAGTGACCTTACGGGTGCTGTGTCCGGTGTATCCAACAGACAATACAAAAATCAACCTGTACAACGGGTTGAAAATATACTCCAGGGTCGTACTCCCGGTGTAGAAGTCACTGCTACGAGTGGTATGCCCGGAGCAAGTATGAAGGTGCGCGTTCGTGGAACTACCTCTATCAATAAAAGCAGTGATCCTTTATATGTGATTGACGGTATCATCTCTTCCAGTGGCTTGGACGGTATTAACCCTTCTGATATCCAGTCGATGGAAATACTGAAAGACGCTTCCTCCACTGCCATTTACGGTTCCCGTGGTTCGAATGGCATTATCCTGATAACCACCAAACAGGGTAGTGAGGGAAAAGCACAGGTAACGTTCGATGCATCGGTAGGGCTTTCGACTGTCAGAAAACAGTATGACCTGCTGAACGCTTACGAATATGCAACTGCACTGAATGACATTCGCGGATCGTCTACTATCTCTGCCGAAGATCTTGAGGCTTATAAAAATGGAACGAAAGGAATTAACTGGACTGATCTTCTGACTCGTACAGGTATCACCCAGGATTATCGGCTCGCCATATCCGGAGGAAATGAAAAAGTGAAATACCTTATTTCGGGAAATGTGCTCGATCAGGAAGCCATCACCATCATGTCCGATTATAAACGCTATGGAATTCGGGCAAACATCGACTCGGAAGTGAAACCCTGGTTGACAATCTCTGCAAAATTAAACGCATCCAGTCTTCACAAACACAATGAAGGTGGGGCGAACTGGTTGCATGTCACTAACTTTTCGCCTACCATGGAGCTGAAAGATCCCGAAACCGGCGTGTACAATACAGACCCGTATAATATGATAGGTTCCAGCCCTTACGGTGAAATGATAGTGAACAATAGCGATAGCTATAGCTATAATTTAAACGCCAACCTGACATTGCTGTTCAAAATCATGAAAGGACTGACGCTTTCCGTTCAGGGAGGTTATGACTACGATAATAGTCCTTCTTATTCTTTCCGGTCGAAACTGGATTCGCCGGGTGCTATCAATAGCGCAAGCAATACCAACGCATTGCATAACTATTGGCAGAATACTAACAATCTGACCTGGCAAAAGCAATTCGGAGATCATAGCTTCACTGCCATGGGCGTATGGGAAATAAGTCGTTCGTGGGACTCACAACTAAAGGGAACCGGTTCCAATCTGAACAATGAAAGTGTTGGGTACTGGAATCTTGGCAATGCTGCTATCAGAGATGCGAGCAATTCATACACGGAATTTTCTTTGGCTTCCGGTATCGTACGTGCTAATTACGATTATAAGAAACGATATTTTATTACCGCTGCATTAAGAGCTGACGGTTCTTCTAAATTTCAGGGAGACAACAAATGGGGATATTTCCCTTCCGCAGCTGTGGCTTGGGATATTGCACAAGAATCTTTCATGAGCAACCAGCACGTGCTCGATCAGTTGAAACTGCGTGCCAGCTTTGGTGTCACCGGAAATCAGGATATTGCTGCTTACAGCACATTGGGTATGTTATCGGGGGCATCTTACGGCTGGGGAACTTCCACTTCCTCTACGGGATATTGGGGATATCAGTTTGCTACACCCGGCATTACCTGGGAAAAGACTTACCAATATGATTTGGGATTGGATATGAGTATCGGAGGCTTTAATATTACAGTGGACTGGTTCAAGAAACAAACGAAAGATCTGCTCTTTCAGAAACAGGTGCCTAAATATAACGGAGGTGGTACTTATTGGGTGAATCAAGGAAAACTGAACAATACCGGAGTCGAATTATCCCTTACCACTTTCCCTGTAAAGGGGGCTGTGACGTGGGAAACCAGCCTGAATGCTTCTTATGTGAAGAATGAAGTAGCAGACCTCGCAGGAGATGACTTTGTACTCACTGCTAACTATAGCGATTTGGGAGGTCCTATGCAGATTATGAAGCCCGGTTATCCTATGGGATCTTTCTATGTCTATCAATGGAAAGGATTCGATGATAAAGGCGCCAATCTTTATCAGAAAGCAGATGGTAGTCTGACAACGAATCCGACTTCCGATGATCTGGTTGTGAAAGGACAGGCAAGTCCCAAATGGACAGTAGGTTGGAACAACACTGTTACTTGGAAAAACTGGACGCTGAATGTGTTTTTCAATGCTGCCACCGGATATGACCGGTTGAATATCAGCCGTTTTATGGCGGCATCCATGACTGGTGTCTCTCGTTTCGTAACCTTGCGTGATGCCTACTTCAAAGGATGGGATCATGTTGCCAACAAAGCGGACGCTCTTTATCCGAGCCTTACCAATACCGACAACAAGAGTTATGCTAATTCGGATTTCTGGCTTGAAGATGCTTCTTTTATCAAGTTGAAGAATATCAGCCTTTCGTACCGCATTCCTCGCCGTGTACTGAAGTTTGCAAGTGTACAACTGTCCGTCAGCGCACAGGATCTCTTTACAATCACCCGCTACAAAGGAATGGATCCTGAAGTGTACACTAGTTATGACGGACTGGATTACGGTGCTTATCCGATTCCTCGGACAATCACCTTTGGAGCCAAATTCAGATTTTAAAACCGTGTATTAAGACAATAACCGTATGAAAACAGCATATACCTTTATAATGAAAGCCTTGCCTGTGCTTCTGACAGCTTTGTGTTGGACTTCGTGTAGTGATTTTCTGGAAGAAGATCCGAAAGGACAGTTACCTTCGGATACCTATTTCAGTAACAAAGAAGATCTGGACGCTTCGCTGACGGCTCTCTATTCCGTGATCGCAAGTTCACAGGCTAGTAATAATCTTTGTGGAACGAACTTCCTGGTGGGAGATGATATCTCCACTCATCCTTCCAGTAATAAACAACCTCTTCGTGAACACGATCAGTTTGATGTGAAAGACAATAACTCGTGGTTGTCCAGTATGTGGGAGCAGCGTTTCAAAGTTATCAAGGCTGCCAATTTTATCATAAATAATGCGGAGCGTACGCCGGAGGTATCAAAAGACGATATAAAAGTGGCTATTGCACAAGCACATTATTGGAGGGCCTACTCTTATTTTTATCTGGTGACTACTTGGGGACGGGTTCCCATCATGCTGAAAGAAGAAATAGATTATAATGCTCCGTTGAAGACGGAAGAAGAAGTGTACGAATTGATTCTGTCTGACCTGAAAATAGCAGAAACCGATTGCCCCGCACTGTACACGAAGGAACCGTATGGCAGAAATGGAATGAACATTGCTGTAAGTGAGGGAGCCGTAAAAGCAACGATGGCTTATGTCTATATGTGTATGGCAGGATGGCCGCTTAATAAAGGAGTAGAATATTACAAGCTGGCTGCCGCCAAAGCCAAAGAAGTGATAGACGGTGCAGATGGTGGTAGCTACTATTATAAACTGCTGCCGGAATATAGCCAGGTATATTCATGGGAATACAATAATAAGAATACGGAACTTCTGTTGGGTATCTATTATAATAGGGATGCAGCAGGACAATCCGCTCCCTTGACCGATTTCCTGCAAGATATGAAACAGGCCGGTTGGGGAGATACGAATGGAGAAATTAATTTCTGGATGAACTTCCCCGAAGGCCCTCGTAAAGATGCTACGTATTTCCCGAAAATCATGCTTAGCGACGGGAAACTATATGATTGGTGGTATGATACCGATCCTGCTTCCCGCGAGGTAGTGGCGCCTGTCTTTATGAAGACCGTGGAAGGTGCTGTACGCGGAACTGAATTTGATTATACAAATCCTGCCGTAGTCAATGCATCGGGGGAGAAAACATTCCAGTTATTACGTCTTTCGCAAGTATATTGCTGGTATGCCGAAGCAACAGGCCGTGCGGGAGAAATCAATGAACAGGCGGTTAAAGTGTTGAACGAAGTGCGCAACAGGGCAGACGGTGAAAAAACAAATAGATATACGACGGATATGTCTCCTGATGAACTGGCGGAAGCAGCCTACAATGAACATGGTTGGGAAATGGCCGGTTATTATTGGGGCGGTATTGCGAGCAGAGCCAGGGATATGTTCAGAATGTACCGGTATAAGGATCATTTTGAATTTCGTAAGAAAAATGAGCCTATTGAAGTGGTGTCCGGAGTTTTCAGGAAAGAAGCAGTAACGGTCACCGGAACTTGGGATGACAGTAAGATGTATGTTCCTTATCCCTATGAAGATGTGATTTTGAACCCGAATCTGGACAATAGTTGGAAGAACAAATAGCGTTAGGGGTTGATTTTTTGAATGATCTGTTTTTTATAGAACGATGTAGGTTATCTCTTAATTTACATCGTTCTTTCTTTTTTGTATGGTTTGTTGTGTCAATCTATATTTTTGAGGGACTTAAAAACGTCGGGATAGATTTCACTAAATGGAATAAAAGTGTTATTTTTGCATCTTGTTCTTAACGGAAATTAATCAAGAAATGATAGAAGATATTAAAAAAGCCTGTCAGGTGATGAATGAAGGAGGAGTGATCCTTTATCCCACCGATACCGTATGGGGTATAGGCTGTGATGCGACTAATGAAGAGGCTGTACGCCGCGTGTATGAGATTAAGAAACGCGCTGACAGCAAGGCTATGCTGGTCTTGGTAGACTCTCCGGTTAAAGTAGATTTTTATGTACAGGATGTGCCTGATGTTGCATGGGATTTGATTGAAGTTGCCGACAAGCCGTTGACGATTATTTATTCCGGAGCACGTAACTTAGCATCGAATTTGCTGGCCGAGGATGGCAGTGTAGGGATTCGGGTGACGAATGAAGATTTTTCCAGACGACTCTGTCAGCAGTTCCGTAAAGCAATCGTTTCTACTTCGGCTAATGTCAGCGGGCAGCCGGGTGCGGCTAATTTTAGTGAAATCAGTGATGAAATCAAATTGGCGGTAGATTATATCGTTGGCTTTCGCCAGGACGATATGAGCCGGCCGAGACCCTCAAGTATTATTAAGTTGGAAAAAGGTGGAGTGATAAAGATAATTCGCGAATAAATGAAGGGAGAAAAACTTAGTTTATTACAGCGTTGCATCAAATGGCGGGAAGCGAATATAAAGGAGAAGCAATTTATCCTGATATTAAGTTTCCTAGTCGGAATTTTCACAGCGTTTGCCGCATTAATATTGAAATTCTTTATCCATCAGATACAGAATTTCCTAACTGATAATTTTAATGCAACGGAAGCTAACTACCTGTATTTGGTATATCCGGTAGTCGGGATTTTTCTTGCAGGTTGGTTTGTTCGTAATATTGTAAAGGATGACATCAGCCATGGAGTCACCAAAATTCTATATGCTATTTCCCGTAGACAGGGACGTATCAAGCGACATAATATCTGGTCTTCTACCATTGCCAGTGCCATCACCATCGGTTTTGGTGGGTCGGTCGGAGCAGAGGCGCCGATTGTACTGACAGGTTCGGCAATCGGTTCCAATTTAGGGAGTGTATTCAAGATGGAGCACCGCACGCTGATGTTGCTCGTCGGCTGTGGCGCGGCAGGTGCGATTGCCGGCATTTTTAAAGCTCCGATTGCGGGATTGGTATTTACATTGGAAGTCTTGATGATCGACCTGACCATGTCCTCTTTACTTCCCCTGCTGATTTCTGCCGTGACAGCGGCAACCGTTTCATATATAATCACCGGTACGGAGGCTATGTTTAAGTTTCATCTGGATCAGGCATTCGAACTGGAACGTATTCCTTTTGTTATCTTACTGGGAATTTTTTGCGGACTGATTTCATTGTACTTTACACGTGCCATGAATTCGGTGGAAGGTGTCTTTGGTAAACTCAACAACCCTTATAAGAAACTGGCTTTCGGTGGTGTGATGTTGAGTATATTGATCTTCCTTTTCCCGCCTCTTTATGGTGAAGGATATGATACCATTAATCTTTTGCTGAATGGAACGTCTGCGGCAGAGTGGGATACGGTCATGAACAATTCTATGTTTTATGGCTATGGCAATTTGCTGCTGGTTTATCTGATGCTGATTATTCTGCTGAAGGTCTTTGCTTCCAGTGCAACGAATGGTGGCGGTGGTTGTGGTGGTATCTTTGCACCTTCGCTTTATCTGGGATGTATCGCCGGGTTTGTCTTTTCTCATTTTAGCAATGACTTTGCTTTCTCCGCTTATTTGCCGGAAAAGAATTTTGCATTGATGGGGATGGCGGGAGTGATGAGTGGCGTTATGCATGCTCCGTTGACAGGGGTGTTCCTGATCGCCGAATTGACAGGGGGATATGACTTATTTCTTCCGTTGATGATTGTATCTGTAAGTTCATATCTGACCATTATAGCTTTCGAACCTCATAGTATCTATTCGATGCGTTTAGCTAAGAAGGGACAGTTGCTTACACACCATAAGGATAAAGCCGTGTTGACGTTGATGAAGATGGAGAATGTGGTGGAGAAAGATTTCGTTGTCGTACATCCGGAAATGGATTTGGGCGAATTAGTGAAAGCAATCGCTGCTTCCCATCGAAATGTCTTCCCGGTGACAGATAAAAAAACAGGTGAATTGTTAGGTATTGTACTTCTTGACGACATTCGTAACATCATGTTCCGGCAAGAACTTTATCACCGTTTCACTGTTAATAAATTAATGACATCTGCCCCTGCCAAGATATTCGATACGGATGGAATGGAACAGGTGATGCAGACGTTTGATGATACGAAAGCCTGGAATCTTCCGGTAGTGGATGAAGAAGGGCGATATCAGGGATTTGTTTCTAAATCGAAGATATTTAATTCATACCGGCAAGTATTGGTACATTTCTCTGAAGACTAACCGACAATCGGCAAGATGCCGGAGCCGGGCTTATGCAGATAACAGGTTTCTATGCAGATTATAAGACGATTATGAAAAAAGAAGATTTAAGAATAGTATATATGGGGACTCCCGATTTTGCGGTAGAGGCCCTGCGTCAATTAGTAGAAGGCGGTTATAATGTAGTGGGTGTGATTACAATGCCCGATAAGCCTGCCGGACGCGGACATAAGATCCAGTATTCTCCTGTAAAGCAATATGCGCTTGAACAAAATTTACCGTTACTTCAACCGGAAAGGTTGAAAGATGAGGTTTTTGTAGAAGCATTGCGTGAATGGAAGGCGGACTTGCAGATTGTAGTTGCTTTTCGTATGTTGCCGGAAGTGGTATGGAATATGCCACGACTGGGTACGTTCAATCTTCATGCTTCTTTGCTTCCTCAATACCGTGGAGCTGCCCCCATTAATTGGGCGGTTATCAATGGTGATACGGAAACAGGAATTACTACTTTCTTTTTGAAACACGAGATAGACACCGGAGAAGTCATTCAGCAAGTACGTGTACCTATTGCAGATACGGATAATGTGGAAGTGGTACATGATAAGTTGATGGTACTGGGAGGAAAACTGGTTCTTGAAACGGTAGACGCTATATTGAATGGAACGGTAAAACCGATTCCTCAAGAAGAAATGGCGGTTGTCGGTGAACTTCGTCCTGCTCCGAAGATCTTTAAAGAAACCTGTCGGATTGACTGGAATCAGCCGGTGAAGAAGATATACGATTTTATCCGTGGATTATCACCTTATCCTGCTGCTTGGAGTGAACTGATTACTTCTGAAGAAGGAGCAGCAGTGGTCGTGAAGATATTTGAAAGCGAGAAGATTAATGAATCACATCAATTAGCTACAGGAACAATTGTGACCGATGGAAAGAAATTCATGAAAGTAGCTGTACCGGATGGATTTGTATCTATTCTTTCTTTACAGCTTCCCGGTAAAAAACGTCTGAAAATAGATGAATTGCTTCGTGGATATCACCTGAAAGATGGTTGTCTGATGAAGTAATTAATCGGATGAGCAGATTAAAACGAGCAAGCCATTAGATTATAAATAGAATAAAACGTCCCGAATAAGTGACGGCTAGAACCTAAAATAAAAGAATTATGAAACCGATTATCGCTCCTTCCATTCTTTCTGCCGATTTTGGATATTTGGCAAAGGATATTGAAATGGTAAACCGCAGTGAAGCGGAGTGGGTACATATTGATATTATGGACGGAGTATTTGTTCCGAACATTTCATTTGGCTTTCCGGTACTGAAATATGTAGCGAAGTTAAGCCAGAAACCGCTGGATGTGCATTTGATGATTGTGAATCCGGAAAAGTTTATTCCGGAGGTAAAAGCGTTGGGCGCTCATACGATGAATGTACATTATGAAGCTTGCCCGCATCTGCATCGGGTGATTCAACAAATCAGAGAAGCCGGGATGCAGCCTGCTGTAACTATCAATCCGGCCACTCCTGTAGCTCTTTTACAAGATATTATCCGGGATGTATATATGGTGCTTATCATGAGCGTGAATCCGGGATTTGGCGGACAGAAGTTTATCGAACATTCAGTAGAAAAAGTTCGTGAACTGCGTGCCCTGATTGAACGGACAGGTTCGAAAGCGCTGATTGAAGTAGACGGTGGGGTGAATCTGGAAACAGGTGCCCGTTTGGTTGAGGCGGGAGCCGATGCGTTAGTGGCTGGTAATGCTGTCTTTGCGGCACCGGATCCGGAAGCGATGATTCGTCAGTTGCACGAACTGTAACTCTTCTGTTGAGTACTTTTTACATCCATCGATATCCCTATATACGCCTGATTATCCCTTGGATAACAGGCGTTTTTTGTGGAGATCATTTTTTTGACCGTTCACGAGAACCTTTTTGGAGTATTCTAACCCTTGGACTTTGTATTGCTTTATTGTTTGTTCTTTATTTCCTGAAACGCCATTCTTTGCGATGGTGTTTTGGATTAGCAGTCTCTATCCTTTGTTTTATAGGAGGATGGCTTGGAATAACTTGGCAATTACAACACGCTGTCTACTCTTTTCCGGAAGAAGAAACAGTGTATCGGGTTTTAATAACGGATGCACCTCAAGCGAAAGAATATACTTACCTCTGTCAGACATTATTAAAGGAACGGCGTGATACTACCGGCACATATCCGATAGAACGTGCTGCAATCCTTTATCTACAGCAAGATTTGGCCGTCACCCGGTTGAATAGTGGAGATGAACTGCTGATTTCTGCCCGTATTTCTCCCCCTCTCAACAATCGCAACTTTGATGAATTTGATTATGCCCGCTTCCTGATGCGGAAAGGAATCAGTGGAACAGGATATGTTGCATCCGGGAAATGGACAAAACAGGACGGAATGAATAACCTTGATCTCAAAACTATAGCCAGCTCTTGCCGAAGAAAGATGATTTCACTTTATCAGAAACTAGGGTTTTCCGGCGATGAACTGGCTGTACTTTCAGCACTGACCATAGGAGACAAAACGGAATTAAGTGATTCGGTTCGTGAGAGTTATTCGGTGGCCGGTGCAAGTCATATTCTAGCTCTATCCGGTTTGCATATCGGGCTTTTATATACATTGCTCTTTTTCATACTGAAACCTATTGCCCGAAGAGGAAATATAGGTAGAGTTATACGTTCTGTTCTTCTTCTTATCCTATTATGGGCTTTTGCCTTTTTCACAGGACTTTCTCCTTCGGTAGTACGCTCGGTCAGTATGTTTTCGATTTTAGCAATGGCAGATATGGTTGGTCGCCAACCGCTATCTTTAAATACATTGGCGGCAGCTGCATGGTTGATGTTATTCTGCAATCCGGCATGGTTGTTTGATGTTGGTTTCCAGCTCTCTTTCCTTGCTGTTGCTTCCATCCTATTGATTCAAAAGCCAATCTATCACCTGATTACGGTGAAAGGTAGAATAGGAAAATATATTTGGGGACTGATAAGTGTGTCTGTTGCTGCACAAATAGGAACGGCTCCGCTTGTCATGTTTTATTTCTCCCGGTTCTCTGTACATTTTCTATTGACGAACTTGGTTGTTATCCCTTTTATTACGATTATCCTGTATGCTGCTGTCATTATGCTTCTTCTGACTCCTCTTTCGTGGCTTCAGATCGTAGTGGCCGAAGGTGTTAAGAAACTATTGGAAGGACTTAATTTCTTCGTCCGATGGGTGGAACAGCTTCCTTACGCTTCTATAGATGGAATCTGGCTTTATCAGTCAGAAATATTGGGTATCTATATCGTTGGCTCTTTGTTAACCTATTATTTCCTGAACCGTCGATACCGGAATTTATTGATTTGTCTTTTTTCTATCTTATTACTAGGGACTTATCATGCAACATTATATTGGCTAGATCGTCCCCGGACAAGCCTGGTCTTTTATAACGTGCGCGGTTGTCCTGCAGTACATTGCATTGAGAGCGATGGACGTTCCTGGATAAACTATGTAGATACTATCCCCAATGAAAAACGTCTGAAACGCATGACTGCTAACTATTGGAAGCATCATCATCTTCTGCCTCCCAAAGAAATAACTGCCGATTGCCGGTATATGGAACTTAACCGTCAGCAGCAGATTATATCCTATCATGGCTGTCATATTTGTGTCATAAATGATAACCATTGGCGGAACAAAACCACTGTTTCTCCGTTATATATTCAGTATCTTTACTTATGCAAAGGGTATGACGGACATCTGGAAGAGCTCACCCGAATCTTTTCTTTCTCTTACGTCATATTGGACGCATCTCTCTCGGAATACCGCAGACACCTCCTTGAAAGCGAATGCAAGCAATCCGGTCTGCGGTTTATCTCGCTATCCGACGAAGGTTCTGTCCGCTTTTTGCTCTAAGTACAAAGATTTATCGTACATTTGCACCTTGATAAAGTATAAGAGTATGTTGACGAAAGTAATTGAACAAGCCAAAATAGACCATTTCACCAAATGGTTTGAACGAGCTGACAAAATAGTAATTGTATCTCATGTTTCTCCTGACGGCGATGCTATCGGTTCTTCACTGGGATTATATCATTTTTTAGATTCACAAGAGAAAACAGTAAACGTAATTGTGCCGAATGCTTTTCCCGATTTTCTGCGGTGGATGCCGGGCAGTAAGGATATCCTGTTGTATGACCGTTACAAAGACTTTGCAGATAAATTGATCGCCGAAGCAGATGTCATCTGTTGCCTCGATTTCAATGCACTGAAGCGTATCGACGATATGGCAGATGCTGTGGCCGCTTCTCCGGCACGTAAAATAATGATCGATCATCATTTGTATCCCGAAGATTTCTGTAAGATAGTAATGTCCTATCCTAAAATATCCTCTACTTCCGAACTGATATTCCGTCTCATCTGCCGTATGGGATATTTCAGTGATATCTCTAAGGAAGGCGCAGAATGTATCTACACAGGGATGATGACAGATACCGGTGGGTTCACCTATAACTCGAACAACCGGGAGATTTATTTTATCATTAGCGAACTCCTTTCTAAAGGAATCGATAAAGATGATATTTATCGTAAGGTGTACAACACCTATTCGGAGAGCCGTCTACGTTTGATGGGATATGTATTATCGAACATGACTGTGTATTCGGAATCTAATTCAGCTCTAATCACCCTGACAAAAGCAGAGCAAAGCAAATTTAACTATATAAAAGGCGATAGCGAAGGCTTTGTTAATATTCCCCTTTCCATTAAAAATGTCTGTTTCTCTTGCTTCTTGAGGGAAGATACCGAGAAACCGATGATTAAAATATCCCTTCGTTCAGTAGGAACATTCCCATGCAATCAGTTAGCTGCCGAATTCTTCCATGGAGGAGGCCACTTGAATGCTTCGGGCGGTGAATTTTTCGGAACGATGGAAGAGGCAAAAGCGGTCTTTGAGAAAGCGCTTGAGAAATATAAACCTTTACTAACAGCGAAAAGCTAAAGATGGAAGGTTAAAAGTGAATATGGAAAGGTTAAAAGATACGAACTTTCAACTTCCCCCTTTCAACTTTTAATGATTTTGAGATACATTTGTGCGGAATATAGCTAAATAACAGATAATGAAGAAACTTGTATTTTTATTTCTCTCTTTGTTAACCGCCGGAAGTCTGTTCCAGGCATGCGACAATTCGAAGACTTATGCAGAAATGCTGGAAGACGAGAAAAATGCGGTGAATAAGTTCATCAAAGATAATGATATCCGTGTCATTTCACTGGAAGAGTTTGAACGGGATACTATTACAGCTTCTAAAGAAGCGGGGAATGGATATGACGAATACGTTGCTTTCTCCAATGGCGTATATATGCAGATCGTAGATCGGGGAGGAAAAGAGGATAAGGATGGAGTTGAAGTTATTAATGAGGTAGATACTTTTGCTAACAATAATGTCATTTGCACCCGCTATGTAGAACAGGATATGATGACAGGAGATACTACATGTTTCAATGTTCCTTTGGAAAAATGGATGGATATCTCTGAATATTATAAGTCTCCATTAACATTCCGTTATGTGCAAAACACATCTACTGTTTATGGAATCGTTTTATCTGGTGATTTTGATTATGACTATTTGTGGACAGTTGCTAATGGTTATGGAACTGCAATTCCATCTGGATGGCTGATTGCCTTACCTTATTTGCGTAATAATGCACATGTACGCCTGATTGTACCTTCTAAGATGGGACATACAACTGCACAACAATATGTCAATCCTTATTTCTATGATATCCGGAAGTTTGAGAAAGCAAAAAGCTAGACCACTAACATTAAATAAATCAAATCTTTAAGTAAAGAACCTATGACTCTAATCAAATCTATCTCTGGAATCCGCGGAACTATCGGCGGAGGAGCGGGAGAAGGACTAAACCCGCTTGACATTGTAAAATTTACCTCGGCTTATGCTACTTTGATTCGTAGAACCTGCAAGGCAAAGAGTAATAAGATTGTTGTGGGACGTGATGCCCGCATTTCCGGTGAAATGGTAAAAAACGTAGTAGTCGGCACATTGATGGGAATGGGCTGGGATGTAGTAGACATTGATCTTGCTTCTACCCCGACCACAGAACTTGCTGTAACAATGGAAGGCGCCTGTGGCGGTATTATCCTGACAGCTTCTCATAACCCGAAACAGTGGAATGCACTGAAATTGCTGAATGAACATGGTGAATTTCTGAATGCAGCCGAAGGTAACGAAGTACTTCGTATTGCTGAAGCTGAAGAATTTGACTATGCCGATGTCGACCATCTGGGATCTTACCGCAAAGACCTGACTTATAATCAGAAACATATCGACAGTGTATTGGCTCTCGACCTGGTAGATGTAGAAGCTATCAAGAAAGCCAATTTCCGTGTAGCGATTGACTGTGTGAACTCTGTAGGCGGTATCATTCTCCCTGAACTTCTTGAACGTTTGGGTGTGAAACATGTAGAAAAACTCTACTGTGAACCTACCGGAAACTTCCAACACAACCCTGAACCGCTTGAAAAGAACCTCGGTGACATCATGAACCTGATGAAAGGGGGTAAAGCGGATGTAGCATTCGTTGTAGATCCGGACGTTGACCGTTTGGCAATGATTTGCGAAAATGGTGTAATGTACGGTGAGGAATATACACTGGTTACTGTGGCTGACTATGTACTGAAACATACTCCGGGTAATACAGTTTCCAATTTGAGCTCTACCCGTGCCCTGCGTGACGTAACCCGTAAATATGGTATGGAATACAGTGCTTCTGCAGTAGGCGAAGTAAACGTTGTAACGAAGATGAAAGCAACCAATGCCGTTATCGGTGGTGAAGGAAATGGTGGAGTGATCTATCCTGCCAGCCACTATGGCCGTGATGCATTGGTAGGTATTGCTTTATTCCTTAGCCATCTGGCTCATGAAGGAAAGAAAGTTAGCGAGCTTCGTGCCACTTATCCTCCTTACTTCATAGCTAAGAACCGTGTCGACCTGACTCCGGAAATCGATGTAGATGCTATTCTTGCAAAAGTAAAGGAAATCTATAAGAATGAAGAAATCAACGATATCGACGGTGTGAAGATTGACTTTGCCGACAAATGGGTACATTTGCGTAAAAGTAATACAGAACCGATCATCCGCGTATATAGCGAAGCGTCTACCATGGAAGCTGCCGAAGAAATCGGTCAGAAAATTATGGATGTAATTAATGAATTAGCAAAATAATATCCTGTAGAATAGGATCTTGTTTATAACATTGGAGTCTCGTATATCATAAAGATAGCTGAATGAGCTGTCTCACATGATATACGAGACTTTTTTATTAGGATGATATCCAACTGAATAATAGTTATTTTTCTCCTTGAGTATTAACAATAAAGTTTCTTTAGATTAAGTCTAAACTTCCTTTTGTCCAATAGTAAACTTCTCTTTTATTATTTACAAACTTAAAATGCAAGCTTCATTTTTATAAATGCAAGCTTTGTTTTTAAAAACGGAACCTTTGTTTTTATAAATGAAGGTTGCATTTATAGATTGGAAGGGATGAAAAGCAACTTTACTGTTAATAAAAAGAAAGTTTGGACTTAATTAAGAGCAACTTTTCTATTAATAGATTGCATGAGAAGTAAGCAGTATTGAGAAGAAGTAATCAATATAGCTTACTTCTCTGCTTCGTTAGAATAGATATGACACAAGAATATCGATTGATATACAAAGCTTTATAGGTCTTATATCAATGATAAACAAACGGCTTGGATATGTAGATTTGATATATGAAAAGCACAATTAAAGAAAAATTGTAGTATATTTGTACTGTCCTTTAGGACGTTTTTATTATAAGGAAGCGTTTAGTGCTTTTTCTCAAGTGCGAATCTGGACAATTCGAGCTGTGTTGAGGAAATAAACAAAACGTTCTCCCTTTGGTTTGTATGCTGCACTTAGGTGCTGATATACAGTCAAGGGCGTGAGCTGTTTTTGCTTATATTCAACACAGAGGTAGTCCAGAACCTGCACTTGGATATAAGTTTAGCGGTCTCACGCTTCTTTTGTATATACACTTCTGTTGAGACTAGGAAGGAACTAACAAATCAAAGAGCATGCAAACAGTACAAGTATTACTAGTAATGTTGCTAATGTCCGTAACAGTATCAGCAAGAGACCTAACAGGTTTTGAACAGCTTATTGATAAACGTACGACATGAAAATAAAGCTGATTGCATTATTTATAATGATGAGTTCATTGGCTGCTGTAGCTGATAATGATACTTATTTCTTCTCGAAAGTAGACTATCAGCAGGGGCTATCCAATAGTGCAGTACTTTGTCTTTTTCAAGATAATGTAGGACTGATGTGGTTTGGCACGTATGATGGGGTGAACTGTTGGGATGGAAAGACGATGGAGGTGTTTCGTTCTGATTTTTCTGAAAGCAAAACGTTAAGTAACAACGTAATCCATTCTATTTCGCAGGCTGATAGCAGCTGTTTATGGATTTCTACTCATTTAGGAGTAAACCGCTTTTCACAAAAGACAAGACAGGTGGTAGGTAACTACGATTTTTCAGGTGATTATTATGTCCATTCCAATAATCAGGGAAATACATGGATTCTTGCCGGTGATGGGATTTACTATTATAATACGAAGCATCAAAGTTTTATCCGGGCGCAGACTTCAGCTCTACCTATGGATAATATGGAACAGCGTGCATTTGTGACTGATGATGGAGTTCTTTGGCTGTTTCCTCTTCATACAGGACAGATTCAAAATTATTCTTTGAATGCTTTTGATGCGGATAGCCTATCAGTTAAGTTGTCTGTCTCAACAAACAAGTTTCATTCGAAAGCCATTGAAGATATATTCTATCAGAACGGTATTTTTTGCTTTATAGATTGCGACAAGGATTTGTATATGTATGATATCTCCCGTAAGTCTAAAATTTATATCCGTAACCTTTCATCGCTAGTACAAAAATATGGGGTGATAAAGGGAATCGTTCCCTTTTATGAAGATATTGTTATTGGATTTCGTGCCAATGGACTGATTCGGTTGCGTACCTCCAAGAAATATGAAGAAGAAGTGGTTAATCGTAATATCCGTATCTATGGGATTTACCGGGAACCGCGCCAAGGGCTACTTTGGATTGCGTCGGACGGACAAGGGGCGGTGATGTATGCTAAGAAATATTCGATAGCTACGAATTTGATGCTCAACCGTATGTCGACCAATTTGAGCAGGCAGGTACGTTCGGTAATGACTGATAAATACGGAGGACTATGGTTCGGAACAAAAGGAGATGGACTTTTGCATATACCTGATTACCATCAGGCAACGGGAAACACCTCTCTGGAAGCTACGGTTTATTCCCCTGGCAAAAAGCAGGTGGTATCATCATATATAAAATGGAATCAAGAGTTTCATGCCTATAAGCTGGTTCAGAGTCGTTATATGGATGGTTTCTGGATTGGGGCGGGAGATCCCGGTTTGTTCTATTATTCGTTCAGGGATGATGCTGTGCATCCGGTGGAATATTCTTCCGGTGACCAACCTGCTATTGAAATACATGATATTTATGAAGAAAGTGATAGTGTATTATATGCTGTAACTGCAGGAGTCGGTTTCTATAAGATGGTGCTTGAGAAAAAAGCAGGGCAGATTAGTATTCATCGACAGAAACGATATCGTTTTTTTCATGAACAACAGGAAATCACGATGTTTTATCCTATGTTGGCGGAAGGTGATTCTGTCTTATGGTTGGGAAGCCGTGAAAAAGGACTTGTGCGTTTTGATAAGCGAACGGAAGAATATCAGGTTATTTCTCTGAAAGAGATGCTCCGCAAGTCAGTGGATGATATATTGAGCTTGTATCGTACCCAAGACGGTAAAATGTATGTAGGAACTACTTCCGGTTTAGTCTGCCTCACCTTTCATGAGAAGAAGATAGAAGCAGCTTATATCGGTAGGGAACAAGGGCTGCTTAATGATATGATACACGGTGTACTGGAGGATGGTAATGGTTTTCTGTGGTTAGGAACCAATCGTGGGCTTATCAAATATAATCCTCAAAATGGCTCGTCACATGATTATTATTACAGTGCCGGTGTACAGATAGGGGAGTTCAGTGATGATGCTTATTACCAATGTCCCTATACGGGTAGTCTTTTCTTTGGAGGAGTTGATGGATTGTTGTATTTGGACCGTAAGGTGGCAGCTGCTCCGGAATTCAATCCGGATATTCTGCTACGTCGATTATGGATTGGACGGACGGCAGTAAATTTAGGTGATTATTATGCAGCCGATGAAAAAAGCTTGCAACTGGAAGGGGCAGTAGTCTCTTTCTCTCTTTCTTTTGCCGTCCCTGATTATTTGACCGGAGAAGAGGTAGAGTATTCTTTTATTCTGGAAGGGTATGATAAACAGTGGACTTCGTTTAGTAGTCTCAATGAGGCATCCTATACCGGCGTACCTTCAGGGGATTACATTTTTAAAGTTCGCTATAAAAAAGATGTGTTCGATACGGAATATAAATTCTTTTCCATTCCTATACATATTCTTCCACCCTGGTATCAGTCGATGTGGGCTTATGTCTTTTATATTTTGTTAGGGCTGCTCTTTGTGATTTATTTGCTTCATTTACTTCGCAAGTATATTCTTCACGAGCAAATACTAAAACGGCTACTTACTACAGAAAGTAATAAAGAGGTATCGGAAAGTGGTAGTTATAATCGTGATTTATTAGATCGCTTCACTCTCATTTATCATGCTTGCGATCAGTTGCGTGCAGAAAATGTTTCTTATAATCAACGTTGTGAACAGGTAGAATTAATACGTGAGACTGCGATGAATGCTCTTTTCCGTCCGGAGACTCTCTATTCTGAAAAACTGAAGCATTTTTATCCTATCACTTTTGTTTTGTCTGCTCGTATGTGTATGCAAGAGTTGTCTGTAGAAGTACTTCGTGCACTGGAAGCAGAAGGTGTAAATACTACTCCGGTACTATCCTCTATTCCTGAAAGCTTTACCTTCCCTGTTTATAAAAATGCTTTGCGTTGCATCCTTTATTATTGTTACCAGTTTGTTTGTCAAAGAACCTCTTCCGAAGTTGTGGTAAGTGCACAAGAAGAAGATAACAAGATGTTGTTGGTAATGTCCGGTGAGGAGGATATGCTCAAAAAGTTACGGGATCAACTGACCGGAGCTTCCTGCCTTGTATGTGATAAAAAAGATGTCGACGAGTCTTTTGGTGTTCAATTAATACTTTGCTTTGTGCAATCAGCCTTAGAGCAACTTCATACCGCTATCCAATATGTGGAATCTGAAGATGGCAGACATCGCCTGATGTTTACTTTTGAACCTGCTATATTAATTGAAGGCCAGTCGAATGAGAAAAAGACCATTCTTCTATTGGAAGATCGTGAAGAGATGGTCTGGCTAATAACGGGATTGCTTTCTGAAGAATATTCGATACGTTCGGTGAAAAGTGTACAGGTCGCATTTGATGAAATTCGCAATTTGACTCCTGCAGTTTTTTTAGTCGATATGGCTATGTATACCAAAGAGGAGAGCACATTTATGGAATATGTGGGTAAAAATCGTTCTGTATTATCGAAGACTGCCTTTATTCCTTTGTTGACATGGAAGGCGAGTTCAGTTATTCAACGTGAACTGATTAAATGGTCTGATTCCTATATTGTGCTGCCCTATGATATTCTATTCTTGAAAGAAGATATTCATAAAGCTATCTATGGTAAGCGAGAAGCCAAACAGATTTATTTGGAAGATCTGGGTGAACTGGCGGGACAAATCGTTTGTACCACAACAGAGCAGGTGGATTTTGTTCGTAAATTGTTGCAAGTGATTGAGCATAATCTTGAAGAGGAAGAACTGGGATCGACATTAATAGCTGATCGCATGGCAATGAGTCCACGCCAGTTCTATCGAAAATTTAAAGAAATTTCTCCCATTGCTCCCGGCGATTTGATTAAAAACTATCGAATGGAGAAAGCAGCACGTCTTTTGAGAGAGGAAGATATTTCTATTCAAGACGTAATTGCTGATGTGGGAATTGCCAGCCGTTCTTATTTTTATAAAGAGTTTGCCCGGAAATACGGTATGACACCAAAGGATTACCGTGAACAGCGGAAAAATATATAATTCTTACTTGTGCTTTGTGTTGTGCTCTCGTTGTACTGTTTATGCGAAAACTTATTGATTTCTAGTGCTATATAATGTGCTCTCATTGCACTTGTTGTGTCCTTGTCTGCCAACTGATTTTTGCCTGTTTTTTGTCACTACAGAGGATTAATAATAACCGGAAACGGGTTTAATTTGCTTCCGTTAACAAGAAATTAAACATGTTTGATAACCTTATTATTAATCAAAAAAACAAGTAACATGAATTTGTTTGGAATGGAAAAACATCACACGAAATCGTTGTGGCTATTGGCAATCTTAATAGCGTTTAGTACAACGATGTGTGCACAGGGCACTTCGGTTACAGGACGTGTCTCTGACGAAAAAGGAGAGTTGCTCATAGGAGTGAGTGTTCAGGAAAAAGGTACTACCAATGGCACTATTACTGATACTAATGGGCAGTATAATCTCAAGTTATCTTCTAAAAATCCTATTTTGGTGGTTTCTTATATAGGATATAAGCCTCAGGAAGTAAGGGTTGCTAAGCAGAAAGTGCTTGATGTAATTTTAGTAGAAGATGTGTCTTCTTTAGATGAGGTAGTAGTGGTGGCTTATGGACATCAGCGTAAGGTATCAGTAGTTGGAGCGCAGTCTTCGATGAAGATAGAGGACATAAAGATGCCGACCGCCAATTTATCTTCTGCCATTGCCGGTCGTTTGCCGGGTGTAGTGGCTGTACAACGTACAGGAGAGCCGGGACACGATGATTCGGATCTCTGGATTCGCGGTATTTCTACACTGGCCGGACAGAACTCTAAACCGCTGGTATTGGTGGATGGTGTGGAGCGTAGTTTTAACAATATCGATCCTGAAGACATCGAATCATTCACAGTATTAAAAGATGCTTCCGCTACAGCTGTGTATGGAGTGCGCGGTGCTAATGGTGTGATTTTGATTAAGACTAAACCAGGAAAAGTAGGTAAGCCGCAGTTTTCTGTCGACTACTATGAAGGCTTTGTGACATTGACCAAGAAACCGGAAATGGCGGATGCTTTTACCTATATGGATGCTGCCAACGAAGCTTATATGGATACTAAAGGTAGCATGCTATATTCTCCACAATATATTGAGGCAACAAAGAAAGCTCACGGCTTACTACCGAATGACAACCCGTTAATGTTCAATCCTTATCTATATCCAAATGTGAATTGGATGGACGAATTGTTTAATGACTGGGGACACAATCGCCGTGTAAATGTCAGTGTACGTGGTGGTGTGCCTAATGCCACATACTACGTTTCATTAAGCTATTATAATGAAAAAGGTCTGACACGTACTGCCGAAATGGAAAATTACGATGCTAATATACGTTACGACCGCTACAATTATACGGCTAATTTGAACTTGAAGCCGACGGAAACAACTACTATCGATTTGGGCTTCAACGGCTTTCTTTCAATGGGTAACTATCCTCAACAGTCTACCAGTGACTTGTTTGCGTCAGCTATGGAAATCAATCCGGTGTATTTGCCGTTGATGATGCCTGATGGTTCCGTACCGGGTATCTCTACCAATGGTGATCTTCGTAATCCGTATGCTGATTTGACTCGTCGCGGTTATAAGAATGAATCAAGAAACCAGTTGAACTCTAACATTCGTTTGACACAAGATCTTGGCTTCTGGAAATGGAGCAAAGGATTTACTGTTTCTGCAATGTTGGCTTTCGACGTGCATAACAGTCGCGACCTGAAGTATAACAAACGTGAAGATACATATAACTTTGCCGGAACCAAAGATGAAAACGGTTTATGGAATGACGATGTGTTTGATGAAAACGGTGACTATCGTTATGCGTTGACATATACGGGGCATAAAGATTTGGCCTTCGACCAAAGTGCATCTGATTCCAGAAGTACCTATTTTGAGGCTTCTTTAAATTATGACCGTTCTTTTGGTTTGCATCGTATAGGCGGACTCTTGCTATATAATCAGAAAATTTATCGTTCAAGTTCCGATAATTTGGTAGGCTCTTTACCTTATAAACAACAAGGTTTGGCTGCCCGTGTCACTTATTCCTGGAATGACCGCTACTTCTTCGAAGCAAATGCCGGATACAATGGTTCCGAGAATTTCAGTCCCGATAAACGTTTCGGTTTCTTCCCCGCATTCGGTATTGGTTGGGCTGTCTCTAACGAATCTTGGTGGACACCTTTGCAAGATGTTGTTTCTTACTTTAAGGTACGCTATACGGATGGTTTGGTTGGTACGGATGCTGTAACAGGACGTCGTTTTATGTACCTCGATCAGATGGCTAGTGTAGATGGTTATCGTTTTGGCGATCAGAATAATAGTGTTGGTGGTTGGGGATTCAGTAAATATGGAGCCAATGTAGGTTGGTCTACTTCCCGTAAACAAGATTTGGGTGTTGATTTAAAATTCTTCAAAGACAATCTTTCATTGACATTTGATGTCTTTAAAGAACATCGTAAGGACATCTTTATTACCCGGCGTGTTATTCCTGATTATTCAGGATTTGTAGAAATGCCTTATGCCAATCTGGGTGTAGTAGACAATAAAGGATTTGAAGCTACATTAGAATATACCCAACAACTCGGCAAACAATGTTTCTTGACTGTTCGCGGAAATTTCTCATGGAATGAAGATAAAATCATTGAGAACGACGATCCTCGCGTACAGTATCCATGGATGGAAAAGAGAGGAACGAACGTAAATGGACGTTGGGGGTGGATTGCTGAAGGATTGTTTACCAGCGAAGAAGAAATTATGGATCATGCCAAGCAGTTTGGCGAAGGACATCCGGGACAGATTTCGAAAGTGGGTGATATTAAATATAAAGATTTAAACGGTGATGGAGTGATTGACGATTACGACCAATGTTTGATAGGCCAAGGGGATGTGCCTAAGATTTATTATGGCTTTGGTGCAGACTTACAACTGGGTGATTTCTCTATTGGTGCACTCTTTGCCGGAAACGCCAAGGTGGATCGTTGTTTGAGCGGCAATGCCATTTATCCTTTTAACGATGGTTCGGGCATTACCAACTTGTTTGCAAACATTACCGACAGATGGTCTGCTGACGATCCGACCAATCAAGATGTATTTTATCCGCGTCTGCATCATGGAAACAATGCTAATCAGAATAATATGAAAACTAGTACATGGTGGCAGAAAGATGTCAGCTTTCTGCGTCTGAAACAGTTGACAATCGCTTACCAACTTCCAAAGAAATTGATTAACAGGTCATTCTTGAAGAGTGCGCGTATTTATTTGATGGGAACTAATTTGCTGACATTCTCTAAGTTTAAGATGTGGGATCCGGAATTGAATACCAATAATGGTACATCTTATCCGAATGTACGCACATATTCAGTGGGTGTGAATGTGAGTTTTTAAATAATAATTAGTTAGCAAGGATATGAAAAATATATTTAAGATAGGAACTTTGGCACTGTCTTTGGCAGTCGGACTTAGTTCGTGCAATGACTTTTTTGATGCAATCCCCGGTCAACAATATGATTTGGAGGATACGTTTACCAATCGCTCGAAAACGGAACAGTTTTTGAACAATGTGTATAATTATGTGCCCGATGAAACGCTTGAACGTAATGCAAAAAATACCATGTCAGGAATTTGGACGACCGGTTCGTTAGAATGTAAACTTTCATGGGACGGAAACAATGGTAGCGAGTGGGCTTCAGGAGCTACTTATGCAGGTTCTTCATGGATTAACTTCTGGTACATCGAGTACTACAAAGGTATTTCTCGCGCCAGTACGTTTATAATGAACGTAGATCGTTGTCTGGAAGCTTCGGCTGCACAACGCAAACAATGGAAGGCGCAAGCCAGAGCGTTGCGTGCTTTCTATTATTTCATGATTTTCCGCTCTTATGGTCCGTTTGTGATTTTGGGAGAAGAGCCTATACCATTGGATATTTCAACGAGTGAACTATTGAAGGAACGTAACTCGGTAGACGAGTGTGTGGATTTCATGGTAAAGGAATTTGATGATGCGGCAAATGATCTTCCTGACAGATATGATGGTTCTAATTTGGGACGTATAGACAGAGCTACTTGTAAAGCTTTTAAGGCAAAAATGTTATTGTATGCAGCGAGTCCATTGTTTAATTGCAATACAGACTATGCCGGTATAGTTAACCCGGAAAGTGGCAAACAACTTTTCCCGCAAGATAAATCACAGGAAAAGGTGAAGTGGGAGACGGCACGTGACGCTTATAAGGCATTTTTTGATGAATATGGAAATACTTTCTCTTTGTATACGGAAAAAACATCAGATGGAAAGACAGATTTCTATGAATCTTATAGAAAGGCAACATCGGGGGTACTTTATGGTGCTGAGAATAAGGAACAGATCTTTATACGGTTGGCCGACCATGATTATCGTGCTTACGAAACTACACCTTACCATAAGGGCTATGATGATAACAATGGTGCTTTGAGAGGTGGTTTGGGATTTGGTGTACCTCAAGAGATGGTGGACTTGTACTTTATGAAAGATGGTCGTAGAATTGTGGAGGACCAGAACTATGAAGAGTATGAAGGTGTGCCCTCCAGTGGATATCTGGGTTGGTCTACGGATTACAAAGATGCTGTAGTTAATTCCAGAACTTATTTCAAAGCCAATTCAAATAAAACATTAAAACAATGGGCTGATCGTGAGTCGCGTTTCTATGCAAATATCACGTTTAACGGTTCTACTTGGTTGAAGACAGATACTCCACGTGGAGAGGTGACAACGGAGCTAACTTTTAACGGTAATTCTGGTTATGCAAATGCTAACTGGGATGCTCCTTATACAGGTTATGGTATGCGTAAAATGGCACCGAAAGAAGGACGTAATGGAGCTAACAGACATTGTGCTACTTTACTTCGTTTGGCCGATATGTATTTGGGATATGCTGAAACATTGAGTGCATGTGACCAACGTGGTGAAGCCATTAAATATGTGAATAAGATACGTGCTCGTGCCGGTATCCCGGGGTATGGTGTGGCAGGTACGACAGATGATAATGGATTTGCATGTATTCCTTATGAAGACACACGTGATGAAGTGGATAAACGTATCCGTCGTGAACGTTTGATTGAGCTGATGTTTGAATGGAATCATTTCTTTGATGTACGTCGTTGGAAAGTCGCCAATATGGCTGTAGGTGATGACTGGATTTATCCTAATTATCACAGAGGAGGAGAAGGTGGAGCAATTCATGGTATGGCATTCCGTTCAGATGCTCCTGCATTCTTCGAGAAAGTAGTGGTGGAAACACGTACGTTCTTACCTAAACATTACCTCTTCCCGATTCCGGACGAAGACGTGCGTCGTAATCCGAAAATGGTACAAAATCTAGGATGGACAACGGAGTAATATACTCCGTTAGCCAATCCATGAATAATTTTAGAATTTAATGAGAAGAAAACAATGAAGATACCTCAAATAAGATTTAACGATACGAACCTAGTGAAGAGATTCTTTTTTCTCTTTGTCTTATTTATTCCTGTTTATTTTGCAGGCTGTTCATCTGACGACGATGAAGGAGGCAATGGAGGAGAAGATCCGAACGGAAGTGCCCCGGCTTCTTATGTGCTTGGTTCGGGAAATACGAATATGCCATCTAGTGGTACAATTATTGCCGAATATGCGGATGCTCCTGCCGGTTCGGAGATTAAGAGCCTGGTAGATGATAATGCTGATACGAAGTATGTCACTTATCACAGCAGTTTCCATATCACTTGGAACGGAAACAGTAGCAAGGCCGTGACTGCATATTCCCTGACATCTGCTGCCGACACCCCTGAAATGGATCCGAAAACATGGACTCTTTACGGATCGAATGACAATGCGACGTGGACGAAATTAGATGTACAGACTAACCAAATTTTTGCAGCGAGAAAAGAAGAAAAAAACTATGAGGTAGATAATGCAACTGCCTATCGTTATTACCAACTTTCTGTTGAAGCAAACAATGGTGGTACTGCCACGCAAATAGCCGAATGGAAATTGGTGGCTATGCGTTCATATACAGAAAATATCAACGACTTGATTTCCAGCAAAGGATCCAGTTCATTTAGTGCTATCACTCCAATGGGTAAACAACATGAAAATGATTTGGAGGCTACGGCAGCAGACTTGAAATGGCTTGCTGATCCTGCGGAAGAGCCGGAACCATTTGGAGACAACGGGACGAAGATGGCTTGGAATACATTCAATGTAGTATCGCTCTATCCGAATGGAAGTCCCGCTTTATCTGATGTAAATCAACGTTGGGTAGGTGACTGTTGCGCATGTGCAGTATTTGCTTCGATGGCTTATCTCTATCCTCGCTTCATTAAGCACATTATTAAGGATAATAAGGATAAAACATACACGGTTACTATGTATGATCCGACAGGAAAGCAAATTCCTGTGGGTGTAGGTGGAGATTATTTTATCGGTAACAGTGGTGATTTAGGTGCATTAGGCGGTAGAAATAAGGAAGTTACTTGGGCTACAATCCTTGAGAAGGCGATGATGAAGTGGCGTCAGGTTTATCTGGGTAGTTCTAATGTCGGAGGTATCGGTACGGAATATGTATCTGCCATCTTTACCGGCAATGGAGAAAGTGTAGGTTTTGGTGCAGGTGCATTAATTGCTGAAGACTTGCAACGTGCTGGAGGGGGGTCGCTTACTCAAGGTCGAGTGGTTATTGGTGGTTTTACAAGAAG
>NZ_DAWCXD010000002.1:0-184688 GCF_052357945.1 Bacteroides sp. | reverse complement strand
CAAAGGTAAAAATGACTGATAGGATAAACAAGAGCCATACAATGAGTGCTTACAGTTACAATAGAATTTTATATAAGACAAATAAGTAAACAACTACACGGGAGAATAGTTTCATCGGTGAGAAACTAAAGTTCCATCAGTGTGAAACTATAGTTTCATCAGTAAGAAACTAATAGTTCCAAACAAGAGAAACTAAAGTTTCAAGGCGATGAAACTGTAGTTTCGAACCGCAAAACCAATAGTTTCAAGGCTTGAAACTATCGGTTACAAGGCAGGTCCCGCCCCGTAAGTACAGGGGTAATAAATAAAATAGCTTATCTGCCTGTGGTTAATACTATTCAGGCAATGAAACTTCATCTGTGATTTTTACTTGATTTGGGTATGCATCTCTACCATACCGTCTTTGCAGTGCGTTCATCTCTTCTTAGCTTTGCAGTGACAGCATTATTGCCGTCACAGTGCTGTCACCATGCTGCTGTCACGCCATTAACTTTTCATAATCAAACAGTTAAGTTACAATCTGTGACAGATGACAGCAAATTTATTTTTTTTATTTATTGGAGAGAGTATAAGTTCAACTTATAAATGCAATATTTCTTTTTTATTAATCGGACTTTAGATGCAAAGTTGCTTATTTATTCCGATAGAGTTGCGGACGGAAAGGAACATAAAGAGTGTAATTACTATCCGCCGGCTTTCCTCCCACCAATGCAGGTGACCATTTCGGCATTCCTTTGACAATGCGGAGAGCCTCCTCTGCAAATTCCGGATGAGTGGAACGTAGAATATGAGGACGAAGGATAACCCCTTCTTTATCAATAGTAAACTCACACAAAGCATAACCCGAAACATTCTTCTCCAAAAGCCCTGACGGATAAACCATTTCACTGGCAATATATTCTTCCGGAGTCATCGCAGAGAAATGAGCAGGTTCCTCCACCTGTCTTCCGGAAAGTGTCTTTGAACGGGGACCCACCGGATAAATTCCGATATACATCGGCCGCTTATAAGCATCCGGCTCTTCCTTGGTGCGCTGTTGCAATGCTTTTAATAAAGCAGCAGCCTCCACTGCCAACGTCTGTTCAGAAATATTTTCCCCTCGGGATAACATATATGCCGACTGACAAACCAATACAAGACGTTCCATCAACGTTCCTTTTTCCGGCGACCATTTACGTCCCATCTGCTCTTTACCTTTAGCATCCGTAGAAGAGAAAAAATAAACAATTCCATCCAAACCAGCCGTAGAACCGTCCAAATCCTGTACCTGCTCTGTCACCAAACGAAAGATAGCCCCTAAAGACTGATATAGGGAAGCACTAATGACAACCGATTTAGTATCCACCGTCACCGTCCCCTTCTCTGCCTGCCAATAAGTACGCGATAATGTGTTCGAGACCAGAGTATAACGCCCGTTCCTCTTCTCTACCGACATTGCATACTCCGGCGAAAAGGAAGGGATAGCTGCAAAACGCGCATAAGGTTGTTTCTGGAAGCCCGTATTAAGTAAAGAAAACACACTACGATAATATTCGCCTAACTCGCCTGTATAAGTGGAAAAAGGTTTCACCGGCTCCAAATAGTCAATCTGGGCCGCAAGGCGAAAAGAAAAGGTTAAAAGCAGAAGACAGAAAACAATCTTTTTCATAAGTTGCCGGATTTTCGGTACATATCGGCAACAAAGATACAAATTATTTCGATGGTTCGTGATAAAATTATATCTTTGCACGGTTTTTACTAAGAAACTGAATAACAATACATCAAAAATATGATAGCTAAGATTGAACAACTTCTGAAAGAGGTGGAAGCCTTACACGCCTCCAATGCCGAAGAACTCGAAGCTCTCCGCATCAAATACCTAAGTAAGAAGGGAGCCATTAACGACTTAATGGCAGATTTCCGTAATGTAGCTGCCGAACAGAAAAAAGAAGTCGGCATGAGACTGAATGAACTGAAAACAAAAGCGCAGGACAAAATCAACGCGCTGAAAGAAATGTTTGAAAGTCAGGACAACGATTGTGACGGACTGGATTTGACGCGTTCGGCTTATCCTGTGGAACTCGGTACACGCCACCCGCTCACCATTGTAAAGAACGAAATCATTGATATCTTTGCCCGTCTGGGATTCAGCATTGCCGAAGGTCCGGAAATTGAAGATGACTGGCACGTGTTCTCGGCACTGAACTTTGCCGAAGACCATCCGGCACGCGATATGCAGGACACTTTCTTTATCGAAGCTCATCCGGACGTAGTATTGCGTACACATACTTCTTCTGTACAGACCCGTGTGATGGAAACTTCACAGCCTCCTATCCGCATCATCTGTCCGGGACGTGTATATCGTAACGAAGCTATCAGCTATCGCGCACACTGTTTCTTCCATCAGGTAGAAGCGCTGTATGTAGATAAAAACGTATCATTCACCGACTTGAAGCAGGTATTGCTGCTCTTCGCCAAAGAAATGTTCGGTGCTGATACAAAGATCCGTCTGCGTCCGTCTTACTTCCCGTTTACCGAACCAAGTGCGGAAATGGATATCAGCTGTAATATCTGCGGCGGTAAAGGATGTCCGTTCTGTAAACACACCGGCTGGGTAGAAATCCTCGGTTGCGGTATGGTAGACCCGAACGTACTTGAATCAAATGGTATAGACAGCAAAATATACAGCGGTTATGCCCTCGGTATGGGTATCGAGCGTATCACAAACCTGAAATATCAGGTGAAAGACCTCCGTATGTTCTCTGAAAACGATACACGCTTCCTAAAAGAATTCGAAGCGGCATATTAATAATGTGCTAAATTTACCAGTATGCCAATGTTCCCAATGAAACCGTCGGACGGTGATCGGGACATTGGCATATTCATCAACAGACCAATCAGGCCAACGGCGTTGGTTTCCAATCAATGCGAATCGGTCGATTGAACGATCATTCATTATGGCAAAGGATAGACTCATTACTCCCAGTTATTGTTTCATCTTGGCAGCCAACTTCCTGCTATACTTCGGTTTCTGGTTGCTGATTCCTGTTTTGCCGTTCTATTTATCCGAATTCTTCCAGGCTGGAAATTCCACTATCGGCATTGTCCTCTCCTGCTACACGGTGGCAGCTCTCTGTATCCGTCCATTTTCCGGTTATCTGCTCGACACGTTTGCCCGAAAACCTCTTTATCTGTTTGCTTACTTCATCTTTATGATGATGTTCGGCGGATATTTAATTGCCGGTTCCCTTACCTTATTTATTATATTCCGAATCATTCACGGTGTCTCTTTCGGAATGGTCACAGTAGGCGGAAACACGGTAGTAATAGACATTATGCCCTCTTCCCGGCGAGGGGAAGGCTTAGGTTATTACGGGCTTACCAACAATACAGCCATGTCCATCGGACCGATGTTCGGACTGTTTCTGCATGATGCGGGAGTTTCTTTTGCTACGATATTCTGCTATGCATTCGGTTCCTGTATTTTAGGTTTTCTATGCGCAAGTCTGGTTAAAACGCCCTACAAGCCTCCTGTGAAACGGGAACCGATCTCGCTCGACCGCTTTATCCTGATGAAAGGACTGCCTGCCGGACTTAGTCTGCTGCTGCTTTCCATCCCTTACGGAATGACGACCAACTATGTTGCTATGTACGCCCGCCAAATAGGATTGAACACACAAACCGGGTTCTTCTTCACCTTTATGGCAGTCGGTATGGCCATTTCGCGTATCTTTTCAGGAAAACTGGTGGATCGCGGAAAAATAACGCAAGTAATAGCTGCCGGATTATACCTGGTTGTTTTCAGTTTCTTCCTGCTTTCAACTTGTGTATATGTGATTCAATGGAATGATACAGCCTGTACCTTGCTCTTTTTTGGCATTGCATTATTAATGGGTGTCGGGTTTGGAATTATGTTTCCGGCATTTAACACGCTGTTTGTCAACCTCGCCCCCAACAGTCAGCGGGGAACAGCGACTTCCACCTACCTCACTTCCTGGGATGTAGGAATCGGTATCGGTATGCTGACGGGAGGATATATCGCAGAAATAAGTACATTTGATAAGGCTTATCTTTTCGGAGCCTGCCTGACGGTAGTTTCCGCTCTCTATTTCAGACTAAAAGTGACGCCTCATTACCATAAAAACAAGCTACGATGAGAAAGAAAGAACGTTATGAGAAAGTAATCGCCTGGTTTCAGGACAACATACCTGTAGCCGAAACCGAACTGCATTACAACAATCCGTATGAGTTGCTGATCGCTGTTATTCTTTCTGCACAATGTACGGACAAACGAGTGAATATCATCACTCCCCCTTTGTATAAAGATTTTCCGACTCCGGAAGCATTGGCTGCCACTACCCCGGAAGTAATTTTCGAATATATACGAAGCGTGTCTTATCCCAACAACAAAGCCAAACATCTGGTCGGTATGGCAAAGATGCTGGTGAATGACTTCAATAGCGAGGTGCCGGATAATCTGGAAGATCTGATAAAGTTGCCCGGTGTAGGAAGAAAGACTGCCAATGTGATCCAGTCGGTTGTATTCAAAAAAGCAGCTATGGCGGTAGATACACACGTGTTCCGTGTCAGCCACCGTATCGGACTGGTGCCGGACAGTTGCACCACCCCGTTCAGCGTGGAAAAAGAACTGGTGAAGAATATTCCGGAAAAGCTCATACCGATTGCCCATCACTGGCTCATCCTGCACGGCCGTTACGTTTGTCAGGCACGTACTCCCAAATGTGACACCTGTGGTTTGCAAATGATGTGCAAATATTTCTGTAACACCTATAAAGTTACAAAAGAGGAACCAAAAGCCAAGAATAAATAACGATTTAATAGCAAGGAACCGAAATAAATAGTAACTTTGCGGTCGTTCTAAAAGAAGAATTTTAAAAACACTTTTAAATAAAAATAGAGTATTATGCAGACAATTGACAAATTCAATTTTGCCGGTAAAAAGGCATTTGTTCGCGTGGACTTCAATGTACCCCTGGACGAAAACTTCAACATTACAGATGACACTCGTATGCGTGCAGCTCTTCCTACTTTGAAGAAGATTCTGGCAGACGGCGGAAGCATCATCATTGGCTCTCACCTGGGCCGTCCGAAAGGCGTTGCCGATAAATTCTCTTTGAAACATATCATCAAGCATCTGTCTGAATTGCTGGGCGTTGAGGTTCAGTTCGCTAACGACTGCATGGGCGAAGAAGCTGCTGTAAAAGCTGCTGCTCTGCAACCGGGAGAAGTGCTGTTGCTCGAAAATCTTCGCTTCTATGCTGAAGAAGAAGGCAAACCAAGAGGTTTGGCTGAAGATGCAACTGACGAAGAAAAAGCTGCTGCTAAGAAAGCAGTAAAAGAAAGCCAGAAAGAATTTACCAAGAAATTGGCTTCTTACGCTGACTGCTATGTAAACGACGCATTCGGTACTGCTCACCGTGCACACGCTTCTACAGCATTGATCGCTAAATATTTCGATGTAAACAACAAGATGTTCGGTTACTTGATGGAAAAAGAAGTGAAAGCTGTTGATAAAGTATTGAACGATATCAAACGTCCGTTCACTGCTATTATGGGCGGTTCTAAAGTTTCTTCTAAAATCGAAATCATCGAAAACCTGTTGAGCAAGGTGGACAACCTGATTATCGCCGGTGGTATGACTTATACATTTACTAAAGCAATGGGTGGTAAAATCGGTATCTCTATCTGTGAGGACGACAAACTTGACCTGGCTTTGGATTTGATGAAAAAAGCAAAAGAAAAAGGTGTAAACCTGGTATTGGCTGTTGACGCTAAGATTGCTGACGCATTCTCTAACGATGCAAATACTAAATTCTGTGCTGTTGACGAAATTCCTGACGGATGGGAAGGTCTTGATATCGGTCCTAAGACTGAAGAAATCTTCGCTAACGTTATCAAAGAATCTAAGACTATTCTTTGGAACGGTCCTACAGGCGTATTCGAATTTGATAACTTCACTCACGGCTCACGTGCAGTAGGTGAAGCAATCGTTGAAGCAACTAAGAACGGCGCATTCTCACTTGTGGGTGGTGGCGACTCTGTAGCTTGTGTTAACAAGTTTGGTTTGGCTAGCGGTGTATCTTATGTTTCAACTGGTGGTGGCGCATTGCTCGAAGCAATCGAAGGAAAAGTTCTTCCGGGTATCGCTGCTATTCAAGAATAAGATAATTGTTAAAATCACATAGTTAATTATTAGAAGGGCAGTTCTTTGTGAAAAGAGTTGCCCTTATTTATAAAAACAGAATTCCTCTTATTTATAAAAACGAGGTATGAAAAGACCGATACTATTCTTTTGGTTCATCCTTTTCTTCCTTTACTCTTGTCAGAGAAAGAAAGGAGAGAGCTCTTTTTTACCTCTACCCGAACTGCAACCACTTACCCTGGGCATGATGCCTACACTGGACGGACTTCCTTTTCATATAGCCAAAACGCAAGGCATTTACGACTCATTAGGACTGGATTTGACCATTCTTTCATTCAACTCTGCCAACGACCGGGACGCCGCTTTCCAAACCCGGAAAATGGATGGCATGATTACTGACTATCCCAGTGCGGTAGCATTACAAGCTATTCATCATACTGATTTAGGATTCATCCTGAAGAATGATGGTTATTTCTGCTTCATTGTCTCCAAAGAAAGTAACATCAACCAACTGGAACAGCTCAAGGAAAAGAATATCGCCGTGTCGCGCAACACAGTTATCGAATATGCCACCGACCAGCTATTAAGCAAAGCCGGAATCAAGCATGCGGAAATAAACATGCCGGAAATCGGCCAGCTTCCTCTCCGTCTGCAAATGTTGCAGTACAATCAAATTGAGGCCTCTTTCCTACCCGACCCTGCCGCATCCATCGCCATGAACAGTAAACATCGTTCATTGGTAAGTACGCAAGAGTTGGGTATCGATTTCACCGCTACCGCTTTTTCACGAAAAGCGCTCAACGAGAAGAGAGAAGAAATCGAGCTACTCATCACAGGATATAACCTAGGAGTAGATTACATAAAAATGCACCCGCAGAAAGAATGGGAGCAAGTATTGATAGAAATAGGTGTGCCCGAAAATCTGACAGGACTCGTCGCCCTCCCCAATTATCAAAAAGCAAAACGCCCCTCCGCTGAAGCGATAGACAAGGCTATACACTGGCTGAAAGAAAATCACCGAATACCCCAAACCTACTCTGAAAAGAATCTGATTGACACTACATTTATTCCCACAGTATCAACCATAATACAGTATCAACCATAATCAAAATCAAATAACAACTAACTCATGCGAAAAACACTACTCCAACTCTTAACCTTTGTATTATGCATTACAAGTATGCAAAATCCTCTCCTGGCACAGGAGCAGACACCATTAAATCAAGTTGTCAACACACTGAAAGAACGGATTAGTCTCTCCGGATATGCCCAACTGGGATACACTTATGACGATGCAGCGAATCCGGATAACACATTCGACATCAAACGAATCATTTTCATGGCACACGGAAAGATCACCAAACGGTGGACTTGTGATTTTATGTACGACTTCTACAACGGGGGCATGTTACTCGAAGTGTATACCGATTATCAGTTTCTCCCCGGACTTACGGCACGTATCGGTGAATTCAAGGTTCCTTATACCATAGAAAACGAATTGTCTCCTACTACAGTAGAACTTATCAATTGCTATTCACAGTCTGTCTGCTATCTGGCAGGAGTAAGCGGTAGTGATAAGTGTTACGGAATGACTTCCGGACGGGATATAGGTATGATGCTTCACGGGAAATTATTTCGTGACTTCCTACAATATAAAGTAGCTGTAATGAACGGACAGGGACTGAATACCAAAGACAAAAACAGTCAAAAAGATGTGGTCGGTAATCTGATGGTTAATCCGCTGAAATGGTTGTCCGTAGGTGGTTCGTTTATCCGCGGAACAGGACACGCCATAGCTGACTCTGAATATACCGGAATCAAAGCAGGAGAAAATTACGCTAAGAGACGCTGGAGTGCAGGAGGGGTTGTCACCACTTCCACTTTTAATCTGCGTACGGAATATCTTGCCGGAAAAGACAGGAATGTGAAAAGTGAAGGTTTCTATGCAACAGGAAGCGTGCGTTTTGCCCGGAATTTCGATTTCATCGCTTCGTTCGATTATTTCGACCCGAACAAAGCTGCAGATTTCAAACAAAATAACTATATTGCAGGCGTACAATACTGGTTTTATCCCAGATGCCGGTTACAGGCACAATACACCTTTTGTAATAAGAAAGGAGACGGACAAAAAGATTCCAACCTGATACAGGCACAGGTACAAGTGAGGTTTTAAATTCAAGGACTAAATTTAAGTATTAGGTATCAAGTATTAGAGCCGAAGCATCAGGGTTAAGTTCCAAGGTAAAGTATCAAGGCTATAGTAAGTAGTACCTTAACAATAGGATTAAAGCAGTAGAGTTGAAGCAGCCGAATCAAATAATTATAAAATATAAACCTTATTAATAACAGAACAAAAATCATGGAACACAAAATCGCCGAAACCAACGCCCGAATAGACGTGGCCGACGTATTAAGAGGATTGGCAGTAATGGGGATCATCCTCTTGCACAGCATTGAACACTTTAATTTCTATTCTTTCCCGGAAGAAGTCCCTTTTGAATGGATGAAATTTACCGATCAGGCTATCTGGAGAGGATTATTCTTCACATTCAGTAATAAAGCATACGCTGTATTTGCTTTGCTCTTCGGTTTCAGTTTCTATATTCAGGACAATAACCAACAACGGAGAGGGAAAGATTTCCGCCTGCGTTTTTTATGGAGATTATTCATCCTATTCATTATAGGACAATTCAATGCCGCTTTCTTTACCGGCGAAATATTAACCATGTATGCGATTTTAGGAATTATCCTGCCGATATTCTGCCGGATGAGTGACCGTACAGTTGCCATCTTTGCTACTTTATTAATCCTTCAACCTATCGACTGGGCAAAATTGATCTATGCCTTGTGCAATCCTGACTATGTGGCAGGTAAAAGTTTGGCAGGTTATTATTTCAGCATCGCTTTCGACGTACAAAAACATGGCAGCTTCCTTGAAACAGTCCGCATGAATATGTGGGAAGGACAAATGGCTAACATGACCTGGGCTTTGGAACATGGACGTATCTTACAAACACCGGGATTATTCCTATTCGGAATGCTGGTTGGCCGCCGCAAATATTTCCTGTATAGCGAACAGAACGAACGCTTGTGGTTAAAAGCATTAGCCATTTCGCTTCTCTGCTTCTTCCCCATCTACGGATTGAACAATATGTTGCCGGAATTCATCGAACGGAGTGCCGTCCTTGTTCCTCTACAGTTGATATTAAGTTCATTCAGCAGCCTTAGTTTCATGGTATTACTGGTGACAGGATTACTGTTGACTTTCTACCGTGTGAAAGACCGCAGTTTCTTTATGCGTTTCACATCTTATGGTAAAATGAGTTTAACGAATTATCTCGGGCAATCCATTTTCGGTTCTCTTTTGTTCTATCATTGGGGATTCGAATTGGGACGATATTTAGGAATCACATATAGCTTCCTTTTTGGCATCCTTTTTGTTCTATTACAAATGGTATTCTGTTCGTGGTGGCTCCGACACCATAAACATGGTCCTTTTGAGGGTCTCTGGAAACGTTTGACTTGGATTGGAAAAAATAAATAATTAAATAATGATGAACGAAAAAACGATTAATGAACAATACGCATATATACGTGCCTTACTTGAAGAGAAAAGACTCAAGGAAGCTCTGATGCAGTTGGAATCTCTGCTGTGGCAGTGTCCTGACTGGGATCTACGCACTCGCCTGGAACAATTGCAGACCTCTTACAAATATATGCTGGAATACATGAAACAGGGAGCAAACGACCCTGAACGGTGGAACCTGTATCAGAAAATGGTAGCAGACACCTGGGGAATTGCCGACCAATCACGTTTGCTCATATTGGATAACGCTTCATCAAGATACTATCATGAAGTACGACGTACTCCCAAATCGCCAGATTTGTCAAACTATGGTCTTAAAACCATATTACACATACTGGAATCTTTTAATGACGACTTGGCAGTCAGCGGATTACTGTCTGACGAAAAGATGGATGAAGTATTAAAGCGGCATGAGGACACACTCAAGTTTATGTTTATCAGAACATGGACAAACAGCGCATGGACTCCCGAAGACGAGGAAGATGCAAAAGCCATGCTTGCCTCGGAATTACTTCCGGGAGACGACTTATGCTTATTTGTCAGTGCCCTCACATTGAGCTTGATGGAATGTTTCGACTTACGAAAAATAATGTGGTTGCTTGATGCTTACGAGCATCCCAACGTCAACGTCAGCCAACGGGCATTGGTTGGTGCGATGATTATTTTCCACATTTACAGAAGCCGCCTTACTTTCTATCCGGAACTGATAAAAAGGGTGGATCTCATGGAAGAAATTCCTTCATTCAGAGAAGATGTCGCTCGCATTTACCGCCAAATGCTATTATGTCAGGAAACGGAAAAGATTGACAAAAAAATGAGGGAGGAGATTATTCCCGAAATGCTGAAGAATGTTTCCTCCATGAAAAATATGCGGTTCGGCTTTGAAGAAAGCGATGAAGAGAACAACGACATGAATCCGGATTGGGAAGATGCATTCGAGAAATCCGGACTGGGGGATAAATTGCGTGAAATGAACGAATTGCAGTTGGAGGGTGCAGATGTATATATGAGTACTTTTGCGGCTTTGAAAAACTATCCGTTCTTCCGCGAGGTGCATAACTGGTTTTATCCATTCAGCAAGCAACAGTCTAATGTGCTCAAGGCAATGAAGCAGGCAGGAAATCAGGGAGGCAGTCTACTGGATTTAATTCTTCAATCGGGATTCTTCAGTAACAGTGATAAGTACTCTCTCTTTTTCACGATCCATCAATTGCCACAGTCACAACAGGATATGATGTTGAGCCAACTGAATGAACAACAGGTTGCAGAATTGGCGGAGAAATCGAATGTTGAGACGATGAAGAAATTCAATGAACGTCCGGGAACGGTCAGCAACCAGTACCTGCACGATTTGTATCGCTTCTTCAAACTTAGTGTGCGCAAGAGTGAATTCAGAGATATTTTTAAAGAGAAGCTCGATCTTCATCATGTCCCTGCACTCGACAATATATTGCACTGGGAAGATGTATTGTTCCCCATTGCCGATTTCTACCTGTCAAAGGAACGTTGGGACGAGGCTATCGAAATTTATGAAGAGTTGGAAACGATTGGCGGATTCGAAGGAGAGAGTGCTGAATATTACCAGAAGTTTGGCTATGCATTGCAGAAAAGAAAGAAATATGCAGAAGCTATCCAGGCTTACCTGAAAGCAGACACGTTGAAACCGGATAATATCTGGAACAATCGCCATCTGGCTATTTGTTATCGGTTGAACAGAAATTACCAGGTAGCAATCACCTATTATAAGAAGGTAGAAGAAGCTGCTCCGGAAGATACCAATGTGACTTTCCATATCGGTAGCTGTCTGGCCGAATTGGGACAATATGAAGAAGCACTGAATTATTTCTTCAAACTGGATTTTATCGAGAACAACTGTATTAAGGCATGGCGTGGTATCGGATGGTGTTCATTTATCAGCCAGAAACATGAACAGGCGATGAAGTATTATGAAAAAATAATAGAACAGAAGCCTCTGGCTATTGACTATATGAATGCAGGACATGTCGCCTGGGTGATGGGAGATATTCAGAAAGCTTCCGTTTTCTATGGAAAAGCCATTACGGCTAGTGGAAACCGGGAACGATTCCTGGAAATGTTCCATAAAGATGAAGAAGCTCTTCTCACACAAGGAATTCGGGAAGAAGATATTCCTCTGATGTTGGATTTATTATAGTCTTCCACATCTTTCAGTTTGGGATATTCAATAAATGTTCCTGCTTAAAAATACAGAAAAAGGCTGCCTCAAAATCGAAAATGAGGCAGCCTTTTTGTATTATTGGACTAAGTATATCTTGTGTATTTCATATAATCAATAAGTTAATTACACTGATACTGATATATTCAGATATATTCAAGATACTTACTACAGCTTTTTCAACTCTCCGTACAGTTTCTGTATGGGAAGTCCTATAATATTATAAAAGCTACCGGAAATTGATTTAACCCCGATATACCCGATCCATTCCTGGACGCCATAAGCTCCTGCCTTATCCATTGGCTGATAACGATCTACGTAATACAGGATTTCATCTTCCGACAAGACATCAAACAGCACTTCGGAGGAAGCGGTAAAGCTTTTTTGCCACTCAGTAGTAGTCAGGCAAACCCCTGTGAAAACCTGATGAGATTTTCCCGAGAGAGCGCGAAGCATTTCAATGGCTCCTTCCCTACCCTCCGGTTTCCCAAGTACTTTCCCATCTAACCAGACTATGGTATCTGCCGTAATCAATAATTCTCCCGGCTTCATCATGGTACGGTAGGCATCCGCCTTTTCACGGGCAATATATTCAGGTATTTCAGCACCTACCAATGTATCCGGGTATGACTCGTCTACATCCGGCAATGTTCTGACTACATAGTCTACTCCTAGTCCCGACATCAGTTCTTTCCGACGGGGAGAATTGGAAGCTAATATAATCTGATATTTCTTTAAGTTATCAAGCATGGTTTTATTCGTTATTAAACAACGATTATTTATGATTAAGTTACCAACCGAAGGCATCTTCCGCCATCCATAGACCGTGAGCTTTCAGCACCTGCTCCACCACATCACGCCCGCATCCACGACCACCGTCTGCATAAGAAATATACTTTGCAACGGATTTCACTTCCGGCACGGCATCTTTCGGGCAGCATGGCAGTCCGCACTCACACATCACTTCAATATCCGGCACGTCATCACCCATATATAGAATTTCATCATCGGTCAATCCGTACTTATCACGAAAAGCACGATAATCGTGTATCTTCACAGCAGAACCCATGTATAAATCCTTCACTCCCAGTCCCTCAAAACGGATACGTACCGCTTCTGTCCGGCCACCGGTAATGATAGCTATGTGAAGTCCTTTTTTCACAGCCAGCTGGATGGCATATCCATCTTTGATATTCACGGTACGCATCGGCTCCCCGGAAGGATGCAAAGGTACAGTAGTCGAACTCAACACTCCGTCCACATCAAAAGCTAAAGCTTTGATACGGGATAAATCATAATTGATGGTGCTCATGGATACTTTTGCTCATTAGTTTATATATTTCCTGCAATGCTGGAGAATCTACCAACATGGCAAGATGATTACTCATCACATTCTCATCGTAACGAACAGCGGGTCCGGTCTGTGCGTCACGTGGCGCCAACTCGTGGACTTTACGTGCTGTTTCATCTATCAGCGGAAGCATGACATCGAAAGGCAAGTTGTATTTTTCAAGCAAATCAGCTGCTAATGCATACATGTGGTTTGTGAAGTTACAGATAAAAACAGCAGCCAAATGCAGGCTTTTACGTTGCTCGGAAGAAGCCTCGTAGACCTTTTCCGAAAGTGTGGCAGCAACAGCCTTCAACAATTCCACGTCTTCCGGCCTTTTCGCTTCAACAAAGAAAGGCACTTCCTGAAATTTAACTTCACGTTGTTTGCTGAATGTCTGCATCGGATAAAATACTCCGTAACGTTCTGCATGCCCTTCCCAAACGCTCATCGGAATGCTTCCTGCCGTATGCACCAACAAAGACGCTTGCTTTCCTTCTGTTATCTGCGGTAACAAATCTACTAAAGCATCATCTTTCACTGATACGATATACAATTTTGCATCTTTGGAGACTGCCTGTAAATCTGTTGTATATTCAGCTTCTACTTTCTCGGCTAAGGTACGGGCAGATTCCATAGTCCGGCTATATACCTGTACAATGCGGAAACCTTTACGATAAAGAGCTTTCGCCAGATTAGTAGCCAAGTTACCTGCACCGATAAACACGATCGGTGTATCTTCTATACTTCTTTTCATTATTCTCTTATCGTTTTGCAAACCAAAATAAAACGATTCCGATGATGAGCAGTGTCAATGGCAACAGATATCCGGATAACGAACCCAATAAGGACATGACCAAACCGATATTCATCACTAGCCAAAGCCCAAGCAACACAAAACCAATTGATTTATCGCGTTTGAAAATAAGGAAACAGATCGAGGCGTACAATAGCATATTGTCCTTATTCATCACCCAAGGCAGTCCAATGGAAGAGAAATGAATCAGTTTATCAATCAGATAAAGTGCTCCGATAACGATAAAGGTAACAGCAGTAGCCAGATAGGTATCTTTACTATTATTCGCTTTAGCAGCTCCCATACTTATTTTCCTCCGAACTTGTTAATATGAATTTTCTCCCATTGAAGATGTTCTTCATTGAAAGGTTTACGTTCCATCCCTTTATGTCCGATAGCAATGACAGAAAGAATCTGAAGTTGCAAGGGAATATCCAAAATTCCATGGACAAATTCATCGGAAGGCATTCCGGTGGCAGTAAAGCGTTCGCGAACCTGCACCCAGCAACTTCCCAAGCCAAGATCTTCAGCCTGCAACTGTATCATGATGGAAGCAATGGAAGCGTCTTCAATCCAAACATCGCTGGCCAACGGATCGGCCATTACAACAATCGCCAAAGCCGCGTCGGCAATGAACGCAGAAGCCTGTTCTTTGCAATGAGACAATTCTTTCAATACCTCTTTATCATCAACCACTACAAACTGCCAACTATTACTACGTTTGGAAGAGGGAGACATCAAGGCTGCTTTCATCAATGCAACTACCTGATCTTGTGTCAATTCTTCATCGGTGAACTTCCGCATACTACGACGGTTCTTTATCAATTCACTGAAATTTTCCATATTATTTCCGGTTTCATTTGATTAATGTATGCAAAGATAATGCAAACCGGGCGTAATAGGAAATAAAAGTTTATACTAAATGAAGAATATATTGTATCTTTGCACAGAGAAATAATTTCATTATGAAAAAGCGAATTACACAGGACGATTACGTTAAAGCGAATCGTAAAGCTAGCCGTGAGGCAGAAATTGAGATGTACGGACACCCTATTTGTCACAAACGAGTGCACCAGTCAAAGAAAGTATATAACCGCAGAAAGATAAAGGCAGCCGACAAAAAGCTGCCTTATTTTTTTGTCTTCAAAATAGCGTCACTATCCTCCAGACATAGCGACACTATACAATAAGAATGGCGTCACTATCATGATAGGATAGCGTCACTATATTTAGGGGATTAAAAAAGCAGTTTATCTATTTACCTATCTATCTAATTATCTATACAATCCGCGTTAATTCCCCGGTCGTAGAATCAATAATAAATCCGTAGACTGTCACATCTGAAGGGATCAAAGGATGGCGTACAATAAAATCGACTGTTCCTCTCACCGACTTTTCCGTATCTTCGAAACCATCCAGCCACGAATGAAAGTCAACTCCGCAGAAACGCATCATGTCAATATAATCCGGATTGATTCCGCGTGCTTTCATTTTTTCGAGCATTTCTTCACTATGCATATGGCAAGCTCCACAATCAGAATGAGCAATCACCATTATTTCCTCTACCCCCAACTCAAAAATAGCAACAAGCAAACTACGTATCACGCTACCGAAAGGATGGGAAATAACGCCACCTGCATTTTTTATCATTTTCACATCGCCATTCTTAATTCCTAATGCTGCTGGCAGCAAAGCAGTCAGTCGGGTATCCATACAGGAAAGAATAGCTATTTTCTTATCGGGATATTTATTGGTAATATACGATTCGTATCCCTTGTTCTCAACAAATTGCTTGTTGTAAGCTAAAATTTCTTCTAACATAGTTCCGCTTTTTAAAAGTTCTGTTCGATTACACAAAGATATAGAAAAAAGGGACATATCATCACGACATATCCCCTCTTAATTTAAAATTTAATCTATATTGTTATTGTAAAAATCCGTCCAGACCAGACTTAGCTGTTGTACCATATCCATTGTCTCCATATTCTTCAGCATTATCAATCTGTTGAAGGAATGTTTGTGATATAGGACGCCATATATTATAAGATTTAAAACTGGAAGCAGCACGTTTGTTATATTTCGCCAAACGAGTTGAGAATGCTTGATGACGCTGCAACAATGCCCAACGTGAATGTTCTCCACAAAGTTCACGTGCATATTCATCGTAGATATCTTCTTCGGTGACAGTAGTCAGCTTATAAGACGACTCCAAAACTCCGGAACGAGCCGCACGGGCACGAAGCGTGTTCAAATATCCTGCAGCTTTTGTTCCATTACCCAAATGTTGTTCAGCCTCGGCAGCAATCAAATAAACTTCTGCCATACGCATCACAAAAATATCACCATTACGGATTTGCAAGTTACTTCCATAATATACTCCTTCATAACTCCAGATAAACTTATTCAAACATGGGTATGTTGCATATACTTTTGAAGTACGATCATAACTGCCAGGCATATCATTCTGTGTTTTCACGTAATTGCCATTTGCATCAAACAAATCATCTATATTCACACATGCATAAACACGGTCTTTCTTGTCTTCCGCCGACAAAGGTTCTTTGGACAAATAAAGGAAGAAACGATTATCATCCGCAGGCAATGGATAATCTATTACATATACTTTTTTAGGAGTCGTCAATGTTGATATATCTCCAGTAGTTACCCCTTTGGGCCACACAGACGCTGTATACTGATTTCCTCCATGAGACATCGTTTTGCCATCACAATCAACATACGGATAAATTTTTTCACCTACATGAGAAGCATCAATACCATACTTCTGACATAAATCGCTAGTCAAAGTCACTATATTCTTAGTATACGGAATCCATGCCACTTTTTCCATAGAAAATGCCCCGAAAGCAGTCTGGAATGAATTCTCCCAACGTTTATCCCAAGTTGGTTCAAAGCAGTCCAGCAAATATTTAGATGGTGCGCAGTTGCCATTGTTGGTACGTCCATAAAAATAGTTCTGTTTGTCAGATGTAATCTTACTAATATCCGACAGGTTCGTCTGATTCCAGTAAGTATACGTAAACAATTTATTATATCCCGCATTCGAATAATCCCATACGTCATCATCACCGGCATCACAACCTGCTGCAACAAAAAGCGCTTCTTTATTAGTACGGTTATTGCCATCAGCCCACATATCCGATATATCTTTATAAAGATAACCTCCATAAGTACCTCCGCCAGCTTCTGTATCCGCAATAAAGCTTTCTGCAACATCTGCCGCTCTTTGCCAGTAAGAAACACCATTCTCACTCAACCCCTGGCCGGCTCCTTGTATGTAGGCACGAGCCAAAAGTCCCATAGCCGATTTTTTTGAAACACGGGCACGATTATTACCGTAAGGAGTTGTATTCAGATTATCCGCAGCATATTTCAAATCATCAATGATGTATGAATAAATTTCAGATAACGTATTACGTTTAGGTTCCAACACAATATTATTTCCCGCTTCATTCATACAAAGAGTGATCGGACCAAAATATGTAGTCAATATCAAATGATAAAAACCACGCAAACAACGTGCTTCGGCTGTTAACACACGAATATCATCCGCATTTCCTTCTACACTTTCCGCACGGTTTATAACGGTATTACATATCCCCAAAGCAGTATACGCCTGCATAAATAATTTATCCCATGCCTTATCTTTACTCGGCGTCAGAGATTCATAATAAAAGAGTTCTTTCGAGTTATCATTATTATTTGCCGTCAACCACGTATCCGTACCAACCTCTGCAACAGATAAAAAGTCTGTCACAGTATACAGTTGACTATAAATAGGGTTATAACACTGGGTTTGCATTCCGTACCACCCGTCAAACGTAGCCAACGTTTCTTCACCGGTAACTTCCATTGGATTATATTCATCCAATGAACATGAATTGATAGTAACCATCGCACACAATGCTAAGGCCACATTATATACTAATTTCTTCATTATTTATCAGTTTAGAGAATTAAAATGAAAGATTAAGACCAAAGACTAACTGTTTTGTCAATGGATAGTTCAAACCACCATTCATTTCCGGATCATAATCCTTCAACAAATGACTTTTTGCAATAACGAATGGATTAGTAATCGTTCCATACACACGGAGCTTGCCCAATCCCAATTTTTTAGCCAATTTATCAGGCATAGTATATCCCAACGTTATATTCTTTATTTTAAAGAATGATCCATCTACATACGACAACGCTGCAAAGCCCGGATAATAGCTCAACTTATCCTTGATAGAAGCATCCATGGCTGGAAAATCGTTCGAAGGATTTGTTTCAGACCATACATTGAAATAAGTAGGATAGTTGTTCAACCCTGTCGGGTCATAATCCGTCAATACAGAATATTTAATCATCTGTCCCCAACGCATATACATATAAATACTTAAATCAAAATCTTTATATGTCAAAGTATTCTGGAAACCCATTGTCCAATCCGGAGAGTTATGTCCCAATACTTGATAATCATCAGCAGACACAGAATATGTATTAGAAGCATCATAACGGATTTCCTGTCCGTCAGCATTCACCTTCGTATAGTAGACACTACCGTCCGTATCCGTATGCCGCACCATATCAGGCACATTAATCTTTATAGATCCCGGCTTCAATCCAAACACAGCAGCATCAGCTTCTTCACCTTTCTGCCAGATACCATCCAATTTGTAGTGATAAAAAGAGTTGATTGCACTACCTACCGCATACGTATAATCGCCATTGATTACTTTATCATTAGCAGTTCCGGTCAGTTTCGTAATCTCTTCCTTATTATATGCAAAAGTCAGAGCCGATGTCCATTGAAAATTTTTAGTTTCAATGTTGCGGGTATTCAAAGCAAGCTCAAGACCTTTATTTTTAGTTTCACACAAGTTTATATTGGTCAGATATTGCTCTTTAGAACTATAGGAACCGTTCACTACAGGTAATGATTTTTTCCATATCACTCCTTCCGTTTTAGTCTTATACATATCCAATGTCACATTGATACGATTATTCAGGAAAGAAGCATCAATACCGATATTGGTGTTCTTTGAACGTTCCCATGTCAGTTCCGGATTAGCTATTATTTTAGTGAGATTATAAATCTGCGTTTTTTCACCACCTAACGTCAACCATCCGGACTCCAGAGAAGAAGAGGAAGAATAAGGATCAATACTGGCCGTACCAGAAATACCGTAACCCACACGAATTTTTAAATTATCCAACCAGTTTCTTGTACTTTCCATAAACTTCTCGTCAGAAATACGCCATCCCAATGAAACAGCCGGGAAATTAGACCATTTATGATCTTTAGCCAAACGTGAAGAACCATCCCGACGAATAGAAGCAGAAAGCAAATACCTACCCAATAGAGAGTAGTTGATACGTCCTACTAATCCGACTCCTTTAGACATGGTATAACTGGATGAATTCTTCTGAACGGCAGCTTTTTCCAATCCTTCCCACAAATATTTATTGTTAGCAATACCTGTTCCTGTCATTTCCGTGTTATCCGTCTGGTTATGATTCCAGGTAGACACACCAGTAAGCGTAAATTCATGTATCTTAGCAATATTAAAGTTGTAAGTTACGATATTTTCCCACTTATAATTATATGATCTGTTTTGAGTAATCTTGGCATTCGTATCTGTCTCTACATTTCCTCCCGCTTTATAAAAGTTGTACGAGCCATCTCCCTGGAAACTATTCGAACGGGAATAAGTCAACGTTCCATTCACGCGTGACTCCCATGTCAATCCTTTAATCGGAGTTATTTTAATATAAGGATTTACATACAGTTTTGTATTCTGGGATTGATTTCTCCAATTACTTTTATTATTCATCAAAAGATTCAAATAGCCGGCATCCCCTTCAATCGGATAAGGATTAACATTGCCATTCTCGTCATAGATTTCACCGTAAGGAATAGCCGTCATACCATCTTGAATCTTTGCAAAAGGCTTATTCTGATGCACATAAGATGCCTGGATACTAATTCCTGTAGTAAACCATTTATTGATTGTGTGATCGATGCGAATATTTGTTGAATACAATTTATAATTATCATCGTTGTATTGTCCGTTTTCATCCGAAAAATTCATAGACATATAAGCCTTTGTATTTTTTGTACCTCCTGAAACCGACAAACTATAATTCTGAACAGTCCCCGTATGCAACAATTCATCTACCCAGTCAATGTATTTCCCGTTTTGATAAGCTTCATAATAAGCAGGGTTAGTAAACATATTGGCATCATCCACATTAGTACCCGCATTTTTATGGGCTGTACGCAAGCCCTCCATGTAGGTTTCTCCTTGGCGGACTTCCGGCATTGTAGACCAGCTGTTTATACCAAAAAAGGCATTAAAATTGGCAGTCAATTTTCCTTCTTTTCCACCTTTGGTAGTAATGATTACAACACCATTGGCACCGGAAGAACCATAGACAGCCGTAGAAGAAGCATCTTTCAACACTTCAATAGATTCAATATCATTCGGATTCAGTGTCGCATAGTCACCCGGCATCCCGTCAATAATAAACATAGGATTACCACTTGCCGTCAATGAACGGTTACCGCGCAATTGCATTTTCACTCCTGAACCCGCTTGGCCCGATTCTCTCGTAATATCCAATCCCGCTACTTTGCCCTGCAATGCTTCCATCGGGTTTGTGCCCGGATTCATCGTAATATCTTCCGATTTCACAGAAGCAACCGCTCCTGTTAAATCACGTTTCTTCACTGCACCGTAGCCAATAACAACCACTTCATCCAATGCCTGTGTGTCCGAAACCATTTTCACATTGACCGGTCCGTTGCCCGTCACAGTCACCGTTTGTTCTTTGTAACCGATATAAGAAATGACCAGTTCTTTTCTTCCCGCCGGAAGATCGATAGAGAAGTTACCGTTAAAATCGGTAATCGTACCTGTACTTGTTCCTTTCACAACGATAGAAACTCCAATCAGCGGCTCCCCGCTTTCATCAATGATAGTTCCTTTCACAGTTTTCGTTTGTGTGACAACTTGCACCATAGTATTAGAAACTCCATCTTCTGCATAAACAGCGTATGACAGAGGGGCAGCCAATAAAGACAACCCTAAAATCATGGAAGCGCGTCTATGATGATTCTTCCATGCTTCAACAAATGCATTACATCTCATTCGTTCTAATTTAAAGTTAATATTAATTCTCGTTGTTTTGCAAAAACTATTCGATTATAATCTTAATTTAAGACGAAACTAATTTTAATACGTACTCACTTTTCATACCATATTTCTCCTATAAAATACATTTTTTCCATTAAATATGCAAAGATATATTGTACTTTACTTCAGGCAGTTCCAACAAAATCTTTGTTTTGTTGTTGAATAAAGAATAAAAAGTGTAAATTTGTACCTAGATGCCACTTAAACTAACAACATATTATCATGGGAAGGACATTCCTGAATTGCCCGGAAAAAACGCCTTCCATTCCAAAGAGTTATTTCAGATTTATGAAGCGACTCCGGGGTATACTCCTTTATTAATAGTGGCAACAGAAGACGGCAGACCTGTGGCACGCCTGCTTGCCGCCATCCGCAAAGCGAAAAAGTGGCTTCCCTCCTTTTTAGTGAAACATTGCGTAGTATATAGCGAAGGTGAATTTCTGGATGAGTCGCTTTCGACCAACAAAGAAAAGGCAGAAGAAATCTTTGGCGATATGCTCGAACATCTCACACAAGAAGCATCGCGCAGCTGTGTCCTGATCGAATTCCGGAACCTCAATAATTCGATGTTCGGTTACCGGGTTTTCCGTGCCAATGATTATTTCCCTGTCAACTGGTTGCGGGTACGCAATTCGCTGCACAGTATGAAAAAGACGGAAGACCGGTTCAGCCCGTCACGCATCCGTCAGATAAAAAAAGGACTCAAGAATGGAGCCAAAGTAGAGGAAGCACATACCGTGGAAGAGATACACGATTTCTCACGGATGCTGCACAAGGTTTATTCCTCCCGCATACGCAGATATTTCCCAGCCAATGACTTTTTCCGTCACATGAACGATATGCTAATCAAAGGACAACAGGCAAAAATATTCGTAGTAAAATACAAAGAGAAAATCATTGGCGGTTCCGTCTGTATCTACTCGGGAGATGACGCCTACCTTTGGTTTTCCGGAGGAATGAGAAAGACATACGCACTTCAGTATCCGGGAGTACTGGCCGTTTGGAAGGCATTGGAAGACGCCCGCCAACGGGGATTCCGTCACATGGAATTTATGGATGTAGGACTTCCGTTCCGCAAACACGGTTATCGTGATTTCGTTCTCCGATTCGGAGGAAAGCAAAGCAGTACCCGCCGCTGGTTCCGTGTCAATTGGAATTGGCTGAACAAACTCCTAGTCAAATTTTATGTCTAAATGTAATCTCAAGATTGCAAAACGACTCTTCATGCTCCTTTCCTACCATTTTTTCTGTTTAATAATCCAATAATTAAATGCAGAAATATTTCTTTATTAGGTAAGAATTGTCTTTCTTTGTGCTGTTTTATGCCTTATAAGCACAGATTTAAAACCAAATAAAAAAAGTATAGTTATGAAGATTTCACACATTGAACATCTGGGCATTGCTGTAAAAAGCATCGAAGAAGCCCTTCCTTACTACGAAAATGTATTAGGTCTGAAGTGTTACAACATTGAAACAGTGGAAGATCAGAAAGTAAGAACTGCTTTTTTAAAAGTAGGCGAAACCAAAATTGAACTGTTGGAGCCGACTTGCCCGGAGAGTACTATTGCCAAATTCATTGAAAACAAAGGTGCAGGCGTTCACCATGTAGCCTTTGCTGTAGAAGATGGCGTAGCCAATGCTTTGGCAGAAGCAGAAGGCAAAGAAATCCGCCTTATCGACAAAGCTCCCCGCAAGGGTGCCGAAGGTTTGAATATCGCTTTCCTTCACCCGAAATCAACTTTGGGCGTGTTGACAGAACTCTGCGAACATTAATCATAAACTCTAAAACCAACAAGAACTCATGAGTAATCAACTTGAAAAAATTAAAGAGCTTATTGAACGCCGTGCCGTAGCACGTATCGGAGGCGGTGAAAAAGCAATTGCGAAGCAACATGAAAAAGGGAAATACACAGCACGCGAGCGTCTGGCTATGCTGCTTGACGAGGGTAGCTTCGAAGAAATGGACATGTTCGTTGAGCACAGATGCACGAACTTCGGTATGGAGAAAAAACATTATCCGGGAGACGGTGTAGTAACCGGCTGCGGTACAATCGAAGGACGTCTGGTATATGTGTTCGCACAGGACTTCACAGTTTCTGCTGGTTCACTGTCAGAAACAATGTCATTGAAAATTTGTAAAATTATGGATCAGGCCATGAAGATGGGTGCTCCTTGTATCGGTATCAACGACTCGGGTGGTGCACGTATCCAGGAAGGTATCAACGCTTTGGCAGGTTATGCAGAAATCTTCCAACGCAATATCCTTGCTTCGGGTGTTATTCCGCAGATTTCCGGTATCTTCGGTCCTTGTGCCGGTGGTGCTGTTTATTCTCCGGCTCTGACCGACTTCACGCTGATGATGGAAGGCACTTCTTATATGTTCCTCACCGGACCGAAAGTGGTGAAGACCGTTACAGGTGAAGACGTTAGCCAGGAAAACCTTGGTGGCGCAAGTGTTCACTCCACCAAATCGGGTGTAACTCATTTCACTGCCAAAACAGAAGAAGAAGGTTTCGAACTGATTCGCAAACTGTTGAGCTATATCCCTCAAAACAACCTTGAAGAAGCTCCTTATGTAGATTGCACAGACCCAATCGACCGTCTGGAAGACTCTTTGAACGATATTATCCCCGACAGCCCTACTAAACCGTATGATATGTACGAAGTCATCGGTGCTATTGTGGACAACGGTGAATTCCTTGAAATCCAGAAAGATTATGCAAAGAATATCATCATCGGTTTCGCCCGCTTCAACGGACAATCGGTAGGTATCGTTGCTAATCAGCCTAAGTATCTGGCAGGTGTGCTTGACAGCAACGCCTCTCGCAAGGGTGCACGTTTCGTTCGTTTCTGCGATGCTTTCAACATTCCTATCGTGTCGTTGGTAGACGTACCGGGATTCCTTCCGGGAACAGGTCAGGAATACAATGGCGTTATCCTTCATGGTGCTAAACTGTTGTATGCTTACGGTGAAGCTACTGTACCTAAGGTTACTATCACATTGCGTAAATCTTACGGTGGTTCTCACATCGTAATGAGCTGTAAGCAACTTCGCGGTGACATGAACTACGCATGGCCTACTGCCGAAATCGCAGTAATGGGTGGTGCAGGAGCAGTAGAAGTATTGTACGCACGCGAAGCCAAAGATCAGGAAAACCCTGCTCAATTCCTTGCAGAGAAAGAAGCAGAATACACGAAACTGTTCGCCAATCCTTACAATGCAGCTAAATATGGCTACATCGACGATGTGATTGAACCGCGCAACACACGTTTCCGTGTGATCCGTGCTTTGCAGCAGTTGCAGACTAAGAAATTGAGTAATCCGGCTAAGAAGCATGGTAATATTCCGTTGTAATCCTACTTTTCACATTAAAACAAGAACGATTATGAACAAAACCAAAATCGGAATATTCCTTTCTTTGCTGTTGCTGATTGGTCTGACTTCTTGTGGAGAGCAAAAGTCGAACAATAAGCTGGTGCTAAACGAAATCCTGATAGACAATCAGAGTAATTTTCAGGACGATTACGGATTGCACAGCGCATGGATTGAAATATTCAATAAATCATTCGGTAGCGCCGACCTGGCAGCTTGCTTGCTGAAAGTAAGCAGCCAACCGGGCGATACAGTTACTTATTTTATCCCGAAAGGTGATATACTTACCTTAGTGAAACCACGCCAACATGCACTATTCTGGGCAGATGGCGAACCTAACCGTGGTACTTTCCATACCAGCTTCAAGCTGAATCCGGAAACAGCTAATTGGGTTGGTCTGTTCGACTCCGGCAAGAAGTTGCTCGACCAGATTGTAGTGCCTGCAGGCGCTCTCGGTCCCAATCAATCATACGCTCGTGTAAGCGACGGGGCAGCTGAATGGGAAGTAAAAAGTGGAAGTGGTGACAAATACGTGACTCCGAGCACCAACAACAAGACTCTTGACAGCAATTCCAAGATGGAAAAGTTTGAAGAACACGATGCTAATGGCGTTGGAATGTCCATTTCTGCCATGAGCGTAGTATTCTGCGGATTGATTCTTCTCTTTATTGCTTTTAAGATTGTAGGAAAAGTAGCCGTTAATTTGAGCAAGCGCAACGCTATGAAATCTAAAGGCATTGACAAGCATGAAGCTAAGGAACTGTCACAGGCTCCGGGCGAAGTATACGCTGCTATTTCTATGGCATTACACGAAATGCAGGATGAGGTGCACGACGTAGAAGAAACGGTGCTGACCATCACCCGCGTAAAACGCAGCTACTCACCATGGAGTTCGAAGATTTACACTTTGCGTGAAACTCCTCCCAGAAAGTAAGTCACCTTTTAAAAAGTAAAAACGATGAAAGAATATAAATATAAAATCAACGGTAACTCATATAAAGTAACCATCGGAGATATTGAAGACAACATCGCTCATGTAGAAGTGAACGGTACACACTATAAAGTAGAAATGGAGAAACAGCCGAAGCCTGTTGCGAAACCCGTGACAGTACGTCCGATGCCTAATGCTCCTGCTGCTCCTACTCAAGTAGTGAAACCGACCGCCCCATCTACCGGAAAATCAGGAGTAAAATCTCCGCTGCCGGGTGTGATCCTCGACATCAAAGTGAATGTAGGCGATACTGTAAAGAAAGGACAGACCATTATCATATTGGAAGCCATGAAGATGGAAAACAATATCAATGCGGATAAGGACGGTAAGATTACTGCCATCAACGTCAACAAGGGAGACTCTGTTCTTGAAGGTAATGACCTCGTAATTATTGAATAATATGGGAGACTTTATAAACTTTTTAGGAAATAACCTAGCCGACTTCTGGACATACACAGGCTTTGCTAACGCAACTGTAGGGCACGTAGTAATGATTCTAGTGGGCTTGGGGTTCATCTATTTGGCGGTAGCCAAAGAGTTCGAACCGATGCTGCTGATTCCTATCGGTTTCGGTATATTGATCGGTAATATACCTTTTAATATGGACGCCGGATTGAAAGTCGGTATCTATGAAGAAGGTTCTGTATTGAATATATTGTATCAGGGAGTGACCTCCGGCTGGTATCCGCCGCTCATCTTTTTGGGCATCGGCGCCATGACGGACTTCTCGGCACTTATCTCTAATCCAAAATTGATGCTGATCGGTGCAGCTGCACAATTCGGTATCTTCGGTGCTTATATGATCGCGTTGGAAATGGGCTTCGACCCGATGCAAGCCGGTGCTATCGGTATCATTGGTGGAGCAGACGGCCCGACGGCCATCTTCCTTTCTTCCAAGCTAGCACCTAACCTGATGGGAGCCATTGCGGTGTCCGCCTACTCCTATATGGCGTTGGTTCCGGTGATACAGCCGCCTATCATGCGTCTGCTCACCACCAAGAACGAACGTGTCATCCGCATGAAACCGCCGCGTGCCGTTTCTCACACGGAGAAGGTGATTTTCCCGATCATCGGTTTGTTGCTGACTTGTTTCCTGGTTCCTTCCGGTCTGCCTTTGTTGGGTATGCTGTTCTTCGGTAACCTGTTGAAAGAAAGTGGTGTAACCCGCCGTTTGGCTAATACTGCCAGTGGTCCGTTGATTGATACAATCACTATCCTGTTGGGTCTGACAGTAGGTGCTTCTACGCAAGCATCCGAATTCCTGACGCTTGACTCTATCAAGATTTTTGCCCTCGGTGCATTGTCGTTCATCATTGCAACGGCATCCGGCGTCATCTTCGTTAAGATCTTCAATATCTTCCTGAAGAAGGGTAATAAGATCAATCCGTTGATCGGTAATGCAGGTGTTTCTGCTGTTCCCGACTCTGCACGTATCTCGCAAGTGATTGGTTTGGAATATGATTCGACCAACTATTTGCTGATGCACGCTATGGGTCCGAACGTTGCCGGAGTGATCGGTTCAGCTGTTGCTGCCGGTATCCTGCTTGGATTCTTGATGTAAGAAACATTATATAATAGATAAGAACACCCGTGTTACATTCAGTTGTGACACGGGTGTTCTTTATTACAGCCATAGTGTTATCTTCCCTCCGTTCTGAAACGATTAAACGTCATAAAAAAGGCTGCTACCGGTGTTCAAACCGGAGCAGCCTCTTTCTTTTATTTATGGAATAATCCGGAGATTATTACTGTGCCAACTTATTGTCAGAACCGAGCACGTTGATGATTTTGTGCTTGTACAGTTTTTCCATGTTGTCACGAGCCGGGCCAAGATACTTACGTGGGTCGAATTCAGCTGGTTTTTCAGCGAAAGTCTTACGGATAGCAGCAGTCATAGCCAGACGTGAGTCAGAGTCGATGTTGATTTTGCAAACAGCAGACTTAGCAGCCTTACGCAACCATTCTTCGGGAATACCGATAGCAGCTTTCAATGCACCACCGTATTGGTTGATAGTTGCCACTTCTTCCTGTGGAACTGAAGATGAACCGTGAAGAACGATAGGGAATCCCGGAAGTTTTTCCATTACAGCGTCCAATACTTCGAATGCCAATGGAGGAGGAACCATTACGCCTGTAACCGGGTCGATGTGGCATTGTTCCGGAGTAAACTTGTAAGCACCGTGAGAAGTACCGATTGAGATAGCCAAAGAGTCGCAACCAGTGCGAGTAGCGAAGTCGATTACTTCTTCAGGGTCAGTATATGTGTGGTGGTCAGCAGAAACTTCATCTTCTACACCAGCCAATACGCCAAGTTCACCTTCTACAGTTACGTCGAACTGGTGAGCGTATTCAACAACTTTCTTAGTCAATGCTACGTTTTCTTCGTAAGGAAGGTGAGAACCATCGATCATTACTGAAGAGAAACCTGAATCGATACAAGATTTGCAAGTTTCGAATGTATCTCCGTGGTCAAGGTGAAGAACGATTTCCGGATGTGCGCAGCCTAATTCTTTAGCATATTCTACAGCACCCTGTGCCATGTAACGCAACAAAGTAGCGTTAGCATACTGACGAGCACCTTTAGAAACCTGAAGAATCACAGGAGATTTAGTTTCAACAGCAGCCTTGATGATAGCCTGCATTTGTTCCATATTGTTGAAGTTGAATGCTGGGATAGCATATCCACCTTTGATAGCCTTAGCAAACATTTCTCTTGTGTTTACCAATCCTAAATCTTTGTAATTTACCATTTTGTTTAAAGTTTATTGTTAGTGAATAAAAATTCTACGCAAAAGTAAGCATTATCCATCGAATAACGAACATCGGAAAGAAAAATATAGTAGAAAAAGGTTTAAATCAGACTGCAAAATTTAGCAGGAATACGAGTGTGACATTAGATTGTAATGTCCACCTTGCAAACTTTGGGATTTATGATTTATGAATTCTGATTTATGCCTTCGGATTTATATCTCCTTATTTATACCTTATTTATACCTCATTTTTCATCCATTTAATCACCAAAATCTGCATAGCAAATCAGAAATCATAAATTAGAAATCAGAAATTTTAGAAAACCTTTTTCTATTTCACAGAAAAGCATTATCTTTGCGCTCTGAAAATGACCATTACACTATTTCTTACCAAAATAGTAACAGAATATAAATTAAAAAAACAGATACTGAAATGAAAAAAGGCCTTCATCCAGAATCATACCGTCCGGTAGTATTTAAAGATATGTCAAATGGTGACATGTTTTTGTCTAGATCAACTGTAGCAACTAAAGAAACCATCGAATTCGAAGGTGAAACTTATCCGTTGCTGAAGATTGAAATCTCAAACACTTCTCACCCGTTCTATACAGGTAAATCTACATTGGTAGATACTGCAGGTCGTGTTGATAAGTTCATGAGCCGTTACGGTGACCGTAAGAAGAAATAATTCGATCTTTCGTGAAAGATGAAAAAAGAGGAGATTCTCGCAGAGAATTTCCTCTTTTTCGTTTTCTATCCTGCCCCACATTCGTTTTTCATCCTCTTCTATCCTCCTCACAACAAACAGCAGGTCAGTCCGAAAGCCCCCGCCTGTCAGCGTTAAATATCATCCAACAAGAAATCGGCTATATGACGATGCCTGACACCCTCCACATTATCGTGCCACAGACTGTCCATGCTAACTACATATTTAGGATAATGGTCGTTAATGGCGAGCAAAGGAGCAAACTCCCTCTCAACAGTGGCCTGTGAAGCTAACTGATACGTTACTTGCACATAAATCTTTTCTTCCCGACGGATGGCTACAAAATCCACTTCTTTATCATCCTGTTTGCCTACATACACTTCATAACCCCTTCTTTTCAACTCCAGACAAACCAGATTCTCCAACATACCTGCAATCAACCGGTCACGATAGCCCATCACGGAATAAATCAAAGAAAGGTCACTTACAAAATACTTCTCATTCGTCTGCAGAATTTCCTTTCCTTTAATATCATACCGGGGAATACGTTGAATGATAAAAGCACTTTCCAATGCATTCAGATAATTATAGATGGTATTCATATCCACCTTCCGTTGCTGACTTTTGAAGTAATCAGCTATATTTTTAGCGTTCAGCTTATTGCCTATATTATCGAAAACAAACTTCACTACCCGTTCGAGCAATTCCACATTCCGGATATTGTGACGCTGCACCGTGTCACGAAGAATGACAGAAGAATAGATGTCGTAGACAATTTTATAGATAGCCTCATATCCATAATCGGCAGTATGTATGGCCGGGAATCCTCCCATACGGAGATATTTCTGAAATTCCTCCTTCCGGTTGAGTGTCGGATCATTGGCCTGCAAGTCATGGAAAGTCAGATATTCTCTAAAAGACAAGGTCATGACATGGAAAGCGACATACCGTCCCGTTAAATAAGTTGCCAGTTCGGACGATAACATACGTGAGTTGGAGCCGGTCACATAAATATCCGTATCCAAATCTACCAGAAGTGAGTTGACCACTTTTTCCCAACCGTCCACTTCCTGAATTTCATCCAAGAGAATATAATATTTACCCGCATCTCCTGCCTGCCCCCGAATATAAGCATACAAAGCCTTCGCCTCTTTCAGGTCTATCCACTGAAAACTTTCAAAATTCAGATAGATGATACGTTCTTCACGAACTCCTCTCCTCAACAGTTCGTCACGAATCAGACGCAGCACTACCGACTTTCCACTGCGACGAATACCCGTTATCACTTTTACAAACGGCTTATCTATAAAAGGAACGATTTGTTCCATATACTGTTCACGATTAATCATATTCAAAAGTTTTTAGGGTTATAAGCACAAAGATATACTATTTTCGGAAAGTTTTTAGGGTTATAACCCTAAATAAATCCATAAATTCAGATTCTTTTAGGGTTATAAGCCGAAAAATAAATAAAAGAAATATGACTGAATCCGATTTATTACCAAATAAAGAAAGTACCTTTACCCCAATAATTAATAAAAAATGGAAATAACCGATTTAAAACAAATGACAAAGGAAGAAGTTTTTAATTTCATCAGACAACGCCTTTCTTTCAGTAAAGAGCTACAAGAACAATTCAGACATGTGAATAAAGACGCTCTCGCAAAAGAACATCGCAGATTTGAAATGTCCGGAAATGAATCAAAGACAGGCCAATGTACGATTTTCAACACTGCGATTCTGAACGAGTTTGCCGATCTTGGCATCTATGATTATACTTCTTACCTTTTTCTCGACTTCCACAATGGCACTCCAACCGTTTATCTCAAATACTTCTCCGAAAATGAAAATTTGGAATATACATTTACCGGATATACCACAACGGAAATCATCTTTGCAATTCTTGAACTGACTATCTTCTCCGGAAAGCCCAAAAGAAATCGCAGCTAAAAAAAGAATTGCACGGAAAGACAATACGAGGTCAGAAGACTTTTATGGCTTTCATTTATTTCCTCTTTTCCATCCTATTCCGAAAAAACATATATCTTTGTCACACGCTTTCTGCCCATCAGCGTGATGAAACAGGCGAAGGCGGTTTTTATTCCTTCATGGAGTAAATAACGTATTGTTTCCCAAATCGAAACTTAGCAAATTTCATGCACCGGGAAATGATACAACAAATACTCCACGTAGATGATCGTATATCAACATATCGATTAGAGATTTGTTATATAAAACGTTTGGCGTGGGTGTCTGTTGTTTATCATTATCTGGTGCACGGTATGCTAAGACCTCGATTTAGATAATGGTACAACAGCACTCACGCTTTTATTGTATCCAGTCGGTTTCAACAATCCTTATACCCCAACCAATACCCCACCCGACCGAAATCATAAAAATCGCGGGTATTCGTTGCACCTCTCCGGACAATACTCTCTATTCTCATACCATATTTCCTGCATTTATTTCCTCTTTTCCATCCTATTCCGAAAAAAACATATATCTTTGTCACACGCTTTCTGCCCATCAGCGTGATGAAACAGGCAAAAGCGGTTTTTATTCCTTAATGGAGTAAATAACGTATTGTCTCTCAAACTTAAAAATTAGCAGTTTTTTCACACCGAGAGATGATACAACAGATACTCCACGTAGATAGTCGTATATCAACATATCGATTAGAGATTTGTTATATATAAACGTTTGGCGTGGGTGTCTGTTGTTTATCATTATCTGGTGAAGGGTATTGCTAAGCCTTAAGTTTAGATAATGGTACAACAGCACTCACGCTTTTATTGTATCCGGTCGGTTTCAACAATCCTTATACCCCAACCAATTCCCCAGCCGACCGAAATCATAAAAATCGTGGGTGTTCGTTGCACCTCTCCGGACAATACGTTATTTACTCCTTTTTTTATAACACATTAAAACAAAAGCGATATGCCAAAATGGATTAGTGTAGAAAAAGCAGTGATTAAGTATCACATCGAAAAAGAAGCGATCCTGCTTTGGGTGGAAATGGGACAATTCCCTATGTTATACATAGACAATGTTCCGAACGTTGACGAAGAATGTATTCTGGAACTCTTTCGCCGAAGTAAAGCCGGCATTACAGCAGAATATATTGATACGCTGGAACAACTGTGCATAGACAAAACAATGGTCTGCGAGAAATACGCCCACATTATTCAATTGAAAGAAGAGGAAATTCAGCTGCAGAAGGAAATAAATACGTTGATAAACGAAATACAGGCAGCAATGAAGAGACAAAACGAACGAATCCGGGATTTGAAAAAAGCGATTGGAGAGAATAACAACGTTATACGTAGTGACAGTTGGATAAAAAGACTACGCAAAAGGTTTCAATGGTGAATAATTATCAGTGTACCAATTACCATGTGGGACATTATTGCACGGTTTTCACCACAGAGGATAAAGAGGGCCGTCCTTTGCCCTTTGCAGCCTATTCCCATTCCCTCCACAGCTTTCTTTAAACTCCTCCATAAGCTCTTTAAAGCCTATATTCAGATAATGAAAAATGCAAAATATTTTATTCCATTTATTTAACTAATCATCCATTATATAAGTAATTTTATCCTTTGTAAAGTCAAGTAAATTCACTACATTTACACCACTAACAAGAACTGAAATGCTCACATTTCAGCACAAAGAAATCTGTATGAAAAAAACGATGAAGAATGACAGTTGCCTGACGGTTTCCCGTCGGGCAGCTATTATCCGCCAAGATGCGGAAGAGAATTACGGCACACAGTTGACACTGGGAGAATCTATGCGCCGTGCATACCAAGTAGAAGAACTGATAGACCGGATGAGATGGGACAACGCCGATTTCTGCCTGCAACGAACAGACGGAACCTGCCTTTCCATTACAGGGACACTGACAGAATATGAACACTATTTCGGCCGCCCCTACTACGAAAACCCCTCCAATAGGTTTCTCCCATACTATGACGTGCATTGTAGAAAATGGCTTACGTGTCGAGTGGCAGGGATTGTATTCGGCTCTTCTGTGAAAAAAAATTAATTTCATGGATTAAATAAGGAAAGTTGTAGGACATATACGAAATAAAGTAGTTACTTTGCAACCGCAAGTAAGAGAAAAAATCATGTCAATGCTGCTTCCTTGTTTTTTGACAGAAGCAGTTATCTGTTTTTCCTGCATTGCTTTTTCAGAACTTCGGAATTAAATCTCCCCTGCTCCGAAAATTCCCTATATTACAGATTACATACACGAAGAGAATACTCCGATTCCATCATGAAGAATGAGTACGATATTTGCTGCTTTCCAAAGAAGTGGCCGGATTCTTCGTATCTGTATTTTCAGAAAAATAGAATTTAAAACAGAAACTAATATATTTTATTATGACAACATCTAATTCAGCAAATACCAAACAATCGAACAACGCATCACAAAAGAGAAAACCGATTCATAACGGTTACTTCAATCACCCCACTTCTTCTTCCAGCAATATACCCATGAGTATTTTGATACGGGAACAAGGACTGGAAATATACGGACTATACTGGGTGATGCTCGAAGAAGCTCATGCACAGCTTAAATGCTGCGTCAATATCCAGACAATGGGAATCATCGCCAATATATTCCATGCCCAACCCGAACATCTTGAGCTCCTCTACCACCATTATTTCCGGCGTCCCGGCAAAGGATACAACTCGCATATACTCTATGCCGACTTTTGCGAAGAATCTGCCATCAGAAGTTATTTCCCGCACCCCCTACTGGCATACACCGACAACGAACTGCTGCGGATGATTATGCAAGACGGACTGAAAGCCTACGGACTATATTGGCTTGTGATGGAAAAGCTCTATCAACAGCCACAACATTTTCTGGCACCGCAAACTGCTTCCTTCATCCAGAACCTTTATGATGTGAGCGACGAACTGATGGAAAGCGTATTATACAATTACGGACTCTTTTATCTGGATGAGAAAATGAACCTCCATTCTAAAGCAATAGACGACTATAGGGAAGCACTTGACAACATGGAAGATGAAAAAAAGCGCAACACGAAACCGCACGTCAATAACTCTCTGAAAACCAACGGAAATGAAGAGAATTTTAACACTCGGGAAATGAAAAAAACGTCAAATATACAGAAAAATCCATCCCCCATTATAAATAAAGAAATAAACAAAAAAAATTCTTCTTCTGAAGAAAGCGGAAAAGAAAAAGAAGAAGAAAATGGTTTGAAGGTGACGGACTTGAACGCTGTGACCCCCGATATGCGCCCCAACGCATGGGAAGAAAATCTACAGGAGGCAATGAACGACACATCCTGGTATGAAGTCGTAGCCATTCAGTCGGGCATCCCCCGGCTGATGATGGAAGAAAAAGAATGGTTCTTCAACTATTTACGGGAGCAAATCATCTTACGGGGGAATGAAAGCTCGATGAACAGCCTGCACGAAATAAAAAACTATTTCGCCAATCTCACCCGGCAGGGAAGCCATGTGTCATCCACAACGCAGGTGGCACTGAAGAAGTTTCTCAAAAACCGGCAAGAGCAACAGCAATGTTCGCCCTACGAAACCATCACCAACGGAATACGTACCTACGACGGGCATCCCATCCCTGCTTATGCCAAGCCGCGACCTTCGGCGGCACATATCTGGAATCCGGTGACGAACGAATGGACACGATAGCATATTATCTCTCAATCATTTACTAAATATGGATAGATTCAAAGAACTGGGTATTGATACCCACGGTCGCACAAGCGGCAAAATGAAAACAAAATGTCCCTGGTGTCATGCCCAACGGACGGATAAGCGTGATAAATCACTAAGTGTCAACCTCGATACCAAACTGTATTTGTGCCACTACTGCGGCGCACACGGTTCGGCAGCCATATATGCCGGAAAAGGCAGAAAGTTGGGTGATCCGTTGGTCGAATTTCCAACGGCAACAGGTAGCAACTCCAGTTGTCCGCCCACTGAAAAGCCGCACGGCGACCCAGAGCAAGGGGCACTCACACAGAAGCAAATTGAATGGTGTCGTGACGTCCGCCACATTCCGCCGGAAGTATTGGTGGAAGCTGGCGTGGCTTTCGCCTCCATCTCGATGCCTATATCCGGAAAGGAAAAAGGCTGGGAAAAGAGGGACTGTCTCTGCTTCAACTTTTTTGAAAACGGGGAATTGGTGAACACGAAGTTCCGCGACTCACAAAAGCACTTCAAATTGCTGCAAGGAGCGCGCACCATCCCTTACAACATCGACGCCATCCGCGACACGCCGGAGTGCATCCTCGTGGAAGGAGAATTTGATGCTCTCTCCTACATGGCTGTCGGCCGGACGGATGTCATTTCCGTGCCGAACGGTGCCAACAGTCAACTGGACTGGCTGGACGAATTGTCGGAATCTCATTTCGAGCAGAAACAAGTGATTTATCTGTCGGTGGACACCGACCGCAAGGGACGGGAACTGTGCCGGGAACTCTCCCGACGGCTGGGGGTAGACCGCTGCCGTATCGTCACCTACGGCGAAGCATACAAGGACGCCAACGAACTGCTCGTGGCGGAAGGCCCGGACGCACTACTGAAGGCACTGGAGGACGCTCCCATCCCCCGCCTGGAAGGTACGTTTACAGCAGAAGACCTACGGGAGGGATTGCACCAACTGTTTGAAGAGGGGTATACCTCGGGCGTGGAATTGGGAATACCGAATCTGGACGAAATCATGAGGCTGGAAACGGGGCGGGTGCTCACCGTCACCGGTATTCCCGGACATGGCAAATCGGACTTTGTGGATGAGATAGTGCTCCGGCTCTGCACCCGCCAAGATTGGCGAGCGGGATATTTCAGTCCGGAGAACACGCCAATCGAGTATCATCATGCCAAACTGGCGGAGAAACTGCTGGGACACCGTTTCCGCAAAGATTTCTCTACGGAGGAGGAATTTGCCCGCGTAGTGGATTATCTTTCGCAACGCGTCTGGCACATTCTTCCGGACGGGGATTTCACACTGGGCAATGTCTTGTCGAAGGCACGCGAACTGGTACACCGTCACGGCATCCGTGTATTTGTCATCGACCCGTACAATTACATCAACCATCAGATCCCGGCAGGCATGACGGAGACGGGGTATATCGGTTCATTCATGAATAGTCTGGCACGTTTTGCCCGGCTCAACTCCTGCCTTGTCATTCTGGTGGCGCATCCGAGAAAGATGAACAAGCAATACGGCACGCAGAAAACGGAAGTTCCCACCATGTATGACATCAACGGCTCGGCCAACTTTTTCAACATGACGGACTACGGAATAGTGGTAGACCGTCAGGATGAAATGGGGATCGTGTATATACACGTCGAGAAAACCCGTTTCCGTAATTTCGGAACAAAGGGAAACGCTGCGTTCTGCTACGATGTGACCAACGGAAGATATTCCCCTTGTACGCCACCACCCGAACCGGGTATGCAGGTGCAACCGTGGAAGGGAGCCAAAGACTTATTCTCGTCAGAGGGATGGATTTAGGGATTAAGGCTGCTACAAGAATAACTTGAAAAGCAAGCTACTCAAAGTGCAAAACAAACAGAGACAGAAAATCCAAAGTGCAAAAATTGCACTTTGGATTGCACTTTGGAAGAAATGGCCGTACTGAAATACCTTCAAGAAAAACCTAATGCAACACAAAAAGAAATTGCCCAGCATATAGGAAAGTCTGAAAGAACCGTTAAAACCATGACTGTCAACTTGAGCGAAAGGGGCATCATAGAGCGTAAAAACGGTCGTCGTAATGGTTTTTGGGAGATCAAAAATAGGGATTAAGGCTCTCCCAAATACTTCTCAATCAGCTCCACCTGCAACGGTGTGAGCCAATGTATCCAAAACGCCCAGCCGGTAGCTTCGAGAGCCTCCAGCAACTCCCGGTTTCGGCGGATGCATTTATTTAAATGTCTTCTTGCCACATCGGCACTTGCATACGGCATATAGAGTAATGCCAATTCCGTTTTCTTCATAGATTTTCTTCTTTTAATTTATTATTTACGTCATGTAAAGATACTGTTTTTTGCGTAGAAATGCAAGCAAATACACAGATATTCAAGCGTTTGCCTTCACTTACCGGCAGATACCGTTTCATGTTTCCTCCCCTGCCGGTTGGGGTATCTTTGCTACTGTAAAAGAGACAGAAAACGTTCGTTTACTGACTCAATAAAATCTTATTTATTCACTTAAAAAGGAGGAAATCAGTATGTTGATTTACAAAGCGGTTCAGTCCAATATCGCATCGAAGGACAAAAAGAAGAAATGGCATCCCTGCCTGATTAAAATGGGAAACGTAGTGGATACGCAAATGATTGGCGAAACGATTGCCGAACGGTCATCACTGACGGCCGGTGACGTGCACAACGTGATCCGAAACCTGATGGCAGTGATGCGCGAGCAGTTGCTCAACAGCAGGACAGTGAAACTCGAAGGATTGGGCACATTTACCATGGTGTGCCAGTCACGCTGCAAGGGGGTGGATGCGGAAGCCGATGTTAGTCCGGCACAAATCACGGGATTGCGTTGCCAGTTTACCCCGGAATATACGCGGGATGCCGGTGGAAATATCACCCGTGCGCTGATTCAGGGAGCGTCATATATCCACGTCAACCAGTTGACGAAAGCACTGGGAGCGGGAGGCGGTGGCAACACCGGAGGTTCGGGTGATGACAAACCGGGCGGCGGTGGTCAGGAAGCGCCCGATCCGGCAGCGTAATATAGTAGGTGATAGTGTGGTATGGAAAGGAGGTGTTGAATAATGAAGAAATCCATTTGGAATACGATTTTAAAAGTCGTCATTGCGGTTGCTACTGCTATTGTAGGTGTCATTGGAGGTCAGAACCTGATGATGTAAAATGAAACAAAAGAGTTGGACGGGAATTTTACCTTAGAAACGGTAAAGTTCCCGTTTTTTTGTGTTCCATATAAAGGTTAAGAGGCAGGATATGAAAAGACAGGAATATTGAACATAAATAAACAGGAGTTGTTTTAGTATATTATTCGCTATTTATCAACGCAAAACCTCTAAACATCAACGTGGTATATGAAAAAGAAATTTGGATTCGTCCTGGCGGCTGCAATCTTGCTGGCTGGCTGCGGACAGAAAAAAGAAACGACAACGACAACTGCACGTCCCGTAAAGACTACGATTGTCGAGTCAAGATCGATTATCAGAAAAGATTTCTCGGGAATCGTGGAAGCGGTGGAATATGTGAAGCTGGCTTTCCGGGTCAACGGACAAATCATCCAGCTTCCTGTCATCGAAGGACAGAAAGTGAAAAAAGGACAGCTCATCGCAGCTATCGACCCCAGAGACATTGCGTTGCAATATGCCGCTACGAAATCGGCATACGAAACGGCTTCGGCACAAGTGGAACGTAACAAACGGCTCCTCTCCCGGCAAGCGATCTCCGTGCAGGAATATGAAATCAGCCTCGCCAACTTCCAGAAGGCGAAGTCTGAATACGAACTGTCTGCCAACAATATGCGCGACACCAAGTTGACAGCTCCTTTCGACGGTTCAATCGAAAAACGACTGGTGGAAAACTATCAGCGCGTCAACTCCGGTGAGGGGATCGTGCAGCTTGTCAATACACACAATCTGCGTATCAAATTCACCATTCCGGATGCGTATCTTTATTTGTTGCGCGCCAAAGACCCGCGTTTCCTTGTAGAGTTCGACACATTTAAAGGACACGTGTTTCAAGCGAAACTGGAAGAATATCTTGATATTTCTACGGATGGCACAGGAATTCCGGTCAGCATCACGATTGACGATCCGTCATTCGACCGCGATCTGTATGCTGTGAAACCCGGTTTCACGTGCAGCATCCGTTTCACGGCAGATGTAGGCCCGTTGGTGCAGGATAGCTGGACGATTGTACCGCTTAGTGCCGTATTCGGCGAAAGCGAAGGGAATAAAATGTATGTCTGGGTGGTAGAAGACAACAAAGTCCACAAACGGGAAGTGACCGTCAACGCCCCGACCGGAGAAGCACAAGCGCTCATCTCGGAAGGTTTGAAACCCGGTGAAAAAATCGTCATAGCAGGCGTATACCAACTAGTAGAAGGAGAATCTATCACAACTGTTGACAGGTGATAGTTGATAAATGATTAAGTATCATTTATCCGCTGTCATTCATCAATTATCAACGATCATTTATTATGAGTTTAGCCAAATATTCATTAGATAATACGAAAATCATCTATTTCTTTCTTGCTGTATTGCTGATTGGGGGAATCACTTCCTTCGGCAAGCTGGGTAAGAAAGAGGATGCTCCTTTCGTCATAAAGTCGGCGGTTATTATGACCCGCTATCCGGGTGCCGAACCGGCAGAAGTGGAGCGGTTGATTACCGAGCCTATCTCTCGTGAGATTCAAAGTATGAGCGGTGTGTACAAGATAAAATCGGAATCGATGTACGGGCTCTCAAAAATCACATTCGAGTTGCAACCTTCCTTGTCGGCAAGCTCCATTCCGCAGAAGTGGGATGAGTTGCGACGGAAGGTGCTAAATATACAGCCACAGTTGCCGAGCGGTGCTTCTGCACCGACGGTTTCCGATGATTTCGGCGACGTGTTCGGTATCTATTACGGTCTGACGGCGGACGACGGTTACACATACGAAGAGATGCGCAACTGGGCGGAACGGATCAAGACGCAGGTAGTGACGGCGGACGGGGTGATGAAAGTCGCCCTGTTCGGGACGCAGACGGAGGTGGTCAATATTTTTATTTCCACCAATAAGCTCGTAGGTATGGGCATCGACCCGAAACAGCTTGCCAGTCTGTTGCAATCGCAGAACCAGATTATCAATACCGGAGAAATCCGTGCCGGCGAGCAACAGCTCCGGGTGACCGCCAACGGTATGTATACCACCGTAGACGATATCCGTAACCAGGTGATTACCACCAAAGCCGGACAGGTGAAACTGGGCGATATCGCCGTCATCGAAAAAGGGTACATGGCCCCTCCATCCAATATCATGCACGTGAACGGCAAACGTGCCATCGGCATCGGCGTCTCCACCGACCCGCAACGGGACGTGGTGCAGACGGGCAAAAACGTGAAAGCCAAACTGGACGAATTGCTGCCACTGATGCCTGTGGGACTGGAACTGCAAAGCCTGTATCTGGAAAACGAAATTGCCAACGAAGCCAACAACGGATTTATCATCAATCTGATCGAATCGATTCTGATTGTAATTGTGATTATCATGTTGGTGATGGGTTTGCGCGCAGGTGTACTGATCGGCTCATCACTGATTTTCTCTATTGGCGGCACATTGCTTATCATGTCTTTCTTCGGTGTCGGGCTGAACCGTACATCATTGGCGGGATTTATCATCGCCATGGGGATGCTGGTGGATAACGCCATCGTGGTAACGGACAACGCACAGATTGCCATCGCCCGCGGAGTAGACCGGCGGAAAGCGCTGATAGACGGAGCAACCGGTCCGCAATGGGGATTGCTTGGGGCTACGTTCATCGCTATCTGTTCATTCCTCCCGCTCTACCTTGCTCCTTCTGCCGTGGCGGAAATCGTGAAACCGCTTTTTGTGGTGCTTGCCATCTCGCTGGGATTGAGCTGGGTGCTCGCGCTGACGCAGACTACTGTTTTCGGTAATTTCATCCTGAAAGCGAAAGCAAAGGACGGCGCGAAAGACCCGTATGACAAACCGTTCTATCACAAATTCGCCTCCATCCTCCGCACACTGATTCGCAAGAAAACATTGACACTGGGTTCGATGGTAGTGCTTTTCGCTGTTTCGCTGGTTATCATGGGAACGATGCCGCAAAACTTCTTCCCTTCTCTCGATAAGCCTTATTTCCGGGCAGACGTGTTCTACCCCGACGGGTATAGCATCAACGATGTAGTGAAAGAGATGAAATCCGTGGAAGAGCATCTGGCAAAGCAGCCGGAAGTGAAGAAAGTATCGATCACCTTCGGCAGCACGCCGTTAAGGTATTATCTGGCTTCTACTTCGGTGGGGCCGAAACCGAATTTTGCCAATGTATTGGTTGAATTGACGGACAGTAAATATACAAAAGAGTATGAAGAAGATTTCGACGCGTACATGAAGGCGAATTATCCGAATGCGATTACCCGCACCAGTCTGTTTAAACTGTCGCCTGCGGTGGATGCCGCTATCGAAATCGGGTTTATCGGTCCGAATGTAGACACGCTTGTGGCGCTCACCAACCAGGCTTTGGAGATTATGCACCGGAATCCGGATTTAATCAATGTACGCAATTCGTGGGGAAATAAAGTTCCTGTATGGAAGCCTGTATATAGTCCCGAACGGGCGCAACCGTTAGGGGTATCGCGTCAGGGAATGGCACAAAGTATCCAGATCGGAACCACAGGTATGACGCTTGGAGAGTACCGGCAGGGCGATCAGGTGCTTCCTATCTTATTGAAGGATAACACGGTGGATTCGTTCCGCATCAATGACCTGCGCACGTTGCCCGTATTCGGCACGGGGAATGAAACGACCAGTCTGGAACAGGTGGTATCGGAATTTGATTTCCAATATCGTTTCTCGAATGTGAAGGATTACAACCGGCAAATGGTGATGATGGCGCAATGCGATCCGCGTCGCGGAGTGAATGCGATTGCCGCTTTCAATGAGGTTTGGCCGCTGGTGCAGAAAGAGATTAAAGTGCCGGAGGGATATACGATGAAGTATTTCGGGGAACAGGAAAGTCAGGTGGAGTCTAACGAGGCGTTGGCCAAGAATTTACCGTTGACGTTCTTCCTGATGTTCGTCACGCTGTTGTTCTTGTTCAGGACGTATCGTAAGCCGACAGTGATCTTGTTGATGTTACCGCTTATTTTTATCGGTATCGTTTTGGGATTGGTGTTGCTAGGCAAGTCGTTCGATTTCTTCTCCATCCTCGGTTTGCTCGGACTGATTGGGATGAATATCAAAAATGCGATCGTACTGGTGGAACAGATTGATCTGGAGGCAAAGACGGGCAAAAAGCCGTTGGATGCTGTTGTCAGTGCTACAACGAGTCGTATTATTCCGGTAGCGATGGCGTCCGGCACTACCATTCTGGGTATGTTGCCATTGTTGTTCGACGCGATGTTCGGCGGTATGGCGGCTACGATTATGGGAGGTCTGTTGGTGGCTTCGGCACTGACATTGTTTGTTCTTCCGGTAGCCTATTGTGCCATTCAGAGAATCAAAGGCTAATTGCCTTCTCTTATATGAAACTTGAATTTATTGTTTAGATTGAATAAAATGAAAACTCAACTTATAACTCTGTCTCTGCTGCTCCTTGGCCTCACAGCCGGGGCACAGCAGCCCTATCTTAGCCGGGAAGCTTACCGGGATAAAGTGGAAGCTTACAGCCAAATTCTGAAGCAGCAGAAACTAAAGACGATGGCAAGTACGGAAGCACGGAAGATTGCTCACACGGGATTCTTGCCCAAAATTGATGTCAATGCGGACGGGACTCTCAACATGAGTGACCTTAGCGCATGGAACGAACCGGTAGGCGAATACCGCAACCACACCTATCAAGGTGTATTTATCGTCTCACAACCATTGTACACGGGCGGGGCACTCAACGCCCAGCACAAGATTGCCAAAGCGGACGAAAAGCTGAATCAACTGAACGAGGAACTGACCATCGACCAGATTCATTATCAGAGTGATGCGGTTTATTGGAATGCTTCCGCCTCACAGGCTATGTTGCAGGCGGCGGACAAGTATCAAAGTATCGTGAAGCAACAGTATGACATCATTCAGGATCGTTTCAACGACGGTATGATTGGCCGCACGGACTTATTAATGATTTCCACCCGGCTGAAAGAAGCGGAATTGCAATATATCAAGGCGCGTCAGAACTATACGCTGGCGCTGCAAAAGCTGAATATCCTGATGGGAGAAGAGCCGAACAATCCCACAGACAGTCTGTACACGATTGACACGGCTTCCGCTCCGGTGCAGATCCTTTCTCTGGAGAATGTACTGCAACGTCGGGCAGATTATGAAAGTACGGAGGTGAACATCATGAGGAGTCAGGCGCAACGCAAAGCGGCTCTAAGCCAGTTCAACCCGCAGCTGAATATGTATTTCAGCGGTGGATGGGCTACCGGAACGCCTAACCTCGGTTATGATATTTCTTTCAATCCCATCGTCGGCATTAACCTGAATATACCAATCTTCCGTTGGGGAGCCCGGTTCAAAACAAACCGTCAGCAGAAAGCGTATATCGGCATACAGAAACTGCAACAAAGCTATGTGACGGATAATATCAACGAGGAGCTTTCTGCCGCCCTGACCAAACTGACGGAAACGGAATATCAAGTGAAAACCGCTAAAGAGACCATGAGTCTGGCTAATGAAAATCTTGATTTGGTTTCTTTCTCGTATAATGAGGGAAAGGCAAATATGGTGGATGTGCTCTCCGCACAATTGTCATGGACGCAGGCGCACACCAATCTGATTAATGCGTATCTGTCGGAAAAGATGGCGGTAGCGGAATACAGAAAGGTAATCAGTGAATAAATAAGGAGCTGAATAACTGATTCGCAAAGTCTTAGTCTTATAAGAAAATCGTCCTGCCATCACGCAACCGTGAGACAGGACGATTTCTTTTTATATCATAAGGATTACAAAATACTGTTTTGCTTCAGGATATCTTCTATTTCCTTATCTGTCAAACTTTCACATTCGGACTTGTCATAGATAGTAAGCAACTTTATTTCCGAATCTATCTCTGTCAGAATCACCGTATAGGTTATCACTCGCGCACCTCCGCTCTTTCCTTTATTCTTCGAAGTAATGGCCATGCGAACCTTACGAAGATTATTCCCCAAACTGACTCCTTGTTCAGGATTCGCTTTCAGAGATTCCAATAAATTGGCATAATCCAACTTCAGAGATTTGTAATGTTTGCTCAATTTTTTCAATTCTCTCGCAAAACGAGGAGAATACGTTATATCACAACTCATCCAGCAAATCCTCCGCTGGCTTAAAATCCAGCTTACCTTCCAGATTCAACTTCAATTCCTTGCACGCCTCATCAAGGCTTTCCAGAATTTCGGTCTTTGTCCGATAAGGAGTTGCCTCTTCAGCAACCGCCCTCACCTGTTCTTCTTCATGATTCAACATTGATCTTATCTTTTTCAGGATAGCTATATCATCCACATCCAGAATCTGACGAATCAGTGCATTCTTTTCCGCCTCTAATGACATTGTGCTCATACGCTTTCCGTTTTTACTGTTATACATTACTCACAAAGGTAGCGTTATCAAATGAGTCTGCCAAACTTGAATGTATAAAAAGTATTTCTCCATGAAGAAATAAGATCTTCAATGATGAAGATTCTCCTCGCTTACGCAAGGAAGGAGATCAACACACCCGCAGCCACGGCAGAACCGATTACTCCGGAGATGTTGCTTGCCATGCAATACTGCAATACGTGATTCTTCGGATCGTATTTCAAAGCAATCTCATTGGCTACACGACTCGCCATCGGAACGGCACTCAAACCAGTGGCGCCGATAAGCGGATTGATTTTCTTCTTCGAGAAGAGATTTACCAGTTTCACGAACAGGATACCGCCTGTGATAGAAAGAGCAAATGCCAGGAAGCCACCTACTACAATACCGATAGTCGTCCAGTTCAAGAAAGCTTCCGTGGTCATCGTTGCTCCTACGGACAGTCCGAGGAAGATGGTGGCAGCATTCATGATGCTATTGGAAGCGGCATCGAACAAGCGGAATGTGTTGGTTCCGATTTCTTTCACCAGATTACCAAACATCAACATACCCACCAAAGGCACTGCACTCGGCACGAAAAGGGCAACAATAGTAGTTACCACGATCGGGAAGATAATCTTCAATACACGCAGGTTCTTGATTTCAGTCTTCGAAGGGTACTTCTTTTCCTGTTCTTTCATGTTGATGCTCAACTCTTTCTTCGTACAGAACAGCTTCACTACCAGCGGAATAATCACCGGAACGAGCGCCATGTACGAATAAGCGGCAATGGCAATCGGGCCCAGCAAATGCGGCGCCAGTTTGATGGTGGTAAAGATAGCTGTCGGACCATCCGCGCCACCGATAATGCCCAGAGAAGCGGCTTCCTGTGGGGTGAATCCCATCAGGATGGCTACCAGCAATACGGTAAAGATACCCAACTGTGCAGCTGCACCAAATATAGAAAGATGCAGGTTACGCAACATCGGCCCGAAGTCCGTCAGCGCACCGACACCCATAAAGATGATCGGAGGCAGGAAACCTGTTTTAATCAACATATAGTAGATGAAGTTCATGATTCCCAGTTCGTGGGCAATGTCATGCAAAGGCATTTCCCAGATGTTCTTCAACACTCCGTTTACCATCACCATACCATTTTCGTCGGCCTGAATCACGCCCATATCTCCTCCGGGGAAGTTGGCTAACAACACACCGAAAGCGATGGGGACAAGCAACAACGGCTCGTACTGTTTCTTAATACCCAAATAGAGCAGAACGAACGCGATGGCATACATTATCAGGAACTGCGGTTCGGCAATGATATTGCTGAACGCAGTCATGTCATATAAGTTCTCAAATATTTCGTTCATTATCCTATCTTCATTAATACGTCATCTTCTGAAACAGCATCTCCCGGGTTGACACAGATAGCAGTCACTGTACCGCCAAACTCTGCACGGATGGCATTGTAGGTCTTCATCGCTTCTACATAGCAGATTACATCACCTTCTTTCACAGTGTCACCTACTTGCAAAGGAGTTTCCTGCGCACCTTTCACTAAGAAGAACTTGCCTTCCAACGGAGAAAGTACTTCTTTACCCTCTCCTGCCGGAGCAGCGGCAGCACCCGCAGGAGCAGCAGGTAGTTCGGTATCACCGTATGCTACCGTCACACGATAGGCCTGTCCGTCCACTTGTACGGTCAGTGTCTTCGGTTTGGCATCTTCTTCCGGAGATTTATCTTTTTCGGCACGACGTTTGGCTACGTCTTCCAGGAAGTCTTCTTTTGCTTTGCCACTCTTGTAAGCCTCATATTGAGCCGGGTGCATAGCATATTCGAAGAGTTCTTCGTCGTCCTGTCCCACTTCCCATTTGTTCTCTTTCATCAGTTTGCGATATTTGTCGAGAGCATCAGGATAGTTATTCTGCGGATCACCTTCGAAGAACTTACGGCCTTCACGTTCTGCCTTTTCAATGATTTCGGGAGCAAGTTTGCCCGGCAGACGTCCGGCTTTACCCAGAATCATATCCCAGATATCATCGGCAATCATTCCCCAACGTTCTTTTCCTTTTTCCATGGCCATCACGTTCATCATGGCGAGGTTCTTCACGTATTGGCTGAACGGAGTCACCAATGGAGGATAACCGACACGAGGCCATACGTAAGCTACTTCATCAAACAGCTTGATGAGCAACTGGTCTTGCGTCATAAACGGCAGATTGTGTTTTGCCTTATATTTATTGATAGATTCCAGATTGGATTCGAGATCGGCCATCAAACTACCCATCATACCGCCGGGAAGTCCGGGAGCAATCAGCAAGGAGTTCATCAGACGATTTTTCGGGCTGATATACAAGCCGAGGAAGTCGTCCATAAATTCCTGAATCATGCCGCGTACTTTCATGTAGGCTTCCATATTGATTTCGGGCACTTGATATCCGGCGTCTTTCAGCATCGCCTGCACACTAAGCAAGTCAGCGTGACCTGTTCCCCAGGATAGCGGTTCCATGCCTACGTCGATGTAGTCACAACCGGCTTCACATACTTCGAGGATGCTTGCCATATTGAATCCGGGACCTGCATGACTGTGATACTGAACGGGGATTTCGGGATGTGCCGCCTTGATATTTGCTACGATCTTACCTAACGATACAGGGCGGCCGATTCCTGCCATGTCTTTGATACAGATTTCGTCTGCTCCCAGTTTGATGAGTTCCAGCGCCATATTGGTGTAGTACTCTACGGTATGGATAGGCGAATGAGTGATGCAAAGCGAACATTGCGAAATCATGCCTGCTTCCTTTGCGTATGTGATGGAAGGAGCAATGTTACGCACGTCGTTCAATCCGCAGAACGTACGGGTAATGTCTGTTCCTTGTGCTTTCTTTACTTTGTAGAATAATTTGCGGACGTCTGCCGGAACGGGGCTCATACGGAGTCCGTTCAGTGCGCGGTCGAGCATGTGGGTTTGAATACCGGCTTCGTGGAACGGTTTTGTCCATTCGCGCACCGCTTTATTCGGGTTTTCACCAAACAATAAATTTACCTGTTCAAAACCTCCGCCGTTTGTTTCTACGCGGGCAAAACAGCCCATTTCAATGATGGCAGGAGCTACCTTTACGAGTTGGTCTACACGAGGTACGTATTTTCCGGCAGATTGCCACATATCTCGGAAAACCAAACTAAACTTTACTTCTCTTTTCATGTCTTTCAGTGATATTCTTTATAGATTTATAATTTTTCTACTTTAGTGATTTTTCCTTTACCTTGTGTCACCACATTTACAGCAGCTGTAATGGCGGCTAAGATGTTTCCCGGAACAGGGGCAGGACCTTGCGATGCTTCCCGCTTCACAGGAACCACTTCTTCAGGGGCATACTTGTTGACTAATGTAATCAACAACTTACCTAAATAAATCACAATCAGCAGAATAACAAACACGGTAGCCATTCCGACCACCATCAGCAGGATCGCTGTTTCGATATTTTCCATATAATAAACTATTAGTATTTTAAGTTGTTCGTCTAAAAATCGTCCGAAAATACCAAATTTTTATTATAAAATAAATTAAGAAAGGAATATAATGTATAAAAACGTCATTTCTCTGATTGGAAAACTGGGGAAGTTTATGATTTATGATTTATGATTTAGCGTGCCATCCACATCTAAACTAAATTCCCATTTATCTCATTTACTATCTGCTTCTATTGCACAACCCAAATAGTAAATGGTAAATAGTCCAATAGTAAATCGTCCTATCTATCGTTCCTACAAAAAAATGTGAGAGAAAGCCCCTCAACTTTCTCTCACATTCTGATAAAACAATTATTAAATAAAAATACTCAATGATAGACCGGTTCAGCCCTTTTCTGGTTTCATACCCTCTTAACCTACTATTAAACTACCAGATAAAAAACCGGTCTTGTTAAACCTCTCATGGGCCATCACGGCTTTCATTCTTTTAATTAGCGTAGCAGTCTAGTTGAAAAACCCTTTTTTTTAAGCCAACTAAGTCTGTTTAATCGGAAAAAACAAGCCTCTAAAGCTCATATCACGTCCGATGAGGGAATCTTTCCGGCTTACGTTTGTGGCAGGAATAATTCATCTGCCGCTGTCTATTGTTTGCTTTGAGCCCTAGTTTGCATTTCTTTTAAAACATTGTTTGTTTTGGGTTAAATTTAAATTTTATAAAAAGCATCTATTGTTTGTTTTGAGTTTAGCTTGTAATTCTCTATAAAACATCTATTGTCTGTTCTGAATCCCGGCCTTATTTCTGCCGGATAATTTCTAATTTCTTCTACAACATTTAATCTTCTAATCAATTCTACCGTTTTCTTCAAATATCATTAAATAGCTCTTATATTAGAAAGAGAAGCATCCGTTGTTTTTTTACCAAGAAAAAATGAAGAAAATTTGAAGAAAAACAAAAAAGCCTCTTCTGGATAGTCAGAAGAGGCTTTTTTTTATTTTAAAATAATTTCTTTCCCTCGAATTTGATAACTGATTCCACACGACCCGAAGACTTTTTCCAGTGTGGCGTTCAGGTCTTTCGTTAAGACCGTCCCGTTATAGGTCAGCCCCTCGCATTTCTCATGCCCGACGACTGTCACCTCAAATATATGCTCAATATCTGCCACTACATTTATCAGCGGGTCATCTTCATATCCCAACACTTCGGGGAACTCTGATTCTTCCGCCTTTTTTTCTACTGGCACAATCTTGGTTTCATCGCAACGCACACTTTCACCGGCAAGCAATGTACGCTTACCTACGGCAGTCTCAACTTTCACGCTTCCTTCCTCACAGTTTACAAACATCTTCTTTCCCTGCTGATCAACCAGGAATTTAGTACCGAGTACCGTCACGTCGCCGGCTTCAGTGCTGACGGTGAATGTCTTGCCTTTGGTTACATTGAAAGAGGCTTTGCCCAACAATTGCAACTTACGCTCCCAAAGCCATGTGATATGATTGTAAGTCAGACGTGAGTTTTCCATCACCTGCACACTACTGCCATCGGGCAATTCATAATTCATTGCAGTGTTATCCGTCACCACCTTTTCCTCTGCCAGGAAGTAACTGCCTACTCCCAAAAGAAGAACGACCGCAGCTGCCACTCCCCAAGAGAAGGAGAAGCTTTTTCCGACACTTTGTTTTCTTTTCCGGCTTAAGGTAATCTTATGGCTTTCTTCGCGCTGCAACTTTAATTTATCGCCTATTTCTTTCTTACGGGAAAATATTTCGCCCACTAGAGGAAGCTTACCTTCCTCCAGGTATTGTTCTAAAGATTCTGTCCACTTTTCCATATCTCACCTCAATTAAAAATCCACAAATTAGCTGCCACCAGTAACAAGAAAGATTTGCTCATACGCTCCCGTAGACTGGATATAGCCATATGAGTCGTATTATAAACTGTACGCGAAGTGAGTCCCATCACCTGGGCTATTTCTTCCGGACTCATCTTCTTATAGTACTTCAGATACAATACCTCCCGCTGTTGCTTTGTCAAATTGTTCAGCTCTTTCTGCAAAACTTCCAGCTGTTCTTTTTCCAACTCTGAATGGATAATAGCAGTTTCAATATCGATCTCCAGATCAAACTGATATTCGTTTGTGCCTACTTCATCCAGTGATTTGAATGATCCACTATTCTCTTTTTTCAGTTCGTTCACTATCATGTGTCTCAACGAAACACACAAGTAAGCGGGTATGGATTGAGGCGCCGCGCAAGTTTCTCTTTTCTCAAAGATGTAAACAAACAACGACTGTATCGCCTCGGTCACCAGCGTATCATCACCGGCTATCTTCATGCCATATCCATACAGTAAATCTGCATATTGCTCATAAAGCTGCCGGAATGCCTCTTCATCCCCTTGCTGAATCTTATCCCAGGATAGTGTCTTCATTTCTCTTCACTCATTTATATGAGATATGTTTTTCCTTTTTTTACCTGATTTTTTAGTTTAAATCGTACGAATATGTTCTAAAACTCACTTGTAAAGTGGAATTTTATGTGTTTAAAGTCTATTTGAGCCATCTGAAGTACATAACTGGAGTCCGCCAAAAACACATCGCGTCCTTCTCTATCCTTTGCCATGTATTGGTATTTACGTTTCTTAAAGGCTTCCAGCTCCGCCGGATCATCGCTTTCTACCCAGCAGGCCTTATAAAGGCTTACCGGCTCCCAGCGACAGGATGCATTGTATTCATTCAACAAACGATACTGAATGACCTCAAACTGCAACTGTCCTACCGTACCAATAATCTTACGGCCATTGAATTGATTGACAAACAGCTGTGCCACACCTTCATCCATCAACTGGTCGATACCTTTTGCCAACTGTTTCTGTTTCATCGGATCGGCATTCTCGATATATTTGAACATTTCCGGCGAGAAGCTCGGTAAACCGCGGAAATGAAGCAGTTCACCCTCTGTCAATGTATCGCCAATCTTAAAGGTACCATTATCCGGCAGACCGATAATATCTCCTGCGTATGCTTCGTCAATCGTCGTTTTGCGCTGTGCCATAAACTGGGTAGGCGATGAAAAACGCACTATTTTTCCATGACGGACGTGTGTATATGGAGCGTTGCGGACAAACTTACCGGAGCAAATCTTACAGAATGCCACACAAGAACGATGGTTAGGATCAATGTTGGCGGTTATCTTAAAAATGAATCCGGTGAATTTCGGTTCGTCGGGTTTCACTTCACGCTCTTCTGCCTGTACAGGACGAGGGCTGGGAGCTATCTCAACGAAACAGTTCAGCAACTCTTGCACACCGAAGTTGTTTAATGCTGATCCGAAGAATACAGGCGCACAGTCTCCTGCGAGATAGGATTCTGAATCAAATTCCGGATAAACACCTTCGATCAGTTCCAAATCGCCACGCAGTTTGTCTGCCAACGACTTACCAATCTGCTGATCCAGTTCTTCCGTATGAATATCGACTGCCACTTTCTCTGTTACCATCTGTTTGGATGGCTGATACAAGTCCAGTTTCTGTTCGTAGATATTGTATACTCCTTTGAAACGTGCTCCCTGCTCAATCGGCCAGGACAAGGGACGAACCTGAATCATCAGTTCTTCTTCGAGTTCATCGAGCAAATCGAACGGGTCTTTTCCTTCACGGTCCATTTTGTTGACGAAGATAATTACCGGAGTCTTTCTCATACGACACACCTCCATCAGTTTACGCGTCTGTGTTTCCACACCCTTCGCACCGTCTACAACGATGATAACACTGTCTACAGCTGTCAGTGTGCGGTATGTATCTTCGGCAAAGTCCTGGTGACCGGGAGTATCGAGAATGTTAATCTTATAGTCCCGATAGTCGAATTCCATCACGGAAGTCGTTACCGAAATACCACGTTGTTTCTCGATTTCCATCCAGTCGGACGTAGCTGTCTTTTTAATCTTATTACTCTTTACCGCACCTGCCACCTGTATCTGACCTCCGAAAAGCAATAGCTTTTCCGTCAAAGATGTCTTACCTGCATCCGGATGCGCAATAATGGCGAACGTCCGCCGTCTCAAAATTTCTGTATTATCTGCCATAGTTTTTTAGTTAGAATTATGAATTATAAAATATGAATAAGCTATGCTGGAATAACATAGCCTAGATTCATTATTCATCTTTCATAATTTTATCAATGCATTGTTTGAGGCTCTCCTCCCAATGAGGAATCTCTATATCGAACGTTGTTTTTATTTTCGTTTTATCAAGCACGGAATATGCCGGGCGGTTTGCTTTCGCGGGATATTCGGCTGTATGCAAAGGTTTCACTTTGCAGGTAGTTATTCCTGCCAGACGATGAATAGCTACTGTGAAATCATACCAGGAACAAACTCCCTCATTGCTGAAATGGTAGATACCGCGAACAATACCTTTATTAATAATAGCATAGATGGCCCGTGCCAGGTCATTGGCATACGTCGGAGTTCCGATCTGGTCGAAAACAACTCCCAAGCTGTCACGCTCTTTTCCGAGACGAATCATCGTCTTTACGAAATTATTGCCAAAAGTAGAATAGAGCCATGCGGTACGGATAACGACTGCTTGCTCGCAGTGATTCATTACCTCCTTTTCTCCTTCCAGTTTAGTGGTGCCGTATACAGAATCCGGGCAAGGATCGCAGTCTTCCGTGTATGGAGTATGCGCAGTACCGTCAAATACATAATCAGTAGATACTTGTATCATGGCAGCACCATTGGCTTGGGCCGCACTTGCCAGTTGTTTCGGTGCTTCACAATTCAATTTGTATGCTAATTCTTGATTATCTTCTGCTTTATCTACAGCTGTATAAGCAGCACAATTAACAACAAGCTCAATCTGCTTCTCTGCCATATAAGTCCACACAGCTTGCTTGTCGCAGATGTCGAGTTCCTGCACATCTGTGAAATAATACGTATGTTGCGGGTTCTCTTTCGCAAGCACCTGCATCTCATTGCCAAGCTGACCGTTGGCACCCGTTACTAAAATTCTCATTTATTCATCCAGTTTTAATTCACCTTTACGGTCTTTATCATAATAATTTGCCAACATAGAAAGGAAACTAGTGATAGCTTCCACTGCCTTGGCAGTTCCTTCGCTGATAGGCTTCTTTTGAAGACGAAGCAGGAGTACTCCATACAACGCTTCAAAACAGGTTTCCAGTTCGGGTTCATCTTTCTTGCCGTTTTTATTCCGTAATTCTACGATAAACGGTAATGCCTTGAAATAAGCAGCACTGTAAAAAGGAAATTTAGGAGAAGAGGACAATGCGTTGTGCAACTCTGTCAGATTGATAATCACGTTCTTATTAATCTGCAGATGCCCCTTTTCCCGTACTCCTTCCTCGCCCATCATCGTAATCAGGTTGGTATACCATTCTCGCATGGCAGGCCGCTGTTCTTCCGGATAACGGGCAATTACATTTGCCTCCATCTCTTCCGGTTCACAATGATTGGCACGGATCAAGTCTTCCTCTTGCCACATATATATAAGGTATTCGGCAATATTCTTCTCTTTCAGTTGTTGTGCTATCTGATTCATTATGTTATCTCTTAATAAAGTGACTCTCCCAACAAAGTATAAATCAATCCGGCAACAGATACCAGCACTACGATACTTCCTACAACACGATTCAGTATCCAGATACCACGTAAATTGAATTTTGTGCGCACCTTATTCACAAAATAAGTGATACCCAACCACCAGGTCAATGCTCCTATAGCAATTGCAAGATATCCCGTGATCTCTTCAAATACCAGCACTCCCGGCTGCACAAAGGCAAAACGGGCAAAAAGTCCGATAAACAGGAAGATTATCAAAGGGTTGGATAGAGTGACGAAAAAGGCGGTAATAAAATTATGGAAATAAGAACCTTTGCTGGACGAAGCCGGACGAATAGATTGCACCGGATTGCTACGAAAGGTATATATACCAAAAAGGAGTAGCATGACACTCCCCAATAACTGCAGATAGAAAATATTCTTATTGATATAATCGAACACAAAACTCATCCCATAACCGGTGAGCAAAGCGTATGCTATATCGCTCAACGAGGCTCCCAGCCCTGTTACGAATCCGTACCAACGCCCTTTATTCAGAGTCCTCTGGATGCATAATACGCCCACCGGACCGAGGGGTGCGGACACAACAACGCCAATAATAAAGCCTTTCACTAATATATCGAATATTGTCTCTATCTGAATCATGTCGCAAATATCGCACTTTTTTGTGATATGGGGATAGTATATTAACGTTTTTTCCACACAAGAATCACTATATATAGCGATAATAAGTAAAACGTACATCAAAAATAAACATATTAAATAAGGTATAGGAATTTATTCTCTATTTTTTTCCTACCACCAACGAAATTGATTATCTTTGCGCCACAGAAAAAGAGAAGAGTTTCTCCTGCAGGAACTTCAATCGTAAAATCGTAAATCGTAAAATCGTAAATATACAACATGATTCTTTTTTTCAGAACCCCTTCCAAGAGCGTGATTGCCGTAGAGAGCAACCATCAGCTCACCCCTGACGAAAGTAATAAACTCTGCTGGCTTTTTGGCGAAGCCGTGATGGAAAGTGAAGAAAACCTGAAAGGCTGTTTCGTCGGCCCACGCCGCGAAATGATCACTCCCTGGAGTACAAACGCAGTAGAAATCACCCAAAACATGGGGCTCGAAGGCATCAGCCGCATCGAGGAGTACTTCCCTGTTAAGGACGAAAACGCAGACTACGACCCGATGCTCCAACGCATGTACAAAGGACTCGACCAAAACGTATTCACGACAAACCGTCAGCCGGAACCGATCATCTACATTGAAGATCTCGAGGTATACAACGAACAAGAAGGTCTGGCTCTTTCTAAAGAAGAAATGGACTATCTGAAGAAAGTAGAAAATGATCTCGGACGGAAACTGACCGACTCTGAAGTATTCGGTTTCGCACAAATCAACTCCGAACACTGCCGTCACAAAATCTTCGGCGGAACGTTCATCATCGACGGTGTAGAACAGGAATCTTCTCTGTTCCAGATGATTAAAAAGACGACACAGGAAAATCCAAATAAAATCATCTCTGCTTATAAAGATAATGTAGCCTTTGCCGAAGGTCCGGTTGTTGAACAGTTTGCTCCGGCAGATCATTCAAAACCTGATTTCTTCCAGATAAAGGACATCAAGAGCGTGATCTCACTGAAAGCGGAAACACATAATTTCCCTACTACTGTAGAACCGTTCAACGGTGCCTCTACCGGTACCGGTGGTGAAATCCGCGACCGTATGGGTGGTGGTAAAGGTTCATGGCCGATTGCAGGTACTGCTGTCTACATGACTTCTTATCCGCGCACCGATGAAGGACGTGAATGGGAAGAAATTCTTCCGGTACGCAAATGGTTGTACCAGACTCCGGAACAGATTCTTATCAAAGCATCCAACGGTGCTTCCGACTTCGGTAACAAGTTCGGCCAGCCGCTGATCTGCGGTTCAGTACTGACTTTCGAACATACAGAAAACAAAGAGGTTTATGGTTACGACAAAGTAATCATGCTTGCCGGCGGTGTTGGTTACGGTACACAACGTGACTGCCTCAAAGGTACACCGGAAGCAGGAAATAAAGTGGTAGTAATCGGTGGTGACAACTATCGTATCGGACTGGGTGGCGGTTCCGTATCTTCTGTTGACACCGGTCGTTACAGCAGCGGTATCGAGTTGAATGCTGTGCAACGTGCTAATGCTGAAATGCAGAAACGTGCCAACAACGTAGTACGTGCTCTTTGTGAAGAAGAGGTGAATCCGGTGGTTTCTATCCACGACCACGGCTCTGCCGGACACGTAAACTGTCTGTCCGAACTAGTGGAAGATTGTGGCGGTTTAATCGATATGAGCAAGTTGCCTATCGGTGACAAGACTTTATCGGCAAAAGAAATCATCGCCAACGAGAGCCAGGAACGTATGGGGCTATTGATTAAAGAAGAAGCCATCGAACATGTACGTAAGATTGCCGAACGCGAACGCGCTCCGATGTACGTAGTCGGTGAAACAACCGGCGATCATCGTTTCGCCTTCCAACAGGCTGACGGTGTACGTCCGTTTGATCTTGCTGTAGAGCAGATGTTCGGTTCTTCTCCCAAGACATATATGGTAGACAAAACCGTGGAACGTCATTACGAAATGCCGAAATACGAATTGTCTAAGTTACATGAATATCTGACGAATGTATTGCAGCTTGAAGCTGTTGCCTGCAAAGACTGGCTGACAAATAAGGTAGACCGCTCGGTAACAGGTAAAGTGGCACGCCAGCAATGTCAGGGCGAACTTCAGTTGCCGTTGAGTGACTGCGGTGTCGTTGCACTTGACTACCGTGGCGAAAAAGGAATCGCTACTTCTATCGGACATGCTCCGCAAGCAGCATTGGCTGATCCGGCTGCCGGTTCTATCCTTTCCGTATCTGAAGCACTAACCAATCTTGTTTGGGCTCCGATGGCGGAAGGTATGGACAGTATTTCTCTGTCTGCCAACTGGATGTGGCCTTGCCGTTCTCAAGAAGGTGAAGATGCCCGTCTGTACACCGCTGTAAAAGCATTGAGCGACTTCTGCTGCGCACTGCAAATCAATGTGCCTACCGGAAAAGACTCTCTGTCTATGACACAGAAGTATCCGAACGGTGAGAAAGTGATTTCTCCGGGAACTGTGATTGTTTCTGCCGGCGGTGAAGTTTCCGACGTGAAGAAAGTGGTATCTCCGGTATTGGTCAACAATGAAAAGACTACACTTTATCATATTGACTTCAGCTTCGACGAACTGAAATTAGGTGGTTCGGCTTTCGCACAATCTTTGGGTAAAGTGGGTGACGAAGTACCTTGCGTACAGGATGCCGAATATTTCCGTGACGCTTTCCTTGCCGTACAGGAACTTGTAAACAAAGGATTGATCCTTGCAGGACACGATATATCTGCCGGTGGTTTAATCACTACATTACTCGAAATGTGCTTCTCTAATGTAGAAGGCGGTTTGGAAATCAGCCTCGACAAGATGAAGGAAGAGGATATCGTCAAGATTCTGTTCGCGGAAAACCCGGGTATCGTTATCCAGATCAGCGACAAGCATAAGGATGAAGTGAAGAAGATTCTGGAAGACGCCGGCGTAGGCTATATAAAACTGGGTAAACCGACTGACGAACGCCACATTTTGGTATCTAAAGATGGTGCTACTTACCAATTCGGTATCGATTATATGCGTGATGTCTGGTATTCTTCTTCTTACCTGCTCGACCGCAAACAATCTATGAACGGTTGCGCAAAAGCACGTTTCGAGAATTATAAGATGCAACCTGTTGAATTCGCTTTCATGCCGGAATTCAAAGGTAAACTTTCTCAATACGGTATCACTCCGGATCGTCGTACCCCAAGCGGTATCCGTGCGGCTATCATCCGCGAGAAGGGTACAAACGGTGAGCGCGAAATGGCTTACTCACTCTATCTGGCAGGTTTCGACGTAAAAGACGTTACGATGACCGACCTCATCAGCGGACGCGAAACACTGGAAGACGTAAACATGATCGTTTACTGCGGTGGTTTCTCTAATTCCGATGTTTTGGGTTCTGCCAAAGGATGGGCAGGCGGCTTCCTGTTCAACCCGAAAGCGAAAGAAGCGCTCGACAAGTTCTATGCTCGTGAAGACACACTTTCACTAGGTATCTGTAACGGTTGCCAGTTGATGATGGAACTCGGTCTAATCAACCCTGAACATAAGGAAAAAGGCAAGATGCTACACAATGACTCCCATAAATTCGAATCTACTTTCGTCGGCCTGACCATCCCGACAAACCGCAGTGTGATGTTCGGTTCACTAAGCGGAAGTAAACTGGGTATCTGGGTAGCACACGGAGAAGGTAAGTTCTCACTGCCATACGATGAAGACAAATACAATGTAGTAGCGAAATACAGCTACGATGAGTACCCGGGCAACCCGAACGGTTCAGACTACTCCATCGCAGGACTTGCCAGTGCAGACGGACGTCATTTGGCGATGATGCCCCACTTGGAACGTGCCATCTTCCCATGGCAAAACGGTTGTTATCCGGCAGACCGCAAGAACAGCGATCAGGTTACTCCATGGATAGAAGCGTTTGTCAACGCTCGCAAATGGGTGGAAGCTAAAATGAAATAAATCATTTCTATATTTACAGAGGCTGGTACTTTTTAAAGTGCCAGCCTCTTGTTTTAAGAAAGGTTTCGCTCTACCAAAACACTCTTTGTAGATACCAAAATTCCGAAAACAAACAATATGTATAAATACCTATAAAATAGTCTGTTTTCTTTCATTTTAAGAACGCTGTTATCTTTCTTCAAAATTTTGTAATATCGGAAAATCTTCTTAATTTTGTCAAACTTTCCCCCTCATTAAAGATTCAATAACCCTTAAAAGTCCTATTTGTATGAAAAAATGGCTTTTTCTAATCTTATTGTTTCCTCTAACTTGTGTCGCACAGACGTATCGATATCTTGGAGTGGAGGATGGGTTAAGCAACCGACGGGTTTACTGCATTCAAAAAGATAAAACCGGCTACATGTGGTTCCTCACACACGAAGGTATTGATCGATACAACGGAAAAGACTTTAAACGATATAAATTAATGGATGGTGACACAGAAGTAAATTCTCTGTTAAACCTGAATTGGCTTTATATCGATCAGGAAGGAGTTTTATGGGAAATCGGAAAGAAAGGTAAAGTATTCCGGTATAACCAGATTCACGACTGTTTCAATCTTGTATATAAGCTACCGATGGAAAGCTTCAGTGAACAACCGGACCCGATCACCTATGCCTGGCTTGATGAGAGTAAACACATTTGGCTGTGCAATAAAGATACAATCTTTCTCTATAACACGGTAACCCAACAGGTCACCCATATAAAGAACGATATCAGTGAAGAAATCACTGACATCGAACAGATAGACGAGTCGCATTTCTTCATCGGCACAGAAATGGGGATTCATTATGCTAAGCTAGAAAATAACGCATTAGAACTTATCAATTGCGATAAGCTAGAAAGCCTGAAAGCCCAGGTGATCGATTTATATTTCGACAAGAAGATTCGCAAACTATTCATCGGCACTTTTCTACGGGGAATCATGATTTACGATATGAATACCAAATCCGTAATACGTCCGGAACAAAACTTGAAAGATATCAGTATCACACGATTCAGACCATTAAATGACAAGGAATTATTGATAGCAACCGACGGTGGAGGAGTACACAAAATAAATGTGGACACTTATCAGATAACACCTGAAATTGTGGCTGATTACAACAGTAACAATGGCATGAACGGCAACAGTATCAATGACATCTTTGTAGATGATGAAGAACGGGTATGGCTGGCTAATTATCCCATCGGAATCACCATACAAAACAACCGTTATACCGGCTACAAATGGATCAAACACTCCATCGGCAACAAACAGTCTTTAATCAACGATCAGGTGAACGCCATTATTGAAGACAGAGACGGAGATTTATGGTTCGCAACGAACAATGGTATCAGTTTCCTCAATTCAAAAACCGGACAATGGCATTCGGTACTTAGCTCTTTTGAAGAATCGCAAGGTAATAAAAGCCATATCTTTCTTACCGTATGCGAAGTAGCTCCCGGAATTATCTGGGCAGGCGGGTACTCTTCCGGTGCTTATCAGATAGATAAAAAAACATTTAACGTCAGCTATTTCATGCCGCCTTTGTACACTCATACAAACAAGCGGCCGGACAAATATATACGTGATATCCGTACAGATATGCAGGGATATATATGGTCGGGAGGATTCTACAACCTCAAGCGTATTAATCTGAAGACGCAGGAAGTACGGTTTTATGATGGATTAAATTCCATTACCGCCATCGTTGAGAAGGATGAAAAAAGTATGTGGATCGGTAGTGCCACCGGCCTATGTCTTTTAGATAAAGAATCCGGTAAATTCGAGCGTATAAAACTTCCGGTAGAATCGAGTTATATCTATTCCCTGCACCAGGCAAAAAATGGATCATTATATATAGGTACCAGCGGATCGGGACTCTTGATTTACGATATTAACAAAAAACTGTTCACTCATTACCACACAGAAAACTGTGCTTTAATATCTAATAATATCTATACTATATTATCGGATGCCGATAGAGACATACTGATGAGTACAGAAAGCGGACTGACAAGCTTTTACCCCAATGAGAAGAAATTCTATAACTGGACCAAAGATATGGGATTGATGACTACACATTTCAATGCACTGTCGGGTGTGTTACGAAAAAACAGAAAATTCATTCTTGGCAGTTCGGACGGAGCAGTAGAGTTTGACAAGGACATGAAATTGCCGAGAGGTTATTCCACTAAAATGATTTTCAGTGATTTCAAGCTTTTCTATCAGACAATCTACCCGGGTGATGAAAATTCTCCGTTAAAAGCAAGCATCAATGAAACAAAGGAGCTGAAGTTAAAATTCAATCAGAATATTTTCTCTTTGCAAGTTTCTTCCATCAACTATGATTATCCTTCCAACATCATTTATTCTTGGAGGCTAGAAGGTTTTTATGATGAATGGAGTAAACCCGGAACCGAGAATACGATTCGTTACACCAATCTTGCACCGGGAAAATATACACTAAGAGTACGTGCTATCTCCAATGAAGACAGACGTGTCATACTTGAAGAAAGAAGCATGGATATTGTTATCGCCCAACCTTTCTGGCTGACAATTTGGGCTGTGTTGCTTTATGCAGCTTTCCTCTGTCTCATTGCCATCATTCTATTACGTATCCTGATTTTAAGAAAGCAGCGTAAAGTCTCCGATGAGAAAATACACTTCTTTATTAATACGGCACATGATATCCGTACCCCATTGACGCTTATCAAAGCACCTTTGGAAGAACTACGCGAGAAAGAGGAGTTGAGTAAAGAAGGTATTTCGAACATGAATACGGCATTACGAAACGTAAATGCCCTATTACGTCTTACCACCAATCTTATCAACTTTGAAAGAGCGGACGTATACTCTTCCGAATTATATATTTCAGAGCATGAGCTAAACACGTTTATGAATGAAATATTCAATGCGTTCCAGCAGTACGCCAACATCAAACATATCAACTTCACTTATGAAAGTAATTTCAGATATATGAACGTATGGTTTGATAAAGAAAAGATGGAATCTATCTTTAAGAACATCATTTCGAACGCACTGAAATATACTCCGGAAAATGGGAATGTACAGGTTTTCGTTTCAGAAACATCTGACTCATGGAGCGTGGAAGTCAGAGACACAGGAATCGGCATCCCGGCCAACGAACAAAAGAAATTGTTCAAACTTCATTTCCGTGGCAGCAACGCTATTAATTCCAAAGTAACAGGAAGTGGTATCGGACTGATGCTTGTATGGAAGCTAGTCCGCCTGCATAAAGGAAAGATTAATCTGTCAAGCATCGAAAACCAGGGATCGGTTATCAAAATAACATTCCCTAAAGACAGCAAGCGCTTCCGGAAAGCGCATTTGGCAACTCCCAGCAAGCAGCGTCAGGAAATAAAGGTTGTTGACAACGTTCCACCCCCATCACCTGAAATTTACGAGAACGCACAGAAGAAAGAGAATATAAACCATCGTCGAATCTTGATTGTAGAGGATAACGATGAGTTGCGCAACTATCTGTCGCAGACGTTATCTGAAGAATATGTCGTACAGGTCTGCTCCAATGGAAAAGAAGCACTGACGATTATTCCCGAATACAAACCGGAACTGGTCATTTCAGACATTATGATGCCGGAAATGCGAGGGGATGAATTATGTCAGGCTATCAAGAATAATATCGAGACTTCTCACATTCCTGTCATCCTGCTGACAGCTTTGAATAATGAAAAGGATATCCTTTCAGGACTTCAGATTGGTGCAGATGAATACGTTGTGAAACCATTCAACATTGGTATATTGAAAGCAAACGTTGCCAATCTGTTGGCCAATCGTGCACTCCTGCGCAGTAAATACGCCAATCTGGATCTGAATGATGAAGAGCATGATGAAGACTGCATCAACTGTTCACAGGATATTGACTGGAAATTCATTGCAGACGTCAAAAAGAACGTGGAAGATAACATTGACAATCCGGCTCTCACGGTAGATGTATTATGCAGCCTGATGGGAATGAGCCGCACGAGTTTCTATAATAAATTAAGAGCATTGACCGATCAGGCACCGGGAGATTATATCCGGTTGATTCGTCTGAAACGTGCCGTACAATTACTAAAAGAAAACACACATACCATAACAGAAATTGCAGAAATGACAGGATTCAGTGATGCCAAGTACTTCCGCGAAGTATTTAAGAAGCATTATAATGTAAGTCCCAGTCAATATGGCAAAGAGAAAAAAGCAGTTAGTAAGGAAGGAGGAGAAAAGAAAGAATGAACATTTATCTCGAAGCATTTGGAATCTTTTTTAAAATAGGCGCCTTTACCATTGGAGGAGGGTATGCAATGGTGCCACTGATTGAAAATGAAATTGTCACCAAACGGAAATGGATTGCGCAGGAAGATTTTATCGACCTGTTGGCTATCTCCCAATCCGCTCCGGGAATTCTGGCTGTCAATATTTCTATCTTCATAGGATATAAACTGCGTGGAATCCGGGGAAGTATTATCACGGCATTGGGTACTGTTTTGCCGTCTTTCATTATTATATTAGCTATCGCCCTGTTCTTTCATAGCTTCCAAGACAATCCGATAGTGGAACGTATTTTTAAAGGAATTCGCCCGGCAGTGGTGGCACTCATCGCGGCGCCGACCTTTACCATGGGACGATCCGCAAAAATCAACCGCTACAATCTGTGGATTCCTGTTGTCTCGGCATTATTAATCTGGCTGTTGGGCTTCTCCCCTATCTGGATTATCATTGCTGCTGGTGTAGGAGGTTTCCTGTGGGGGAAACTTAGAAAAGTCAGGAGTTAAGAAAGGAGAGTTATCATAAAAACAGTGTAATCCATACCTACTTTTATTATATAAATAAATTATAGTGATATCATCATTAATTATATGATCTACTTACAGTTATTCTATACGTTTTTCAAAATCGGCCTCTTTGGTTTCGGAGGCGGATACGCCATGCTTTCCATGATTCAAGGTGAAGTGGTTACTCGTTACGGATGGGTGAGTTCACAGGAGTTTACTGATATTGTAGCAATCAGTCAGATGACTCCGGGACCTATCGGCATTAATGCAGCGACCTATGTAGGGTTTACTTCTACCGGAAGTGTTTGGGGTTCCATCATCGCAACTTTTGCAGTGGTCCTCCCCTCTTTTATCTTGATGCTGACCATTAGCAAGTTCTTTTTAAGGTATCAGAAACATCCTGTAGTAGAATCTATCTTCGACGGGCTACGCCCGGCAGTAGTAGGATTACTCGCTTCCGCTGCGCTGGTATTAATGAATGTAGAAAATTTCGGTTCACCTACGGAAGATACTTATTCATTCGTCATCAGTATCATTATATTCCTGATCGCTTTCATCGGAACAAGAAAATACAAAGCCAATCCGATATTAATGATTATCGGCTGCGGCATTGCAGGGCTACTACTTTATTAACAGTAAGCGATTGAACGATATACCATAAACAGTAAACAAAAAAAACGGTGAATAAACTGCACTATCATTTTGCAGAGTGTTCACCGTTTATCGTTTATGCTATGTCTTTATAGTTTCAACTTCTTACTTACAGACTTGGATTCATTATGCAAGCGGTCTAAAGCTGTCACTACATAACGGCATTTTGTTTTTCCTGTTTCATAAGGAAGTTTATAGAATGAATTGCGCGTGATAGCTACAATATGTGAAGGATCGTCCAAATTCACCTTTTCTTTGCTGCCAAAACGATAGACCACATATCGAACAGCCTTATCCATCTCCGTATCGGCTTTCGGAGCAGTCCAGAAAAGGATATAACCATCTTCTGTCCATACCTTTTTCATTTTACGCACCTTGTCCGGAGCTTTATCATCCATAAAATCAAAGACTGGAACCAAAGCCGGATACTTATGATATTCACTGATTAAAGCATCACGATATCTACCCTGATTCTCAACAACGGCTGCTGCATACCATTGGCAACTGCCTCCAATTGTCTGGTAAGCACGTTGCAAAGCCATCTTACGGGGAAGCTGATTGATAGAAGGATTCTGCGGATCGGCAAACTGAACTGTCTTTGGCACCGACTGACCAATGAACAACGGCCGGTTTTCCGAATGAGTAGCCCACCATTTCACCAGTGTCTCATAGTCGGCAGCTTTGTGGCCAATCTCCCAGTAAATTTGCGGAATATTATAATCAATCCATCCTTCACGTGCCCAAAGGAGTACATCAGCATAAAGATCATCATAGTTCTGCAAACCATTGGTGTTACTTCCCAACGGATCGCTCTTCTGATTACGATAAATACCAAACGGACTGATACCGAACTTCACCCATGGCTTGATGCCACGAATCGTCTCGTGAAGCTTCTTTATCAACACATTCACATTACTACGACGCCAATCTGCCTTGTTTGTGAAACCTCCACCATAACGGGCAAAGCTCGCATTATCCGGGAAATCTAATCCATTAACCGGATAAGGATAGAAATAATCATCCATGTGGATAGCGTCCACGTTATAACGGGACACAATATCGGTCACAATTTTACAGATATACTCCCGACTTTCAGGAAGTGCCGGGTCGAAGTATAGCTGATCGCCATAAGTAACAAACCATTCCGGATGCTGGTGATAAATATGTTCCGGCGCCAACTTGTTCTTTAACGAAGTCTTCACACGGTAAGGGTTGATCCAGGCATGAAACTCCATATTCCGTTTCTGGCATTCTTCAATCATAAACTGCATCGGGTCCCACATAGGAGAAGGCGTCTGCCCTTGCGTTCCTGTCAGGAAACGGCTCCACGGTTCATATTGGGAAGCGTATAATGCATCCGCTTCAGGGCGCACCTGAAAGATGATCGCATTAATACCGGCTTCCTGAAGAGAATTCAACTGGCTAATCAATATTTGCTTCAGTCGCTCTGTAGGAATGCCGCGAAACTGGCCGTTGACAGCCTGTATCCATGCTCCACGGAATTCACGTTTAGGATATTTATTGCCTAATGGCACCTGCGCCCTTACTCCTACCACCAGAAGAAGAGCTAAAAGTAAAAGATAGTTTTTCAGCTTCATAATATTCTTAAATCGTAATAATGTGACGCAAAGATAATACAAACTCCCGATAAATTCGCTAACTTTGCCGACTACCATAAAAAAGGAGTATTTTATGTCAGAAAACAACTATATTTCGATCAAAGGCGCACGAGTCAACAACCTCAAAAACATCGATGTAGATATTCCCCGCAACAAACTTGTTGTTATCACCGGATTGTCGGGTTCGGGAAAATCATCACTTGCTTTTGATACCCTTTATGCAGAGGGACAACGCCGCTACGTAGAAAGCTTAAGCAGCTACGCGCGTCAGTTCCTGGGGAGAATGAGCAAACCGGAGTGTGACTTTATCAAAGGAATTCCTCCCGCCATTGCCATCGAACAAAAAGTAAACAGCCGTAATCCCCGTTCCACCGTGGGCACCTCGACTGAAATTTACGAATATCTACGCCTGTTATATTCACGGGTAGGGAAAACGTATAGCCCCATCAGCGGACAAGAAGTGAAGAAGCACTCTACAGAAGACATTGTCAACTGCATGCATTCATACCCGGAAGGTACAAGATACACGGTATTGACACCTATCCGCCTGCGTGAAAACCGCACCTTGCAACAACAACTGGAAATAGACCTGAAACAAGGATTCAACCGTATCGAAGTGAACGGTGAAATGAAGCGTATTGATGAATATACGCCTATGGCAGGTGACGAAGTATATCTACTGGTAGACCGTATGGCTGTTGCCAACAGCAAGGACGCTGTCAGCCGACTGACCGATTCTGCCGAAACAGCCATGTATGAAGGTGACGGAACCTGTATGTTGCGTTTTTTTCTATCGGACGGAACCACAAAGTTACATACTTTCAGCACTAAATTCGAAGCAGACGGTATCAACTTTGAAGAGCCGAATGATCAGATGTTTTCATTCAACTCTCCTATCGGTGCTTGTCCCGTATGTGAAGGATTCGGTAAAGTGATCGGTATTGATGAGCATTTAGTTGTTCCGGATCGTTCTTTATCCGTATATGAAGGTGCTATCGTATGCTGGCGAGGTGAAAAGATGGGTGAATGGAAAGAAGAACTGATTCATAATGCGGATAAATTCGACTTCCCGATTTTCACTCCTTATTATGAGTTGACAGATGCACAACGCCGTTTGCTTTGGGAAGGCAATCAATATTTCCATGGTATCAATGATTTCTTCAAGATGCTGGAAGAGAATCAATATAAGATACAGTACCGGGTAATGCTGGCACGTTACCGCGGAAAGACACTTTGCCCGAAATGCCACGGCACTCGCCTGAAACCGGAAGCCGGATATGTCCGGGTGGGTGGAAAAAACATTTCCGAACTGGTAGATTTGCCTATCACAGAGCTGAAGGAATTCTTCGATCATTTGGAACTGGACGAGCACGACAGCAACGTATCCCGACGTATCCTGGTTGAAATAAATAGCCGGATTCGTTTTCTAATTGATGTAGGTTTGGGCTATCTGACTTTGAACCGGCTTAGTAATTCTTTATCGGGTGGAGAAAGTCAGCGTATCAATCTGGCAACTTCACTGGGAAGTAGCCTTGTTGGTAGCCTTTATATTCTCGACGAGCCAAGTATCGGACTACATAGTCGTGATACGGACCGTCTGCTCCATGTGTTGCGTCAACTGCAACAATTAGGCAATACGGTAGTAGTGGTAGAGCACGACGAAGAGATCATCCGTGCTGCAGATTACATTATTGATATAGGTCCTAATGCAGGACGTCTGGGTGGAGAGGTTGTTTACCAAGGCGATATGAAGGATTTGAAGAAAGGAAGCAACAGCTACACGGTACGTTATCTTTTGGGAGAAGATGAAATTCCCGTTCCGGAGCATCGTCGGCCGTGGAATAATTATATAGAATTGAAAGGCGCACGTGAGAATAACCTGAAAGGAGTAAACGTACGCATCCCACTTAATGTGATGACAGTCGTTACCGGTGTTTCCGGTTCCGGAAAGAGTACATTGGTGAGAGACATTTTCTTCCGGGCATTGAAACGTGAATTGGATGAATGCAGTGACCGTCCGGGAGAGTTCTCCTCAATCGGAGGAAGTTTGCGAGACTTGCGAAATGTGGAATTTGTAGACCAGAACCCTATTGGTAAATCATCACGTTCTAATCCGGTGACTTACATCAAAGCCTACGACGAAATTCGTAAACTGTGGTCTGAACAACCGCTAGCTAAACAAATGGGGTATACTCCCGGATTCTTCAGTTTCAACAGTGAAGGCGGACGTTGCGAAGAATGTAAGGGGGAAGGAACCATCACCGTAGAAATGCAATTTATGGCAGATTTAGTGTTGGAGTGTGAATCTTGTCACGGAAAACGGTTCAAATCTGATACGCTGGAAGTGAAATTCAACGATAAAAGTATCTACGATGTGTTAGAGATGACCGTCAATCAGGCGGTTGAGTTCTTTAACGAACATGGACAAAAGAAAATTGTGAAGAAGTTACTTCCTTTGCAGGACGTAGGACTGGGATATATTAAATTAGGACAGTCGTCTTCCACTCTTTCCGGTGGTGAAAACCAACGTGTTAAACTAGCATTCTATTTGAGCCAGGAGAAAGCCGACCCAACGATGTTTATCTTTGACGAGCCGACTACCGGACTTCATTTCCATGATATTCGCAAACTTCTGGATGCTTTCGACGCACTGATTCGCCGGGGACACAGTATCGTTATCATTGAACATAATATGGATGTCATCAAATGTGCCGATTATGTAATCGATCTCGGACCGGAAGGTGGAGATAAGGGTGGAAACATTGTAGCAGTGGGCACTCCGGAAGAAGTTGCCGCCTGCGGAGCAAGTTATACAGGACAATTCTTAAAAGAAAAACTCCGCTAATAAATGATAATTTTAGGGTTCACCACAGAGGCCACGGAGGACACAGAGTTCTTCTCTCTTTTTTCCGTAAGTAAAACAGAGCGATAAATACGATGATAAATACGTGAGACTCTGTGTTATTCTATAGTGAATAAAAAATAGTAAACCTCTGTGTCCTCTGTGTCCTCCGTGTCCTCTGTGGTGAAATATAAATTCCTATTTACAGCTAATTAAAAGTAGAATCCGAATCCTATCTTCACACCGAAACGTGAATTATCAGAATCATCAAAACGCCATTTATAATAAACTGCCGGTTCGATCGTTACAGTTTTGGAGAGAAAGTACGCATATCCGGCTTCAATGCCCAATCCCCAATCGTTGTTATGGCTACCACCCTTGTAACGGACCCGTTCCCAGTCAAAACCACCCCCAAGATAAATCCCCGTTGTATTGAAATAGCAACGCATTCCTGTACCTAGTGTATATGTATCCTTCGGTTGCGACCAGTCTGCTCCAATATTTACCATCAATGCAAAACCATCTGCCAAAAATGTACCGGCTTGCGCACCAATACCAAACTTGGCATCATCATTTTTACTGTAAGAAAAATCCAGTCCTGTCACAGAAGGGTTGAGAATCATCGTTCCTTTCTCAAATTGTGCCTGCGCAGTAAAAGAGACTGCTAATAAGCAAAGAACCAAAGCTAATTTCTTCATAAACTTATTTTTTTAAGTGAATAGATTGTTCGTCTTTTTTGCGGCGTTCACGCATTTGTTCCTTTTTTCGAAGCACCAGCCAAAGAAGGAGGACGATGACATAAGAAACCACCACCGTAATTATTTTTTCTGTCAGGCTGACTTCCGTATTACGAGGCAACAAATAAGCCGCTGTTACGGATACATAAATAAGGAATGCAAGCGCAACTCCTGTCGATTTTCTTATTTTCTTCATTCTGATAATTTTCTTGTTTTTTGCTTGCTTATCCAGATATAGAACCAAACTGCCGCAACTACTACACACGCTATACCAACGCCATAGGAAACTGCATGCGAAAGCCCCAATCCTTCAGGAGCAATACATATATAAGTAGAACATACACATGTCATAAACAGTGCCGGTATCAAAGTGATGATATAAGTTTTCTTAGATACCGCCAGAAAAACCGTTATAGCCCACAAGGTAAACACAGCCAGCGTCTGATTCGCCCAGGCAAAATAACGCCATATCATATTAAATCCGTTTGCGTCACGCAAGCTATACAAAAGCAGACCGATAGCAAGGACAAACATCGGAATGCAAATATATAAACGACGGCGCATACTTTTTTGTTCCATACCTAGGAAGTCTGCCACAATCAGACGTGCCGAACGAAAAGCCGTATCACCCGAAGTAATCGGAGCGGCAATCACTCCCAAAATGGCAAGTACGCCTCCGACAGCTCCCAGCCACTCCTTCGTTATAGAATCTACAATAACGGAAGCATTGCTTTCTTCCATTCCGTTTTCATGGAAAAAGTAAGTAGCGGCAGCAGCCCAAATAAGAGCAACAATGCCCTCGGTAATCATTGCACCGTAAAACACCGGACGTCCATGCCGTTCCGAGGTCATACAACGTGCCATCAACGGGCTTTGCGTAGCATGAAAACCCGAAATGGCACCACATGCAATACTCACAAACATAATCGGAAAAATAGGAAGCTCACTTGCTTCGGGATTTGTATTTTGCAAACCATCCCAAAGTTCAGGCAAAGCCGGATGGTTAACGTAGAGCATCACCAAAATGCCTACTGCCATAAACAACAAGGCAACCGCAAATATAGGATATATTTTACCTATTATTTTATCAACAGGAAGTAGGGTCGCCAAAATATAATAGAGGAATACAACCACAATCCAAAACGTAGCATCCAAACTTTCCGGAGTGAGTTTTGCCAACAGTCCGGCAGGCCCCGCAACGAAAACCGACCCCACCAGAATCATTAAAATGACAGTGAATCCTCTCATCACCTGCTTGGTAGTCAGTCCCAAATAACGTCCTATTATTTCCGGCAGACTTTCACCTCCATTACGCAAAGAAAGCATTCCGGCAAAATAATCATGCACTGCACCCGCAAAAATACTTCCCAACACAATCCACAAGTATGAAGAGCTACCAAATTTCGCTCCCATGATTGCTCCGAAAATAGGACCTAATCCGGCAATATTAAGAAATTGAATCATGAAAATCTTCCAAGTGGGCAATGGAATATAGTCCACTCCATCAGCCTTTGTAAGAGCCGGTGTTTTACGGTCATCAGGACCAAAGACGCGTTCCATCAGGCGTCCGTACGTAAAATAGCCTACTATCAGTGCCAGCAGGCATAGAGTAAATGTAATCATAGCGTGTCGTTTTTTAGCTTGGCAAATGTAACATAATCTCACGAAACAGCCCAACAATACCGACACTTTTACTAACTTTGCAGGGATTTAAAACAAAAAATAAAGAATATGCGTCGATATATTTTCATTCTTTCACTTTTGTTTCCTTTCCTCTCAATGGTTGCGCAACCCAAACATGAAGTTCGTGCCGCATGGGTCACAGCGGTGTACGGACTGGATTGGCCTCGTACACGTGCAACAACTCCCCAAACAATTCGCAAACAGAAAGAAGAGTTAATAGATATTCTTGATAAGTTGAAGGCTGCCAACTTCAACACTGTCCTATTTCAAACCCGTACACGTGGAGATGTATTATATCCTTCAGCAATCGAACCATTCAATTCAATCTTAACTGGAAAGACAGGAGGAAACCCCGGCTATGATCCACTGGCTTTCGCCGTTGAGGAATGTCATAAACGGGGAATGGAATGTCACGCCTGGATGGTAACTATTCCGCTGGGGAATAAGAAACATGTTGCTTCGCTCGGAAGTCAGTCCGTCACCAAGCGGATGAAAGATATCTGCGTCCCTTACAAAAGTGAATATTTCCTCAACCCAGGGCATCCGGCTACGAAAGAGTATTTGATGAAACTGGTACGGGAAGTCGTAAGCGGTTATGATGTGGACGGAGTACATTTTGACTATCTGCGTTATCCGGAGAATGCTCCCCTTTTCCCCGATAAATATGATTTCCGCCGATATAATAAAGGACGTACGCTGGATCAGTGGCGCCGGGATAATATCTCCGAGATTGTACGTTATATATATAAAGGTGTAAAAGCGATGAAGCCTTGGGTAAAGGTAAGTACCTGTCCGGTAGGAAAATACCGGGATACATCACGTTATCCTTCCCGTGGATGGAATGCTTTCTTTACCGTTTATCAGGACCCACAAGGCTGGATGGGAGAAGGGATTATGGACCAGATTTATCCGATGATGTATTTCCAAGGAAACAATTTCTATCCTTTTGCTCTCGACTGGCAGGAACAAAGTAACGGACGACAGGTGGTTCCGGGACTTGGCATTTATTTTCTTCATCCTGATGAGGGTAAATGGACACGTGACGAAATTGATCGTCAGATGAACTTCATCCGCAGTCAGAAAATGGCAGGTGAAGGACATTACCGGGTGAAATATCTTATGGAAAATACACAAGGTATCTACGATGAATTGGCTGAGAATTTCTATGCATATCCAGCTTTACAGCTTCCTATGCCTTGGCTGGACAATGTTCCGCCTACGGCTCCGTCCGAACTAAAGGTTACTGATATCAACAATGGATATACGGAATTAAAGTGGCAGGCTGCTACCGACAATGATTCGCGTAATAATCCGATGTATGTCATTTATGCATCAAATGAATTTCCAGTAGATACTAATCGCCCGGAGAACATTGTTGCACAAGGCGTTCGGGAGACAAGTTATATCTATGCTCCTATCCTACCCTGGAATGCTAAGAAACATTTCGCAGTTACGGCTATTGACCGTTGCGGAAACGAAAGTGCGGCGGTACAGAAGTAAAATAAACATGCCTATACTGGTACGAACTTCCCAGCAAAATAATCTAGTCCTACTTCATTCCAGTTTTCCGGAATGGAGTGATTAACAATAACAAGTAAGGTGAACGATAGTCACATGGCGTGTGATTACTTGTTTCACACCGAGAAACCATAACTTCGATATAATATCACAAAAACACGCTTTTTGAGATAAACACCCACGCCCGATAACTACTCTTTTTATGAGCCGGCACCAATGACAAATAGCCTGATTTTATTCTTCCTTGTTCTATTTCCAAAGGATAAGCCTCCTCCATTTCTTTGTGTGCTCTCCAGGCTGTTCCTTCCGTAGGGTAATAGCTTATTTGAAAAGCTCCTGTTGAAGTAGGATAGATATAATGGTCATAAATATGACGCGCTACTACTCCCATATTCATCCTCAAATTGATTTCCACGCAAGGATGAATCCGATAAACAGGAGATTCTGGAAAGCGACAGATCATCATATCCACTCCCAAATAACCATTATAAATGGTTCCGAAACGGAGGGATAATTCTTGTTCAAGGCGGTCGCGCAATTTATAAATTTCTTCGACAAGGATATATTCCGAAAGATTCCGTTCGATGGCTGCATCTGAAATCAGCAGATTACCTTCGTACGCCCCACTTCCACCCGTACGGAATTGAGAGTATCCGGCAAAGCCAAATCGACCATTACCCAAAGAACGAAATTCCATAGCAAAATCTTCCACCTTATTATATAGAGGTTCGCCAATAACACCTCCTTGCTGGTTGCCAATGCGTGAGCACCAACCGGAAATGGAAGGAGTATATACACCTTTGCACCAATTCAACCCTTTTCCGCTACCGGATAAAGGAGCTTTCAGCAAACAAGTATCATGTGATTCTACAAATGACTTCCATTCTTCGGGAAACGTCAAGTAAAAAGACTCTCCACAAAAACAGGCTCCCAGTTGTAGCTGTGGTAATAATTCCACAGCGTAGGAACGATGGGAACAGAAACGCAGTTTATCCAATTGCTCAATAGAAGGAAGCTCGCTTTCTTCCACTCCCAAATCCAACAGTCGTTTTCTTATTGCTATATCCCAGCCCCAGGGACGAATATCCAAATTCCGCTCCGAAGCAAGTTCAGGTTCTGTCATCAAATCAACCGAAAGTCCTAATAATTCCTGTATCTGCTTCACATAGTCGAGATTATAAGCGGAAGGAGCCAATACAACACTTCCCTCTTCTGCATACCACATCGGCAACAAAGCCAATTCGGATGCCATCTGCCGGGCGGAAGCCGGTGCCATATAGTTTGTTTCACCGCTGGCTAACGCCAAATCATGTTCCGGATTGAATATATAAAGAGCCTTTTTTGTCATTTTAAACGAATTCAAAACTTTATTCTGCAAATATATACAGGAAATAGTCAGGAATGGCTACAATAAACAGAAAGTTGGAATTAAACACACAATTTTGCCATCTCTACTTTGCAAATCCTAAAAAAAGCAGTATATTTGCCACCCGAAAAACAAAGAACTGAAATGGAATCATTCTACCGCACACACGCCTACCTCGTTGAGCACACCAATGCCCCCGTTCGCCGCGATCTCATGGACGAGATCGACTGGAGCGACCGCCTGATTGGTATCAAAGGGACACGTGGCGTAGGAAAAACCACTTTCCTTCTCCAATACGCCAAAGAGAAATTCGGGAACGACCGTTCCTGTTTGTTCATCAACATGAACAACTTCTATTTCTCGGGTCACAGTATTGTAGACTTCGCCAACGAATTTCAGAAACGTGGCGGAAAAGTATTGTTGATCGACCAAGTGTTCAAACACCCAGAATGGAGCAAAGAGCTACGCATGTGTTACGACCGTTTTCCTAATCTGAAGATTGTCTTTACCGGCTCATCCGTGATGCGACTGAAGGAGGAAAACCTTGAACTGCGTGATATCGCGAAGAGCTATAACCTGCGCGGATTCTCTTTCCGTGAATACCTGAACTTACAGACAGGCATGAAATTCAGGGCATACAGCCTCGAAGAAATTCTTAGCACTCACGAACAGATTGCCAAAGGAGTACTCTCTAAAGTTCGTCCGCTGGATTACTTCCAGGATTACCTGCATCATGGGTTCTATCCGTTCTTCCTCGAGAAGCGTAACTTCTCGGAGAATTTGCTAAAAACGATGAACATGATGGTGGAAGTAGATATCCTGCTCATCAAACAAATTGAACTGAAATATCTTTCAAAGATAAAAAAATTACTATATTTGCTCGCTGTCGACGGACCGAAGGCTCCAAATGTAAGTCAACTGGCAAGCGACATACAGACATCTCGCGCCACAGTGATGAACTATATCAAGTATCTGGCAGATGCGCGACTCATTAATCTGGTTTATCCGAAAGGGGAAGAATTCCCTAAAAAACCGTCAAAGATAATGATGCACAACTCCAATCTGATGTACTCCATCTATCCGGTGAAAGTGGAGGAGCAGGATGTACTCGACACATTCTTTGCAAATTCTTTATGGAAAGACCATAAGGTACATAAAGGAGATAAAAACGTTTCTTTTATGGTGGACGAAGTAATGCCGTTCAAAATTTGCCAGGAAGGCGCAAAGATCAAGAACAATCCGAATGTGACGTACGCGTTGCATAAGGCTGAAATAGGTCGGGGCAACCAGATACCTCTCTGGATGTTCGGCTTTTTATATTAAAAGATTTATTTACTTAAATATTTAATTTAGTTATGACTAAACAGAAGAAATTCATCACTTGTGATGGTAACCAGGCTGCAGCGCATATCTCGTATATGTTCTCTGAAGTAGCAGCTATCTACCCCATCACTCCTTCTTCGACTATGGCTGAGTACGTAGACGAATGGGCTGCCGCAGGACGTAAGAACATCTTCGGCGAAACAGTATTGGTACAGGAAATGCAATCTGAAGGTGGTGCTGCCGGTGCAGTTCACGGTTCTCTTCAGGCTGGTGCGTTGACTACTACTTACACTGCTTCCCAGGGTCTTCTCCTGATGATCCCTAACATGTACAAAATTGCCGGTGAGTTCTTGCCTTGCGTATTCCATGTATCTGCTCGTACATTGGCTTCTCACGCATTGTGTATCTTCGGTGACCACCAAGACGTAATGTCAGCTCGTCAGACTGGCTTTGCTATGTTGGCTGAAGGCTCTGTACAGGAAGTTATGGATTTGGCTGGTGTTGCTCACTTGGCTACCATCAAATCTCGCGTTCCGTTCATGAACTTCTTCGATGGTTTCCGTACATCTCACGAAATCCAAAAGATTGAAATGTTGGAAAATGATGATCTTGCTCCGCTGATCGACCAGGAAGCTTTGGCTGAATTCCGTGCCCGCGCACTGAACCCGATGAAACCGGTAGCTCGTGGTATGGCTGAAAATCCTGACCATTTCTTTCAACATCGTGAATCATGCAACAACTACTATGAAGCAGTTCCTGCTATCGTAGAAGAATACATGAATGAAATTTCTAAGATCACAGGTCGTAAATACGGTTTGTTCGATTACTATGGTGCAGAAGATGCAGAACGCGTAATTATCGCTATGGGTTCTGTAACAGAAGCTGCCCGCGAAGCTATCGACTACCTGGTAGCAAACGGCGAAAAAGTGGGTATGGTTGCCGTACACCTGTATCGTCCGTTCTCTGCTAAACACTTCCTGGCTGCTGTACCTAAGACTGCTAAGACTATCGCAGTTCTTGACCGTACTAAAGAACCGGGTGCTAACGGCGAACCTCTTTACCTTGACGTTAAAGACTGCTTCTACGGTGCAGAAAATGCTCCGGTTATCGTTGGCGGTCGCTACGGTTTGGGTTCAAAAGATACTACTCCTGCTCAAATCCTTTCAGTATTCGAAAACTTGGCTATGCCAATGCCGAAGAACCACTTCACTATCGGTATCGTAGACGACGTTACTTTCACTTCTCTTCCTCAAAAAGAAGAAATTGCTTTAGGCGGCGAAGGTATGTTCGAAGCTAAATTCTACGGTTTGGGTGCTGACGGTACAGTAGGTGCTAACAAGAACTCTGTAAAGATTATCGGTGACAACACTGACAAACACTGCCAGGCTTACTTCTCTTATGACTCTAAGAAGTCAGGTGGTTTCACTTGTTCTCACTTGCGTTTCGGTGATAATCCGATCCGTTCTACTTATTTGGTAAACACTCCGAACTTCGTTGCTTGTCACGTTCAGGCTTACCTGCACATGTACGATGTAACTCGTGGTTTGCGTAAGAACGGTTCTTTCTTATTGAACACAATCTGGGAAGGTGAAGAACTGGCTAAAAACCTGCCTAACAAGGTTAAGAAATATTTCGCACAGAACAACATTTCTGTATACTATATCAACGCAACACAGATTGCACTGGAAATTGGTTTGGGTAACCGTACCAACACGATCCTTCAATCTGCATTCTTCCGTATCACAGGCGTTATTCCTGTAGAACAAGCTGTTGAACAGATGAAGAAATTCATCGTTAAGTCTTACGGCAAGAAAGGTGAAGACGTTGTAAACAAGAACTATGCTGCCGTTGACCGTGGTGGTGAATACAAGACTTTAGCTGTTGATCCTGCTTGGGCTAACCTGCCGGATGATGCAAAAGCTGAAAACAACGATCCTGCATTCATCAACGAAGTAGTTCGTCCGATCAATGCACAAGATGGTGACTTGTTGCCTGTATCTGCATTCAAGGGTATCGAAGACGGTACTTGGTATCAAGGTACTTCTAAATACGAAAAACGTGGTGTAGCTGCATTCGTTCCTGAATGGAATCCAGAAAACTGTATCCAGTGTAACAAGTGTGCATACGTTTGTCCTCACGCTTCTATCCGTCCGTTCGTACTCGATGCTGAAGAGCAGAAGGGTGCTAAGTTCGAACAACTGAAAGCAGTAGGTAAAGTATTCGACGGTATGACATTCCGTATCCAGGTTGACGTTCTCGACTGTCTGGGTTGCGGTAACTGTGCTGACATCTGTCCGGGTAATCCGAAGAAGGGTGGCAAAGCATTGACAATGAAACACCTCGAAAGCCAATTGGCTGAAGCTGACAACTGGACTTACTGTGCTGAAAACGTGAAGACTAAACAACATCTTGTTGATATCAAGTCTAACGTGAAGAACTCACAGTTCGCTACTCCGTTGTTTGAGTTCTCCGGCGCTTGCTCTGGTTGTGGTGAAACTCCGTACGTGAAATTGATTTCTCAATTGTTCGGTGACCGTGAAATGGTTGCTAACGCTACCGGATGTTCTTCTATCTACTCTGGTTCTGTTCCTTCTACTCCGTATACTACAAACGAAAACGGACACGGTCCTGCTTGGGCTAACTCACTGTTCGAAGACTTCTGTGAATTCGGTTTGGGTATGGAATTGGCTAACGAAAAGATGCGTGCTCGTCTCGTGAAAGTGATGAACGAGGCTATTGCTGCTGATTGCACTCCTGCTGAAGTGAAAGAATTGTTTGCTGAATGGATCAACAATATGCTGGATGCGGACAAGACTAAGGAATTGGCTGCTAAGATCATTCCGGTTGTTGAAGCTAACAAGGATAAATGTAACCACTGCAAACAAATCGCTGAATTGCAACAATATCTTGTAAAACGCAGCCAGTGGATCATTGGTGGTGACGGTGCTTCTTACGATATCGGTTACGGTGGTCTTGACCATGTAATCGCTTCCGGTAAGGACGTTAACATCCTCGTTCTGGATACTGAAGTTTACTCTAACACAGGTGGTCAGTCTTCTAAAGCTACTCCGGTAGGTGCTATCGCTAAGTTCGCTGCTGCTGGTAAGCGCGTACGTAAGAAAGACCTCGGTCTGATGGCTACTACTTACGGTTATGTATATGTTGCACAGATCGCTATGGGTGCTGACCAAGCTCAAACTCTGAAAGCTATCCGTGAAGCTGAAGCATATCCGGGACCATCTTTGATTATCGCTTATGCTCCATGTATCAACCACGGTCTGAAAGCAGGTATGGGTAAGAGCCAAGAAGAAGAAGAAAAAGCTGTTAAGTGCGGTTACTGGCACTTGTGGCGTTACAACCCGGCTTTGGAAGAAGAAGGCAAGAACCCATTCCAATTAGATAGCAAAGAACCGAACTGGGAAGATTTCCAAGGTTTCTTGAAGGGTGAAGTTCGTTACGCTTCTGTAATGAAACAATATCCTGCTGAAGCTGAAGAACTGTTCAAAGCTGCTGAAGAAAATGCTAAATGGCGTTACAACAGCTACAAACGTTTGGCTAGAGAAAACTGGGGTGCTGAATAATAGTAATACCCTATAAATATAAAACGGTAATCTTGTAGAAGATTACCGTTTTTTTATTGTATGAACTCTGTCCAACATAAACAGTACTCCCTTTTTCCCACTAGAGTTCATGTCTATTTTATATTTAAAATTAAAAATAACAATGCTCCAATCTATTTATTCTCTGACTTCGGAATCCAACTATCCACCAACTGCCGATATTCATCCCTCCATTTGCGGGCTATTTCTTCTTCATCCATCCGGGCATCCTTCATAGCTGTCATAAAAGAGCTAAGTTCTTCTGTCGTTAGTTTGATGTTGCCAAAGAATTCGGCAGCAAACGGATCTTTCTCACTGAATCCTTTCCATGCAATAGCATGTATTTCTTCCAAGTCTCCATATACTTTCTTCGGATCATCCAAGAATTTCAAATCAAACTGGTCGAACATCCAATGTGGTGTCCACCCCGTGATGACAATCCATTCTCCTTTGTCCATCGCTTTTTTCAAAGAAGCCAGCATGGTGGAACTACTTGAAGTCATGAGGGTATACCCATCAAGTCCGTAAGCAGCAATGGCCTTATCGGTCGTCTTCATTATCCCTGCTCCCGCATCAATTCCTACTATTTCAGAAGAGAAACGGTCTTTATTAGCTTCCAGCTCACTAATAGACTGGATCGTAACATATTGAGGAACAACCAGTCCTACACGGGCTTCTCCATACACCTCACCCAGAAATTCGATGCTGTCTCCATACTGATCCATATAATCTTTCATCGTTATTGGTAACCAGGCATCCAAAAAGACATCAGATTTCTTTCCGGACATAGATACAAAGATGGGGGCAAGGTCAGCATTTTGCAGTTCAACCTCATATCCATGTTCTTCCAATACCACCTTAGCCAAATGACTCATGGCAATACCTTCCAGCCAATTGGCATAGGCTATTTTTACTTTCTTTTTCTCTAAGTCTGAATTAGTACAGGAAGCCAGCAAAAGCATAACTGACAATGCTATTCCTACTATTTTATATATTCTCATACGTATTTTATCCTTTCCGTTTAGTTCTTATTTTTTCGTCCTGCCATTCCTTGTGTGATACGGTCTAAGATGATAGCTAAAATAACAACTGCGATACCACCTTCAAACCCAAGTCCGATTTTCATTTGGGTAATACCTTTCAATACAATTTCTCCCAGACCACCGGCAGCAATCATGGCAGCAATGACAACCATAGAAAGCGACATCATTATTGTCTGATTGACACCTGTCAGGATGGTTGGCAACGCCAAAGGAAGCTGCACTTTATACAATAACTGCCAACGGGTAGCCCCGAACGAACGGGAAGCTTCCACTACATTTTTAGGAACTTGCCGAATTCCCAATCCGGTAAGGCGGACCACAGGAGGCATAGCAAAGATAATGGTGGCAAACACTCCCGGCACTGCTCCCAATCCGAAAAACAAAACGGCAGGAATCAGATAAACAAAAGCAGGCATCGTCTGCATCAAGTCGAGAACAGGACGGAGTATTTTCTCTGCACGCGGACTGTTTGCCGTCCACACTCCTAAAGGTACACCAACAATCAGAGCCAGACAGGTAGATGAAAAAACGAGAGCCAGGGTTTGCATAGTAGCCTCCCAAAATCCCATTTCATAAATCAGTAATAATCCCAATGCGGTGAAAATTGCCGTACCACGTCCTGCCTTCATCCATGCGAGTGCAGCAAGCACTAGAATGGTTATATAAAAAGGTATTCCAAAAAGTACGTGTTGGAATCCTATAATAAAACTACCGATGCCTGCATTTATGGCATCAAAGAAAGTGGAAAAATGTACCATCATCCAATTGATGACCATCTCTATATATTGTCCTATATTTATCATAAATCTATTGCGTTTTGAATTATTTCGTTTATTTCTGCTTTATCTTTTCCGGTCACTTCGATGATTAAGGAGGAAAGCGGGATTGTTCCTAAAAACTCATGCGTCTCATCAATCACCCATACCGGCGAATTGCTCTTTGTCATTAAAGGAAGTATATCCTCCAACACTGTATCCTCCAATACAGAATGTACTTCGGTACGCACAATCGTTTCAATGGATTTTTCCTGTCTGCTACGTAACTTAAGCAGGTCGTTCAGACGTACTTCTCCGACCAGTTTATCATCGGCGTCTATGACAGGTAATACGGTGATATTCTTCGCACGCATCTTACGAATCAATACTTCAGGTCCCTCTTTCTTCAGACGGGCCACCAGTGGTTTGTCAATCATTAAAGAAGAAGCGGTGATAATTTTACTCCTGTCCACGTTTTCAACAAAACGAGCTACATAATCGTTAGCCGGTTCGGTCAGTATTTCTTCTGAAGTACCTACCTGCACCACCTCTCCGTCTTTCATAATAGCAATACGGTCGCCCAGTTTAATCGCTTCACTCAAGTCATGGGTAATAAAGACAATTGTTTTTTTCATCTTCGACTGCAAAGCCAGCAGTTCATCCTGCATTTGCACACGAATCAGAGGATCGAGCGCAGAGAAAGCCTCATCCATTAAAAGCACTTCGGGATTATTAGCCAGAGCGCGGGCCAGTCCGACACGCTGTTGCATTCCACCAGAAAGTTCGCCTACCATCTGATTTTCATATCCTTTCAATCCGACAAGCTTCATACTTTCCATCGCTTTCTTTTCACGTTCCTCTTTCTTCACTCCCTGAAGTTCGAGGCCGAACGCGATATTGCTCAATACAGAACGGTGAGGCAACAGACCAAAATTCTGAAAAACCATCGCCAGCTCTTTCCGGCGAACCTGCAATAATTCTTTTTCGGATATTTTAGATATATCTACTCCGTTTACAAGCACTTGCCCGGCAGTAGGACGTATCAGACGATTGATACAACGCAGTAATGTCGATTTTCCACTTCCCGAAAGTCCCATTATCACAAAAAACTCTCCTTCATTAATTGAAAGATTGGCATCTTTCACTCCTACCGTACAACCGGTATCTTTCAGAATTTCCTCTTTACTCTTATCTTTTTTCAACATCTTGAGGGCTTTCTGCTTCTCGTTACCAAAGATAAGGTACAAATCCTTTATTTCTATTTTACTCATATAATATATTGGTTTAGATTATAATATTTGTTTTGTTTTCAACTGCCGCGTTCCTCATTCTCACTTACGATAAACAAGTTGAATGTTCGCATGGTTCAGTCATGTCACATGGTAACATGACGATCCGACGTTTTTTAAATGGTTAAAAAAACAGACTGAGTAGTTTAAAAGGAATAGAATTTGATAAGATTATCCTCTCAATGAACAGTAGAAAACAGTATTTTCATAAATAAATAACAGTCTGTTCTTGCATATTGTTGGCACAAAGGTAAGGAAAATAGATTAAATATGCAAATTTCATTCAGATACGGAGTAATTCCAAAGATGCTTTTTCAAGTCTACGCATCCATTTTGCTTGAAAGAGATCCCTTCTTCCAGCAAGAGTCGTTTCTGCTCTGTCCAACCGGGAACAAGGCGTCCCGACGCATTGACAACCCGGTGACAAGGCGCAGATAAACCATCCGGAACCTGCTTCAATGCACGCCCCACCATACGGGAACATTGAGGTATTCCCAATAATGCGGCAATTCCCCCATAGGTAGAAACTTTACCTACTGGAATTTCCCGAACAACCTGATACACCTCTTGACAAAAGGATGCGGAAAGGCTCGCCTTATCTACTTTATAATCTTTCATCACTCAAACATTACTTTATTTCAGTCCCAAAACTAGATAAAAAGAAAAGAATTTGCAAATAATAAAAGCAATTCTAATAAAATATGCAACTTTATTTGCTTTATTTACAAATAATCCCGACCTTTGTCCCTATTAAAAGCACCCCTATTATTAACAAAACAAGCACTGCTGTTATGAAAAAGAAGACTGTCCTGTTCGTTTCTTGTTTATTGGGAGCACTGACTTTCAGCTCCTGTGAGAAGAACCTTTATGATGAAAGCAAGCAACCTGAAAAAGAAATTCAAGTAAAAGACCTGGATATACCCGCAGGCTTTCAATGGAAATTAACTCAAGTAGCCACAGGAACAGTAGCTGCTACTACCCCCATTATAGTTTCCTTCTTTTTGGATGAAGCATGTAGTAAAGAAGAGAAAATAGCCGACATTCCTGTAGATACAGAAATTTCAAGTCTCCCTTTGAGCATCCCAACCTACGTAAATACATTGTATGCCCAGTACAAAACCAGCACCAATGAAACAAAAAAAGTAGCCATACCTGTAAATGCAGATAGAAGTTTCTCACTGAACATTGCTAATGATGCCAAATCCAAATCTAACACCACCCGGTCAATCACTCGTGGGCATGATATAGAAGATGACATCCAATTGTCAAAAGGAGTCATTTTTCATCCCAAAGATGGTTGGGGAACAATCATGTTTGAAGACCAATTCCCATCATTAGGAGATTATGACTTTAATGATTTTGTAGTCAATTATAAGGTGCAGTTCCAAGGTATTAAAAAGGTTGACAAAAAATACACTGCGCAGTATATACAAATAGGATTACGTCTAAAAGCCATCGGAGGAATATTCCCTTATTCTCCTTATTTAAGACTGAAAGAAATAGATTCTGACGAAGTGGAAAGTATAGAAGTTTATGAAACTAAAAACGTGATTCCTGCGATCAACGGAGTAGATCTTGTCCCCAATAAACATCTTATCATTGATTACAGCCCTTTAATTAAGAATCTGGCTAAACCTGCAGGCAGCCAATATTATAATACAGAAAAGAATGCTTTGGTAGCAACAAGTGATTTACCGGAGATCAATATTCTGATCACCCTAAAGAAGAGAAAAGAAGTAAAGGAAATATTAGAAGGCGATGAATTCGACTTGTATTTAAAACGTAATGATAGCGGAACAGAAATCCATATGAATGGTATTGAACCGATCACTTACCAATATCCATTCAATGATAAAAATCTGCTACCGATATATACAAACGGGGACGAAGAAGATGATAATTATTATTTTAGTGCAGGACGCCTGATTTGGGGATTAAGAGTACCAGGCAACGCAGCGCATGCTATTGAAAAAGCTAATTTCTTGGAAGCCTATAAAGGATTTGCAAAATGGGCGCAAAGTAGTGGCAAAAACGAACAAAACTGGTATAATCAAGGAAACGCAGATAAAAGTTTATTGATTCATAACTAACACATATCAATAAATCCCGGTAAACATTGAAAATTCAAGTTACCGGGATTTATTGTATTCTGACGTGAATAGTTTTGATTCTATCCTTTCCTCTTCAGCAAATCTGTCGGACTTTCTCCAAACTGTTCCCGATAGCATTTGGTAAAATAAGAGGGAGAACTGAACCCAACCTCATAACCAATCTCCGCCACTGTCATATCCGACGAAGCAAGCAAGGAAGCAGCTTTCTTTAAACGAGCGATACGAAGCAATTCATTCGGAGAATAATTAGTCAGGGATTTTATTTTGCGATAGAGTTGCACACGACTTAATCCCATATCCTTACCCAAATCCTCTACATTCAAATTTGAATCTCCCATCTTTGCTTCAATCAAAGCCTTGAATTTTTCCACAAAGTCTTTATCCATATCGCAAACATCCTCTTTCGCCAACGTTTGTCCGTCACCAAAGAACTGTTTCAGGCGGCGATGTGAATCTATCAGATTACGAACGCGTGCCAACAGCAATTGCGAACTGAAGGGCTTGGAGATATAAGAATCCGCACCTCCGTCATACCCCTGAATCCGTTGTTCATCCAAAGAACAAGCTGTCAATAGGATGACAGGAATATGGCAGGTTTGCAGTTCGCTTTTCAGACGACGGCAACACTCTATTCCATCAATACCAGGCATCATCACATCAGAGATTATCAAGTCCGGGACATATTTCATTGCTTTGCGGATGCCCTCCGAACCGTCTGCTGCTTCAATAACAGTATAATCGGTATGGAGTAATCCGCGTACATACGAACGGATATCCGCATTATCATCAATTACCAAAACGGAAGGTTTGGAAGAATCATAGCCTTTTCCCAGTTCCTCTTCTTCGACAGCTAAAGTTTCATTCAGGTTGGAAGAGGCGGGAGAACCGGGAGAAGCAGAATTTAAAGGAACTGCAGAGATTGATGACTTTAGAGAGTCTTCGGCCAGAATAGTCTCACAAGTCTGTACCGGTAAATCAACGGTAAAGACAGTACCCTGCTTTTCATCACTTTCCACAGAAATTGTACCTTTATGCAATTCAACGAAAGCTTTGACCAATGCAAGTCCGATTCCCGAACCGGCATGGTGCATGTCTATTTTATAAAAACGATCGAAAATGCTCCGGATATGTTCGGTGGAAATCATTGAACCGGTATTGGCTACAGTAAAACGAATCCAGCGAGTATCCTCTTTCGTTAAGGAAGATAAACGAACCGTTATCTTTCCATTTTCCGGTGTGAACTTGAACGCATTGGAAAGAAGATTAAAATAAATACGTTCCAACTTTTCCATATCCGCCAATGTATGGTAATCCGTATCCGGCATATTATCAAAAGAGAAATGAATGTGTTTCTTCCGGGCCGCTGTAAGGAATGATTCGTTCCAGCCCTCAAAAGAGGAAAGAACATCTACCTGAACAGGTGTATATTCCATCTTACCGTTCTCGTATTTACGGAAATCCAGAATCTGATTGACAAGACGCAAAAGGATATTCACGTTTCGTTGAATCAGCATCAACATTCGATGCTGATCTCCACTTAGTGTATGATCGGCCAATAAATGTTCTACCGGATCGGCAACCAATGTAAGCGGAGTACGGAAATCGTGAGATATATTTGTGAAGAAAACCAGTTTGGCATGCGTTGCCTCTTCCAGTTGATGAGAAAGCTGGATGAGCTGGTCCCGTTGCTCTTCCAGTTTGTCCCGCTGCTCTTCCAACTGTTTCTTCTGCTCGGAAAGTTCCTTATTCAGACGATTTTTAGCACGGAGAGATTTATAGACTACCAATAATAAACCTGCCACCAATAGAAGAATAACCAAACCACCATACATCACCACCTGCTGTGTAGCAACCCGAGACAGATATCCGCCGATACGTCCGTTCAATGTTTCAATCTTCTGATCCAGTTCCGAGATATGAGTCGTCTGAAGTTGCATGACATGCGCATTTGTACGGTCGACCACCGCAGTGTTCATGACCGTTTCCCGGGGATAAGGCTTTTTCTCAAGGATATTCATTGCCAGTTGCATCACTTTGTCGCCATTGGTCGGATAAATAAAAGTAGCATTCAACACACTGTCGAGCACCATTTCCAATCCGTTACCTTTGCCGGGGAGAGCATCGATACCGACAAAAATCATTTCCTTCTCCCGTCCCACTTTCTTTGCAGCCTGATAAGCTCCCGGAGCAATACGGTCATTATGCGCATACACGGCGTCTATCTTCGGATGCCGACGGAGCATACTATCCATTTCCACTTCCGCCGGTTCACGCTCCCACGCAGCATCCGCTTTATCAATCAGTTTGATATCCGGAAAGTTACTGATAGCAGCCATAAATCCTTGATGGCGTTCCATGGCAGGAGTTGAGCCACCCAGTCCGGTAAGTTCCACCACATTCCCTTTTCCTTTCAGGCTCGATGCAATATAATTACCTACCGCACGTCCTATTTCATAATTGTCGGCACCGATATAGGCAGTATATTTATCAGAAAGAATCTTCCGGTCTACCAGGATGACAGGTATTCCCTTTTGATAGGCTTCCTCTACAATCGGAGTCATGGGGGCCGCTTCGTTGGCAGAGATAATCAATAAGTCAACCCCTTCATCTATAAAATAATGAACGTCTTCCGCCTGTTTACGATTATCATCCGCAGCCGACCGGATTTCAACCGATACTCCATCATAAAACATTGCTTCGCGGAGAATTTCATCATTCATCTTATGCCGCCAGGAGTCATCACTACATTGCGCCACCCCGATACGGAAACGCGGTGCATCCTGCCGACAAGCCGTCATGCCAAGAAGACAGAGCAAGACTGCTATCCACTTCGTATATCCCATCATTCTAATCATTCTCATTTTTTTCGTATTTCTTTCTATGACCTAAATAGACGATTGAGAACAAAAATAAGAAATAAAACTGTGAGTATGCTATCTATCACCCAATTATTCTAATCATTACCCTCCAAAGAAATGCAAAACAGTTCCCAATATTCAACCGGAAACTATTAACAAAAGTATAAAGCGTAAGACAAACACTCAATAAATGTTATAAAACATCTCTTTTTATTTGCATTATTTGCAGATTTAGCAGAAGTCCGTATCTTTGCAATGTGTTTTTCATAGTATTAGATTTAAGGTTAACAAAGGTTGGAGCAAGGCGTTGCTCCTTTTTTTATGCCCCTACCTCTCATATCATACGAATCATGCAAAAAGAACAAGAGGTATATTCCCACGGATGAGATATACCTCTATACTTACTTTCCATCAAACAATTACATCAGTCTGTCTTTCAAAACCTGCGGAAGTTCGGGCATTGCACCGCTTTGCGTGCAGACATAAGCAGAAACTTCAACAGCAAGTTTGTGAGCTTCGGGAACCGGTTTTCCATTCAAAATGGAAGCACAGAAAGCAGCCGTAAAGGAATCACCTGCCCCCACCGTATCGGCAACCGGAACTCTCGGTGTCTCCTGGAAAGAGACAACACCCGGGGTAAACACATAACTGCCATTAATTCCGCAAGTCAGAATCAACATCTTCAGGTTGTATTTTGCCAACAGAATCCAACATTTATCCTGTAAGTCGATGCCGGGATAGCCAAACATACGGCTGATGGTCACCAGTTCTTCGTCGTTTATCTTCAGAATGTTGCAACGGCGGAAAGATTCGCGCAATACCTCTTTGGTGTAGAAGTCCTGGCGGAGATTAATATCAAAGATTTTCAGTTGTCCGTCTATGTCGGGCATCGTATCCAGAAAACGGTTGATAGTGGCACGGCTCACTTCATTACGTTGAGCCAGGGAACCGAAGCAAACGGCACGCGTACTCAATGCCAAACGTTTCAGTTCATCCGTAAAAGGTATGTTATCCCATGCCACGCCTTCTTTGATTTCGTAACAAGGCACTCCCTCGTTATCCAGTGTCACCTGTACCGTACCGGTAGGATAATCCACTTGTTCAATCTGCGTTTTCAGTTTCTTCTCGTTGAATACGTTCAGAATCTCGTCTCCCAACTCATCCTTGCCTACGGCACTCACCACGCGACTGTCAAAACCAAACTGTGATACATGATAGGCAAAGTTTGCCGGAGCACCACCTATTTTCTTTCCTTCGGGCAACACATCCCAAAGTGCCTCGCCCATTCCTACGATTATATTATTCATGATCTACGGATTTTATTGTTTCCAAAGTTATAAAATTATTTTTTAATACGGAATGTATAGAACAAGAGATAAAGCACGCCCACTGTCATTACGGCTACTGCCCCACTCTGTCCCATGGCATCGGATGCTACTCCCATAGCCAACGGAAATACCGTGCCGCCGAACAGTCCCATAATCATCAGACCGGAAACTTCATTTTTCTTACCCGGCAGGTAAAGCAATGCCTGCGAGAAGACTACGGAGAACACATTGGAGTTGCCGAAACCAATCAGACCGATGCATACATAAATCATTGTCTTGTCATGGAATATAAACAAACCTGCCATCGCTATCAGCATCATCACAACGCTAATGCCGAAGAAAGACTTCGGTGACATTTTGCGTAAAATGAAAGAACCGAGAAAGCAGCCTGCCGTACGGAAGATGAAATAAAGGCTTGTTGCAAAAGCCGCATCATCAAGGCCCATGCCGAGACGTTCCATCAAAATCTTGGGGGCAGTGGTATTTGTTCCCACATCAATTCCAACGTGACACATGATACCGATAAAAGAAAGCAGGATAAACGGTTTGCCAAGCAAAGCGAGACATTGTCCGAAAGTAGATGGTTTGCCTTCTTCTTTTTCCTCTTTAATCTGTGTGACATTGAGCAACAGGATAGCAATGACGGCTACAATCATGTAAATCGGGAACAGGATGCGCCAGCCCAAATCGAAAGTCGGGATGGCTTGTGTCGCTCCCCACATGGCAATATAAGGAGCAAGGAAAGAGGCAATGGCTTTCACAAACTGGCCGAAAGTCAGGCTACTTGCCAAACGGTCGCCACGTACGATGTTAGAAAGCAACGGATTCAGGGAAGTCTGCATCAACGCATTTCCGATGCCCAGAAGGGAGAAAGAAATCAACATCAGCATATAGCTGTCTCCGAAAACCGGCAATAACAAAGAAGCAAAAGTCACAAGCAAACTAAGCAATACGGTTTTCTTCTGACCGATGCGGCTCATCAACATGCCTGTGGGTACGGAGAAGATGAGGAACCAGAAGAATACCAGTGAAGGGAAGATATTCGCCTGCGAGTCCGACAGACCGAGGTCTGCCTTTACATAATTGGAGGCAATGCCTACCAGATCAACAAATCCCATGGCAAAGAAGCAAAGCATCACCGGGATTAGTTTGGAAAGGGAAGAGTTTTTACTGTTTTCCATTGTTTTTTTTATCTAAATATGTTATCATCATTTGTTTATATCATAAATCTAGGCACGGATTAGGCGGATTACACGGCTTCTCGAATGATGGCTGTCAGATAGCAACCCTGTAATCCGCGTAATCCGTGCCTAATAATATAAAATTATATTTTGCATGAGTACTTATTCTATTTATATCATGCAGTTATATGATTCAATTTACAATCTGCTGTTAGTCGTGTGGGTACTTACCGTTAGTTATCTGTTCGTCGCCTATATGAATCACGCTCTCCTTACTGCATCAATACCTCAAGCCTACGGTATTTTTATCTTAAACCTACGGTATAGTAACCTTGAAGCTACGGTATTATTAACTTCCCACGGCCGTGGTAGGAATTCGTCATGGCTGTGGGAAGATCTTTCCACGGCCATGGTAGGAACTCGTCACGGCCGTGACGAATCAGCAATACCGTAGGTTTAACACAAGTATATCCCTACTATCCACCTACTATCCCTTAAGGAAAGACGTATTCATCCATAGGGAAACAAATAAAGAGCACATAGGGCGAACAAGAGATATTTATGGCTTCAACTTATGAACCACAAACGAATCTACTTTATAAGCTCCTCCTTTACTGTAAAAGTTGATATGATTGTAAGGTTCCGAAGGGAATACCTGATTGGTCATCACAAAACGTCCACCATCTCCAAAGGCTTCCACACTGGATTTATCCACAAACAGACGGAGTTTCAATGCCTCTTTGCCGCCTTGTTCCTCGTTTCCACCTTGTTCAATTGCTGTCCAGGTCAACATCGGGAAATTCTCATTGAAGCTGACCTCTCCGCTCTTGCGACGATCCATCGAGAATTTCTTTTCTTTCATGTCATACTGCATATCCACTTCTTCGCCTTTGTCATTGTAGAGACGGAAGCCGATTACGTCTGCACGTTGATTTTCAATTGTCAATTCTATTTCGTATGCACCGTCATTGCCGGGAATCATTTCTTTAATTGTGCGTGTTCCGTTTACTTTGAACGAGCGTTTCTTGGAAGCATCACGCAAAGCCAGCAGTTCGGGAGAGGGAGCTGATTGGAGGTAAGTCTCACCATCTACGGTAAACAGGCTCAAGTCGCGGGGAACGGAGTTCGGACTACGGTATTGGGAGGTAGGAACATCGTTTGCATATTGCCAGTTGCTCATCCATGCGATAGCGATACGGCGGTTGTCAGGAGCATCGCTCCAAGTCACGGTGGCATAATGGTCTTTTCCCCAGTCCATCCATTTGGTTTTGGAGGGTGATTCGTTTACAAACTCTTTTCCGTTGAAGGAGCCTACAAAATATTGAGTAGCCGAGTCACCGAAAGGACCGTCGCCGAGGCTGCAAAGCAGTACCCATTTCTTTTCATTTGTTCCTTCTACCGGGAGTTCGAACAAGTCGGGACATTCCCAAACGTTTCCGTGTGCGCCGTGTCCTTTGCCGAAGCTGCTTTCAAATGTCCAGTCTTTCAGGTTGGGGGAAGAGAAGAATTGCATTTCCTGCCCTACTGCTAATACCATGATCCAGCGTTTGGTGCCTTCGTACCAGAATACTTTCGGGTCGCGGAAGTCACGGGCTTCAGATACTAATACGGGATTGTTTTCGTATTTGGTAAAGGTACGTCCGTTGTCGGTGCTGTAAGCAATACTTTGCACCTGACGGTCGCCGTTTTGTGTATAGATGGCGACGATGGCGCCTGCACCAAAGCCGGCGGTATTATAATGATCTATCACGGCGGAGCCACTGAAGATAGTGCCGAATGCATCCGGGGCGATTGCCACGGGGCGATGTTCCCAGTTTACGAGGTCTTTGCTGATGGCATGTCCCCAGTTCATATTTCCCCATTTGGAACCGTAAGGGTTGTATTGGTAGAAAAGGTGGTATTCGCCGTCTTTATATACCATTCCGTTCGGGTCGTTCATCCATCCGTAGAGGGGAGAAAAGTGATAGGTGGGACGGAACTTTTCACGGTTGCTTGTATCGAACGTGTCGGACAATTTCATTTCCTTGCAGCAAGCGGTGTTGTCCGGCGAAAGGTTGACACGAACCGGGTCGTTGGAGTTCATTTTAAATTTGAAAGAAATTAGTTTGCCGGAATAGTCGGAAAGGTCTACCGGAACAAAGTAATCGACTTTATGGATAGCCAGACGGACATCGAAGTTCTTTACCTCTTTATTATTAACAATCATGCTGATACGCACATCGGGCGATGCATCTTCTACGGGCAACAACAGATACTTCTGGTTAGTGTTGACACGTACGAGGCAATGTCCTTCTCCTAAATCTTTAATTAATAGAGGAGAGTTGTCCGCACGGGCGGATAGAGAGATATTCATCACAATCATACAAAATAAAACCGCGAAGGTTTGAATTTGTTTGGAAGAGAGTCTTAAATTCATGCTTTATGGTATTAAGGTTGTTACAGTGCAAAGATAGGCGCTCCGGGATGAAACGCCTATCACTTTTGTTTCAAACACTGTAAAAGATGTTACTTTTCTATTAATAGGTGCTCACTTGAATATCTGATACAGTGATTTCGCCTTTATAACAGCAGAGTGACCACGGATTCTTCTGCATTTGATAGATGCGGTTCGTGAAAGATAACTGATCGTTGATGTAAGTCACACAAACCGACTGGTCACTGTAAATCGTCACCCGGTATTCATTATCGGACGGGATATTGAATTTGTTATCAAACAAGTATTTGGCATTGTCACCGTCTTTCTCGAAGTTGGCTTTACCCTCGTCAGCGTTGACGTGGATGCTATACCATGATTTGGAGTCCGTTCCACGGACGAAAGAGATTCCAAAACGATCTGTATTCGAGGATGCTTTTACGGTAAAGGAAATCTTGTTGTGCACTTTCAACCGGTTGAAGATGACGGAAGCTCCTTCGGCCAACGTATAGGTTTTACCGCTTTCTGTTACGTTTCCGTCTTTTGCCATCACTTTTACTTCTTGTGCAGAAGTGTATTTACGGTCGATTGCATCCGGAACTCCAAGGGTTAACGTACCGTCTTCGTGCTGAATCAGACGTTGTGCCACCAGGTTGCCAGCCCATTCGGGTTCTACATCTCCTACGTTTCCGTTATCATTACCGGCACGGGTGGGACACCAGCCCCAGATGTAACGGTTGGTTCCATCGGAAGCAGTCTTGCCTGCATAGAATGCACGGCTATCCAGCATACCTTCCCGATTGTCCGGCCATATTCCGGCATCATTGGCGGTGGTTGCTTTCAGTTCTTCAAGTGTTCTGCCTTTGAAGTATTGTACCTTGCGCATGAAGGAAGCTTGTTCCGAATAGACCAAATACCACCAGTCTCCCATCTTGAATACATCCGGACATTCATAGAAACGGTCCCACATCATGGTCATAAATGTGCCGGCAGACGCCCACTCTTTCAGGTCAGTAGAGGTGAATTCGGCAATGTGTCCTTTTCCGTTTTTACGGGTGGCAATCAGCATGTGATAAACGCCGTCTTCGGTCTGGAACAGGAACGGGTCGCGGAAGTCATTCTTGTCATAGCCGTACGTATCTCCTTTCAGATAGAAAGTGCGGTTCTTGGTCCATGTTTTAAAGTCGGGAGAGGTGGCTACCATGACTACCTGTGCATTCTGGTCGGAAGAAGGTTTGAATTTATTGCCGGTGTAGAAGGTATAATAGAGTTTATCAGTCGGATTGTAGATCGTACCTCCTGTACCGATGGCAGCATCCTGTTCGTCACGACCTCCACAGGGAATCAGTTCGCCGAGAGATTCATAAGTAGCACCGTCTTTGGTGGCCACCCCGAAAATGGGGTGGTAAGTAGCTTCGGGGTTCGGACGGTAGTCTTGCAGGTACATCACTTTAAAGTCTTTGGCAACCGGATCATAGAATGGCATCGGGTCACCGATAAAACCTACCTGCGGTTTATAGTACATCGAGAAGTCATGTTCGTCGGCCGATTGGAAGTAAGTGACTGTACCATCCCAGTCTCTTTGAGTCAATACGGGATCCATCTCATCACTGCAAGCAGTCATTGAGGCCAACAGCATGGTGATTGCTATATGTAAGATCATATTTTTCATAATTATTGCTTATTCTTTTATTTACATAAGTAGTTGATTGCATTCAGAGTCATTTGCTCTACGTTGCAGTGGTAGTAGTCGGCAGAGGCGTCTACCCCTTTAGCATACCAGTCGTAACCACCGTAGCCGATACAGATCGTACGTCCGCTATTGGCGCGTGGTTCGAATTCGGCAATGACTACCGCACCGTCGTCTCCACATGCTACATTGATTCCTCCTGTCAAGCTACGCCATGCGTTCAGATCCTCATAACCTCCCCAGTCTGTTCCGATATGCCATTGTGCCGTACTATTGGTAGTCGCATAACCAGCATCAAAGGTATAGACTCTTGTTTTGTCACCATCTTTCCATCTTAAATCCTGAAATAACGGATGCGACTCGTTGCCGACAATTGGAAAGCTCCATGCCCCATCAACGACTTCGGGTGAGTCTTCACTTATTCCCCAACTGTTGTTTGGTACACGCTCGTCTTTTGCAATGCTAAGGTCCTTAATATAGAAAGTTGCATAGCGGGTCAGCAACAGGTTACCACCGTTTTGATAGTAGACTTTAAATTTCTCTACGGCAGCTTTTGCATCATCCGGCAAAGGAGGATTGTTGCCATTATCTGCGTGGAAGTGCCACCAGATTGCGGTATATTTACCTAAATCAACCTTTCCATCTACTATATCTTTGAACGAGATATATTCGGACATTGATATATTATCCATCATCCATTGGGCAGCGGTTTTTTCTTCAGGACTTGTCAGCTGGCTCACGGAAGAAGCTGTACCGACAAAGGCAGTCGGAATCACATTTCCTTGAGTGACTGTCACTACATAAGGAGTCACTGCCGAACGGTAAGTTGCCGTATAGATGACAGGATTTGTAAAGTCCTGGATACTTCCGGATGCCGGAGTCACGGTGGCTCCATCTGATACGGTAAATGTACCTTTCAGCTGGGTGATGTCCACCGTCAGCGGCACAACCACGGATATCGTTTTGGATAACTGATCTACCTTACCCACATAAGTATCATTCAGCTTGAAGGTCAGAATCTTCGCCTCATCTCTCTTCACGGTAATCGTGTAGCTCATTTGTACATCACCATTCTTCACTGTCAAAGATACGGGAAGAGAAAAGTCGATGGTCTCACCGATAGCGATGCTGGCCGTAGCTCCTTCGGAAAGATTCATTTCTGTGACTGCCATCCGGGTTACGTCATAATCGTAAGGAACTCCTACTACGATTGTTTTATTCTGATAATCGATCGTTCCCGCGTGTGCATCCAGCTTGATAGCGTTCACCCATACATCCCCGTCCAGACGAAGATTGGATTTGAAGTCATCACTACATCCCGTGGCTGTCAGACATGCTACAGTCACCAACAGGATTGTATAAAGTTGTTTTATGATTGATTTCATGTTATTCTTTGTTTTAAGATTGATGGTTACCAACCGAAATTCTGTGTATAATTTCCATTACTAGCACTGATCTGTTCGAATGGAACAGGGAGGTATTCGTTCTTATTTTCTGTGAAACCTGCATTCTTGTAGACAGAGCAACGGGATGCTTCGGTCACATAATAAGCATTGATGACGTCTTTGGCTTCTCCCCATCTTACGAGGTCGAAGAAACGTGAGCTTTCCATTCCGAACTCTACACGACGCTCCCATTTCAGCATTTTCATCGCTTCGTCCTGTGCATAGGCTTTCAGTTCATAAGGAGTTACTTTAAAGTTTACTCCGTACTCTTCTTTGTAATTGAAAATCAGCATGGTACTTCCGGCTGCACGACTGCGGACATCATTGATAAGTGAGATAGCGTCAGCGATACGTCCATCGTTCAACTGTATCAGGGCTTCGGCACGCATCAGCAATACGTCTGCATAACGAATGACGATATGGTTCAGAGAACTTGCCCAATAAGAACCTTTCTTCAAACAGTCACAATCCGGGTCTACATTCTCTTTGAGAGAAACATAATATCCGTAAAGTCCCTTGCTACGGCTCCAGTCATCATTCTTCTGAATCATGTAGCCTTCGTTGTATTTATAAGGGAAGCCCGGCATACCTACCGTGTGGAATAAACGGGGGTCTACATTGTCTGACGTAACCTCGTAGTTCTCATTATCATAAGTGCTGAACAGCGGTTTTCCCTGCGAATCAGTTTTGAAAGCATTCACCAGATTCTGGCTTGGCTTATGGAAATCACAGCAACCGAGTATTTGCGGAGTTGTCAATCCCATTCCCCAGTTCAGGTTACCGTTGTAGGTTCCGTCGTTGATAGAATACTGAATGGCCCATACAGATTCTGAACCATTTTCGTATTGCGGCAGGAAGTTCATGCTATAATCAGTTTCCAGTCCGTAACCGGCTTTGGCCATGATAAGGGGATCGGTATATTTCACCACCTGTTTCAAGTCTTCCTCGTTGATACCGGTAAGGTTGTTGTTCACTCCGTCCTGGCGGTAAGCCTTATACAGGTAGGTCTTTGCCAGATAAGCGGCAGCGGCAGCCTGGGTAGGACGTCCTTTTTCCATTTGTATCTCCGGCAGATTGTCGTAAGCAAACTGGAAGTCGTCTGCTATCTTTTGCCATTGTTCGTTATTGGTATAAGTGGTATTCGAAAGCTCGTTGTAAGCATCCGGGTCCATGTTTTCATCGTTCACGATAACAATCTTCTTGAACAGTTGCTTCAACATAAAGTGAGCATGACCGCGCAGGAATCTCATTTCAGCAATGCGCTGGTTCTTCAGCGGATAAGTTTTTTCATCCATCAGGTCGAGTGACTGTAAGGCTGTGTTGGCACGAGTGATGCATTGATACAGTCTTTTCCATATATCGTTGATGTTCCAGTCTGTAGTGTTGATACCTTTGGAAATCTCCAGTGCGTTGAACACACCACCGTCTTCTGTTCCGGAACCACCTTTATAACAATCGTCGGAACGTACATCATAATTCCAAAGAGAGAAAGAAGAGTTGATATCGTCACCTGTCGCCCAAATGGCGTAGGCTGAAATCACGAGGTTGTCCACGTATTCGGGAGAAGCGATCTGATCTCCGGTCACAATGCCCTGCGGAACCTGACGATCCAAGAAATCGTCACAACTGCTTGTCAGCAAGGTAAATCCGATGGTTGCTATATATAATATCTTTTTCATAATCGTTCGTTTTATAAATGAGGTGAATTAAAATCCGATGTTAAGTCCGAATGTGATATTCACAGGGATCGGATAAGAGAAGTTCGGATTCTCCGGATCTTCTCCCGTAAAGTCCTTACTTTTGATAGTCAGCAGGTTTTGTGCACTGCAATAGAAACGCAAGCGTTCCATTCTCAACTTCTTGGAGATGACTGCCGGAACTGTATATCCTAACTGGATATTGCGCAGTTTCAGGAAAGAACCGTTTTCTACAAAATAAGTGGAGACGCGCTGTTCATTGTTTGTATCGCTACGAGTCAATGCCGGGATATTGGAATTCGGATTGGTAGGCGACCAGGCATTGAGCAAACGGGTTCCTTTGTTCAGGAAGCCGACATTGGCTGCACTCCAGAAATCGCTTTTCTTCTTTACGTCACTAATGATATCCACTCCCTGCACGCCTTGCCAGAACATAGTCAGATCGAAGTTCTTATATTCCAGATAGATATTCAAGCCGTAGCTGAAAGAAGGAGTAGGATCGTAAATCCATTCCTGGTCTTTTTCATCAATCACACCGTTGTGGTCGATGTCACGATAGCGAATACGACCGACAGCTGCTCCTTCCTGGGTAGCATGATTGTCAACTTCTTCCTGTGATTTGAAAATACCATCGGCAATGTAACCCACTTGTGCATTGTAAGTATGTCCGACTACACTCTTTACTCCATTACCACCAAACTTACCATTAGCGGCTACCGTTTCCGGTAATTCAAGAATTTCATTCCGGTAGGTGGAGATGTTTCCATTCAGGTCGTAAGTCAGTCCGAAAGCAGTCTTGTTACGATAACCCAGATTGAATTCAAAGCCTTGGTTTTTCATCGCACCCGAATTAATCCAACGGCTGCCACCTTCTCCCAATACTCCTACACCGGCCATTTCGGTCAGGATGTCGGTTGTTTTCTTATAATAGTATTCCAATGAACCATAGAGGGATTGTTTGAACAGGCTGAAGTCGATACCGACATTGGTCTGTGTGGTTGTCTCCCACTTGATATTATCATTTCCGATCTGGTTACGTTTGAATCCGGAAGGTAGAGTGCTGCCTCCATTGGAACCGGTAATATCGTATGCTGTACCATAGCTCTGACCTCCGAAGGAATCTGTCGTACCATAGTTAGGCGCGTAAATCGTGTAACGGGCAAGGTTGGAAATTTCCTGATTACCGGTCTGTCCCCATGAAGCACGCAGTTTCAAATCGTCCAGCCAAGTCAACTCTTTCATAAAATTTTCCTGCGTGATGCGCCATCCCAAAGATACGGAAGGGAAAGTGGCGTAACGATGATTTTTACCGAAGCGGGAAGAACCGTCACGACGAATAGTCAATGAAAGCAGATATCTGTCAGCATAAGAATAGTTCATTTTACCGAAGAAAGAGACAAGTGAATAACCTTCACCGGCACCGTAAGCCTGTGCCGTACCACTACCTGCATCGGGCCACATATAATCCGGGGTAAGGATAGAGAAGTCTTCTTTATATCCGGAGAAATGGCTGTCATCTTCACGGTTCAACTCCATACCTGCCATCACGTCTCCACGATGTTTGCCTATCTCCAACTGATAAGTGGCAATGGCATTCCACATCCATTTGGTCCAGTGTTCCTGTTTGGCTTCTACTGCACTCTTGCCGTTGTTGGTCTGTGTTCCTTCCTGATAAGGATAAGTGAAGTAACGGGCTTGTTTGTTAGCATAGTCCAGACCGAAAGTAGACCGTACATTCAATCCTTTGAAAAGGCTTAAATTCACATAAGCATCACCGAACATACGCCAGTACGTGTATCGATTGTCTTTATTGTATTCGAGTACGGCACGAGGATTACGACGGTCCGGCCATCCTCCTACCGGTCCTCCCCATGAACCATCCGAAGCATAAACGGGAATGGCGGAAGGAATATCCAAAGCAGTTTCGATAATTCCGCCGGGAGCTTGCACTTCCGAAGTACGGTTTAATGTGAAATGCTGACCGATGGTCAATATATCATCAATCAATTTATAATCGCTGTTCATACGGGCCGAGAAACGGTCGAAGTCTGTATCTTTAATAACGCCCAGGTTTTTATAGTAGCCCAATGAGAAGAAGGAAGAACCTTTTTCCGAACCGTTGCTGACAGACAGATTGTATTGCTGGATAACACCTGTACGGGTGATTTCATCAAACCAGTCGGTATCTGCCACAGGCATCGTATTCTTCGAATCCAGATATTTGGAAAGACTCATACCATATAATACCGGATTTCCATCGGCATTGTATCCCCAGTTGTAGTTATATCCCAAGGCATTACCATTCGGATTCTCGCCATCGTTTACATAGGCCTGCCACATGGCACGTCCGTACTGTTCCGTATTGAGCACATCCATCTTGCTTTGGTACATGGAGGCAGAAACCGAAGCGTCAAAGTTTACTTTGATTTGTCCTTTTTTGCCTTGTTTGGTAGTAATGATGATAACACCATTTGCGGCACGCGAGCCATAGATAGAGGCCGAAGCTGCATCTTTCAGCACTTGAATGGATTCAATATCATTACCGTTCAATTCGTGCATACCAGCTTTGGTAGGAACACCGTCGATGATATAAAGCGGATCGTTGTTGTTCAACGTACCGATACCACGAATACGCACGGTAGCCGATCCGCTCGGATTACCATCGGCAGTAATATTCATGCCGGGAACACGTCCTTGAAGGGCTTTTACCGGATTGTTCTCACCTTGTTTCTGAATTTCATCTACTTTTACTACGGAAACAGCACCGGTCAAGTCAGCTTTTCGCTGGGTAGTATAGCCTGTCACAACAACTTCATCCACCATTTGAGTGTCTTCTTCCAATAGTACATTAACGATTGTAGCCGATTTTACGGTCACCGGTTTATAACCAATATACGTAATCTTTAAAGTAGAGTTAGCCGGAACCGAAAGGGTGAAATTACCATCTAAATCAGTAATTGTTCCATTAGTAGTAGCTGAAGCTTCAACAACAGAGGCACCGATAACCGGCTGTCCATCCGTTTTAGAAGTTACGTTTCCCTTCACCGTTATGTTTTGTCCCCAAAGGACTGACATGAAAGTAAACAGGAAACAAACGCTGCAAAGAAGTTTTTTGTTCTTCATAATACTAAGCATTAGTTTGATGTTATTAAATTAAAAGTACGAATTTTATCTTTATCGATGATGCAAATTACGGTTGATTTATATCAATCGACTGAAAGAAATGTTTCAAAGGCTGTAACATTTGTTGCATAGAACGCTATTTTATAGGGTTTTATACATTATTTTTCTCATCACAAGAATTATGAAGAAGATATTCTCTAGTCAGTGCGGAAAATATTACCTTTGCGTAGTAATATAAGCTTTTAAAAAGTAGTTATTATTAAAACGATTAATAAAAAAAGTCAGTTACCGATTGTAACCAACTGAAAATTGAACGATATGAAAACAATCTCCAACGAACAACTTACCATTCAAGTATCTCCTCATGGAGCTGAACTTTGCAGTATCTTTGCCAATGGAAAAGAATATCTGTGGCAAGCGGATCCTGCTTTTTGGAAACGTCACTCTCCTGTCCTATTCCCTATTGTCGGAAGTGTATGGGAAAATGAATATCGCAATGAAGGAATTCCTTATACGCTTACCCAACATGGATTTGCCCGCGACATGGAATTTACGCTTGTTTCTGAAAAAAAAGATGAAATACATTACCGCCTTATCAGTAATGGAGAGACTTTGCAGAAATATCCGTTTCCATTCTGTCTGGAAATAGGTTATCGCATTCAGGGAAAGCAGATTGAGGTGATATGGAAAGTAAAGAATACCGGCGACAAAGAAATGCATTTTCAGATTGGAGCACATCCTGCTTTCTACTGGCCGGAGTTTGATGCGAACAGTTTAGAAAGAGGGTTCTTCGGATTCGACAGGAAAGACGGTTTGAAATATATTCTTATTTCTGAAAAGGGATGCGCTGATCCTTCTGTTGAGTATTCCTTAGAGATGACAGACGGATTGTTTCCATTGGATACTCATACTTTTGATAAAGATGCTTTGATCCTGGAAAATGAACAGGTTCGCAAAGTTACCTTATATAATAAAGAGAAACGGGCTTATTTAAGTTTACACTTTAATGCTCCGGTAGTCGGTCTTTGGTCGCCACCTACAAAGAATGCTCCTTTTGTCTGCATCGAGCCTTGGTATGGACGTTGCGACCGTGCACACTATACTGGTGAATATAAAGATAAGGACTGGATGCAACATTTGCAACCAAGTGAGATATTCCAAGGAGGATACACGATTGAAATTAATGAGTAATCAATAAAGTAGCTGCCAGATTTCACATCTGACAGCTACCAACACCTAATTCTAATCTACAAAAACCTAACTTATAAACCTAACCGATACACATTGAATGAATTGACATTAAACGTACCTCCCTTGCTATAAAAACACATACGGTTGTATGGTTCCGACGGAAAAATGAGATTGGTCATTGCTATCTTTCCTCCGTTCAGGAATATTTCTACAGAACATTTATCAACAAAAACATCCAAAGCATATTTATTTTCTTTCTTTATCGGTGCCCAGGTAGCTAATGCGAAATCATCGATATAATTGATGGAAGTCGTCTTTCTGCGATCATGTGCTTCTATTTCATGAGGTACGCTGTTCTTTCCGAAATCTACGATACCGCTTTTCGTCCGGTCCATTACTAGTTTCTTTTCCGGAAGATTGAAATAGATGTCCACCTTTTCACCTTTATCATTAAAGAGACTGAATCCCATAATTTCTGCTTCGCCGGTAGTAATCTCCAATGCTAATTCATAAGCTCCGTCATTATCAGCCAATAAAGAATCAATATGATAATCATTCACAACCGTAAATGCAGCAATCTCTTTACTTTCTTTTCGTAAAGCTTTTATCTCTGTTACCGGAGCTGCCGAAAGATAGAGTTCGCCATCCTGCGTATAAAGCCCCAACTCGCGCGGCAACGCATTGGCACTACGGAACTGTTTTGTCGGAACGATATTGCAATATTGCCAATTACTCATCCAAGGTACAGCAATCACACGATCACCGGTATTCGAGAAACAAACGGTGGCATAGTGATCTTTGCCCCAATCCAACCATTTCGTGACATTTGGCTGATTGTCACAAATAAATTTCGTTCCATCAAAGTCTCCTACAAAATATTGAGTTGCGCTACCACCAAAATAGCACCCCGGATTTACATTCACTATCAACGCCCATTTCTTGCGGTTCGCATCTCCATTTACCGGAAGTTCCACCATGTCCGGACATTCAAACTGACAAGGTTGCACTCCGTACCCTTCTCCGAAACTGCTCATATAATTCCAGTCTTTCAAATTCTTAGAATCATAGAAACGCATTTCTTTATCAGCAGAAACAATCATCACCCATTTATCTTCCGGTTCATATCGGAAAACTTTCGGGTCACGGAAATCTTTCAAACCGCCAGAAGGGCGCAGGACAGGATTATTTTCATATTTCGTAAAGGTGCGACCGTTGTCATTACTGTAGGCCAGACATTGAATCTGCCCATTCTTATCACTGGCAGAAGTGTAAAAAGCCAGGATAGAGCCTTCCCCATAACCGGCTGTATTCTCTTGGTCGACAATAGAACTTCCGGAAAAGATATGCCCCAATGTATCGCGGGCAATGGCAGGAGCCAGATGCTCCCAATGCATAAGGTCTTTACTGATAGAATGTCCCCAATGCATATTTCCCCATTTGGAGCCATAAGGATTATATTGATAATACAAATGATATTCTCCATCTTTATACACCAATCCGTTAGCATCATTCATCCAGCCATAGAGGGGAGTATGGTGATAAACAGGACGAAACTTTTCCGTATTGGTTGTATCAAACGTATCGGATAACTTAATTTCTTTCCAGCAAAGTGCATCCTTTGATTTATTACGAACACGTACGGTTGCAGTCTTCGCTCCAACAGGTAAAGCAAATGGAACGAAATAGTCCACTTGGCTCTGTGCCAGACGAATATCCATATCAGTATCCGTAGCCATTCCTGTATCCAGGAGAACCTGACTTTCGGCAGCTTCCTCTTCTATAGGCAGCAATATATAATGAGTCGGGTTGGTGATATGGATGGTAGTCAGGCTATCGCCCTCCTGTTCCAAAGTAAACTTGCTTTTACTTGTATGGCAATAAGTCAGCCCGTAAGAGACTGCTAAAGCAAGTACTGCACCTCTACATAGTTTCATCCAAGGGTTTGTTTTCATAGCAATAAAGTATTCCTAGTTTATATAAGCATTTAATTAAAAAGATGCTGGCAAAGATAAGGCGTATCTTCACTAGCGTCTATAAACATTGTTTCATAGGGTATCAAATTTGATACAAATCTTAAAAATATTCTTTCTATCAGGCAAGAAGAGTCGAATAAAGACCGATAACCTCTTTGTTTTCCTGAATTAATTTTTCTACTTTTGAAGCAAATCTTTATTCTTCTACTTTATGCCAGCAAATAGAAATGCCTTAATCCGCTATAAAACGATTGATAACTGTCTGCGTAATCCGTATCGACGCTGGACGTTGGAAGACTTGGTAGACGCCTGTTCGGATGCTCTTTATGAATATGAAGGTATTGATAAAGGGATAAGCAAACGGACGGTACAAATGGATATACAGATGATGCGTAGCGAAAAGTTAGGTTATAATGCTCCGATTGTGGTGTACGAGAATAAATACTATAAATATGAAAATCCCGAATACAGTATCACACAAACCCCACTGAACGAACAAGACCTGAAAATGATGTCGGAAGCAGTGGAAGTGTTGCGACAATTTAAGGGTTTTTCCTATTTCACGGAAATGAGCGAGATTATCAATCGCCTGGAAGATCATGTTGCTTCTGCCCGAATGAAAACTACTCCTGTCATTGACTTTGAAAAGAATGAATCACTGAAAGGACTGGATTATCTGGATACCATCTATCATGCCATTGTGAACGAGCACCCGATACAACTCAAATATCGTTCGTTCAAAGCACGTTCGGCAAACAGCTTTATTTTCTATCCTTATCTATTAAAAGAATATCGCAACCGGTGGTTCGTTTATGGAGTCAGAGGAAACGGACGAATATTGCAAAATTTAGCTTTGGACAGAATACAATCATTGGAAGTTCTGCCACAAGAACACTATATCAAAAATACATTCTTCGATCCGAATACGTTCTTCGACGACTTGGTAGGTGTCACCAAAAACTCCGGAAGCGTAGCAGAGAAAGTTGGTTTCAAAGTAGCGGCAGCCGAAGCACCTTACATCATAACCAAGCCTATACATCGCAGTCAACAACTGGTGGAAAGGCTACCCGACGGAAGCGTCATACTGGAAATTGAAGTCGTAATCAACCACGAGCTAGAACGGGTATTCTTCGGATATGTCGACGGAATAGAAATTCTTTATCCCAAGACATTGGTAGAATTAATGAGTCGGAAATTGGAAAAGGCTGCCAAGCAATATACAAAGTCAAAATGAAAATAAAGCTTTCGCACATTCGTACCCTTCCTTATAAAACTCTGTCAGCTTTTGCACATCTTTCTCTATACGGTCTACAGCTACAGGTTTCAAAGGACGGATAACGACAATCTTTCCCTCATCCTCCATGCGTTCCACCATTTCCAGCTGTTCATTATAAACAGCACACCGGCAACTTAACGCTTCACGCAACTTCGGATATTTCCGGTATACAAACGAAGGTATACGAATATCTTTCGAATCTTTCCGATATCCCCGGTTACGGGTAAGTACCACGACATTTCTCGTACAGCCATCCGCAATAGCTCTTTGCAGAGGAATGGAATCTACGATTCCCCCATCAAGCATAGGAATCTCATCCACATAAGTGATAGGACACACAAAAGGGAGACTGCTGGATGCACGGACAATATCGATCACCCTGCGCCTGTCTTTTTTCTCTTCGAAATAATTGGCTTCTCCCGTAATGCAATTAGTAGTCACCATCACGAAACGTTCCGGTGAAGCAAAATATGTTTCATAATCATAAGGAAGAATGTGTTCGGGGAACTCATTGAACAATAGATCGAAATCCAAAATATTACGCTTTTTGAGCAAATGTTTCAGACCGATATAATTGTACTTCTCCAATAAGTCGATATTGCTGTACTTGGCACGTCCCCGTTGCCGTGATGCATACGACAATCCGTTGCACGCACCGGCAGACACTCCTATCGCATAGGGAAACCGGATATCATGATCCATAAAATAATCAAGTACGCCGCAGGTGAATACTCCACGCATTCCCCCGCCTTCCAACACTAAACCGGTAGATCCATCTATCTGTAAGTTCTTCATTTTTTCTCCTATCTTCTAATTTCCATTCTCTTTTATACATGCTCTCTCTGTATTTACTATTCATGCATATTTATAACAAAAACAAACGGAAAAGGTAGTTCATTCAGCAAAAATAGTAAATATTTCAACAAAATCTTGTTTTTTTGCTTCAATCTATGTAACTTTAGGCTAACTTAATTGTTTAAGGAGGAAAAAATTAAAAAGTCCTGCCCGCAGGCAAGCACCATGAGAATACAGTTTGAGATTAAAGAAAATTTGCCGGAAATTATCGAAGAAATCTTACACTCTGATAAGTGGCAAACTTCCGTGAAGGAAGAACTTAGCGGTCGGACGACCGTTGTGATCCGTGACCAAGCGTATGGTTCAGAAGCTACCATTGAAATTTATGCTACATCTATTGAAATCAAAACTGCCTGGTCTAAGTACTCCTATCGTATATTTGTAGCCAACGATATCGTATGGTGCGAATATAACGGTGCCTATCGTGGTCTGTTGGAACAAGTGCTCCTACCTACTATCACTCCTAAAGAAAACCTGCTCAATTCTGACGTAACTGAAAGTTCGCTTTATGGAAATGAGCATAAGAAATTGAGGGAGTATGCAGAAGATAATTTGAAACTGAAACAATTCCGCCGGGAAAACTTCAATGAGCAGAAGAATGGAACCGCACCATTCGATCATCCCAAGCGGGTGTATGATGAGTTTATCAAAGAAGATTATGTAGTTGCACCCAAAGAAGAAGAGAAGAAATAATCTGTACTTAATGCTTTAGTTTGTGCCATCGTATTGGCACAACAGTACCACCATGTTGACACTATCGTGCCAATGAGGTGGCATGACTGTGCCAACATGGTGGCATTAATACACTACTCCCAAGTTATCTAGGTCAGCCTTTGATATGGCAAATTCATTTCCGGCTTTAATCCGTTCCAGCACTAAATTTCCGATACATTGGGCATCCTGCACCGATTGAAAAGGCCTTTTCCCGGATACAACCGGGATAAAAGGCTGAACGATTATCAAACGCTCTCTCTCATAAATCTTATAACCGTATCCACTACCTTCAATCTGGGTTACTTCCAGCCGATATATGTTTATCGAATGCATATACCCATATATGATTCCCACTAAAAGCAGCAAGACAAAGCAACTAATACCTATTGTTTTTTTATTTCTCTTCATATTCATAAGGCTTCAACTCCCAAGTATCATCGTAATAATAAGTAGAAGCTCCTCCCGTAGCTATAATTCCCCGTTTTCCAGTAGAAAAGCATACGGCTTTCGAGCGTGTACTTCCTTCGAAATCTGTCAAATCTTCCCCATCCCAGAGGTCTGTCAGAGGATCGTAAATCCAATAATTGGAACGATAACTACCACCAGCAGTCTGCCCCGCAGCAATGTATCCTTTACCGTCGATCACGAAAGCACAAGCATAAGAACGGACGATAGAAGTGTAATCGTCGTCATAATCATCATCACTCTTATCGTAAAGTTCGCGCAATTCTTTCCAAGTACCCGTTGCCGGATTAAAACACCAGAAATCCGTCACATCCGAACCGTTATTTTCACCGCCGCAGATATAAGCTATATCATCTATGACGAAGGCCATACCGCCCATTCTCTTCTGTCCGCCAAATCCACTCATGGCTGTCCATTCTCCTTTATCTCCCACCGACGGGTCGAACTTCCAGAAATCCTTTTGATAATTATCGTTGTAACCTGTACCCAGATACCCATACTGACCAATGCCGAAAGAAAGCGCATAATACCGTTTACCATAGATATTAGTCCCATCAGTTCCATCCGGAATAGAAGCCATCTCCTTCCAGGAATTCGTGGCAGGATCATACTGCCAGCAATCATTCAGATAATCCTTTTTTGTCGCATCGTAACCGGTAGCAATATATCCTTTGGTACCTACTGCAAAACCTGTAGCTGCATTCCGGGCTGGAGCTGCATCGGGCATTGATGTACACTGTGTCCACGAATTAGCCTCAATGTCATACGCCCAACAATCTTTCAAACGGTCTTTGGTACTCCCCCGGTATCCGGTGCAGAGGTACCCTATGTTACCAATCGTAAAACCAGCTGCGTCCGTACGCGCCACACCATCAAAATCAGAACGGCGATACCACACACCTGCCGTATATTCAGTATCATCCGTACATGCCGCCAATGAAAGCAGCACCACCATCATGCAAAGTAATTTATTCATTTTCGTATTCATAAATATGTCGTTGATTACAACCGCAAATGTAGGCGGCAACGGGCACGCATAAAAAAACTATCGACAAATAAAGACATTCTATCTACCAACAAAATTCAGGTCGACAAATACAGAGATTTAGTCGATAGTTTTTTGGAGGACTGTTTAAAACCTCTTCTTTTGCCGCTACAAAACCAATTTCATTTTTACTACATGAAGTCAATCATACTACTTTTTTCATTCTTTATATCTCTTTCTTTTTTCGCTTGTGTAGACGATTCATCGTCCATAGGAGCGAAATGGGTACAAAGTTCATTCCTCAACGAACAGATGGACACTTGTACGGTATTACTTAGTACAGTATTAAGCGACTCCATAGCCACTTCGGGAGATACGGTTTGTCAGATAGGATACCGTGACGACAACTTATGGGGGAAAATTACCGCTTCTTTTTACGCAGAGTATGAAGTACCTTCCTATTCTTTTGATGAAAACATCCAATATGAGTTCGACTCGATCACCATACGCCTGTATTCTTCGGGCAATTATCTGGGAGATACACTAAAAAACCAACGCATTCATCTGCATGAACTGACAAAGAATATAGAACTGGACGATAGAGGGTACCTATACAACACTACTACTGCCTATTACAACGAAACTCCACTGGCATCTTTCGACTTTCGTCCTACCCCGGGCTCACCGAGCGAGGAACTGGAAATACGATTGCCGGATGCATGGGGAGAAGAATGGTTCAACTTGATGCTGAATGATGGCCGATGGGTACAATCCCAGGATTTCTTCCATGATTATTTCAAGGGAATTGCTTTTATACCCGATGCAAATGACGCTTGTATCAGCGGATTTCAAGTCAACGACTCCAGTATGTGCATCACGGTCTACTATCACCAGATTACGGAAACACTGAACGAAAAAACACTGGTTTTCAATACAAGCAGCACGCTGACTTACAACAAAATAGAACAAGACCGCTCAAACATCCCGATAGCCAACCTGCAAAGTGGGGACGGCAATGAATACTCTTCCGGAAAAAGCGAGCATCAGGTCTACCTGCAGGGAATGACAGGTATGTATGTCACCATCGACTTCCCACATTTAAATAATCTCTGCGAAAAAGGAGAGCTTGTGACTATCGAGAGCGCAACGTTACAGTTATATCCGGTAAAAGGAACTTATGACGGCATGTACCCGTTGCCCAAAAGCCTGGCTCTCTACACCGCCAACAATGAAAATGTGACGCAAAGTGTAATCACCGACCTCACCGGGAGTTCCGTACAAAGCGGAAATCTAGTAGTCGACGAGATGTCTTATGAGGAGACTTATTACTCTTTTGACATCACCTCTTTCCTGCAAACAAACCTGGGAACTACCGGATATGATCGTCAGAAACTACAATTATTTCTTCCGGACAACTTGTTCTATACCACACTTCAAGGCGTTATTTTCGGCGACGGAGAACATACCGCCAATAAAAAGAATACCAAACTTATCATACTTTACAAAACTTATCAACAATGAAAAAGATTTTGTTTTGCCTTCTGGCATTCTATACTCCTGTCTCTATAGTTATTGCACAAAATACAACGAACTCCCCTACTTCCATGTTCGGACTGGGAGAGCTTTCTACCGGGGAAGGCGGGCAATATGCCGGACTGGGCGGCACAGGCATTGCATTGCGAGGAAATAATTTCCTTAACAATGCCAATCCGGCTTCACTCACAGAGTTGACCGAACAACGCTTCCAGATCGATGCCGGTATCATGGGAGCATACCAGATTTATTCGCAACGAGGAGCAAGTAACCGTTCCGTCACCGGAAATCTGAATAACCTAAGTATCGGCTGCCGGATTATGCCACGCTGGTATGGAGCAATTTTCATGGCTCCCGTCAGCAGTGTGGGATATGCCATCACGCTGGATGAAGAAGTGGCAGGCACCAATGGAGGTACTATCTCTTCTCTCTTTCAGGGTGAAGGAGGACTTTCCAAGATGGGTATCAGCACGGCTTACCTTTTCGGAAAAAGATTTTCTGTCGGCACCAATCTTTCTTATGTGACGGGGACCATCACACAAACGGAGACGCAAGGTACTGCCACAGAAGAAACCAGCTCCTACAAACATACTTTTTATGCGGATTTCGGTGTACAGTATAAATGGGCTATAGACCGCGAACGTTCTTTCGTTGCCGGTGCCGTATATGGTTACTCGCAGGATTTTAAACAGGATAATAACTTATACGTTAGTAGCAGTTCGGGAGGAGATGATATTGAAAAAAGCCTGAAACGCTATCGCCAATGTCTTCCTCAATTCTTTGGGCTCGGAGCTTCCTACAACACTCTACGTTGGATGGCAACCATCGACTACAAATATGTGGACTGGAGCCGGATGCAATCTTCCCAATCCAATGTCAGTTTTGAGAATCAACACCGGTTATCAGTCGGTGGAAGATATACATTGGGCAATGTCTATCGTAATCCGGTCAGCATCCTATTGGGAACAGGTATTAATAATTCCTATATCGTCATTCAAAAGAAAAAGGCAACCGAATATTACGTCAGTACCGGACTTAACTTCGGATTGCGCAATAACAACGTCCTTTCTATCGGATTGAAATATAAAGGCCAGATGAAAATTCCTAACGGTATGCAAAAAGAAAACAGCCTTTCCCTGTTCCTGAATATTACTTTCTCCGAGCGAACTTACCGCGCCAAGATACAATAAAATGTCATAAAACGGAAGTCATTAAGATAGCTGTCCATTTGAAAAAAGAGAAAACTTTGTGAAACTCTGTGTTACTCTGTGGTGAAACTTTCCTATATTTGTAGCCAAAACAATTTAATATTAATTTCATAGGAATGAAAAAGACAATCCTTATTGCTGCTTTAGGCCTGTTCAGCCTAAGTGTTATGGCACAAGATGCAAAACCTGAAGAAGGTTTTGTTTTCACGACAGTGAAAGAAAATCCGATAACTTCTATCAAGAACCAAAATCGTTCGAGTACTTGCTGGAGTTTCTCAACTCTCGGATTTGTTGAATCAGAACTACTTCGTTTAGGTAAAGGTGAATACGACCTGTCTGAAATGTTTGTTGTACACAAAACGATGCAGGATCGCGGAGTAAACTATGTACGTTATCACGGTGACAGTTCTTTCTCTCCGGGTGGAAGTTTTTATGATGTAATGTATTGCATCAAGAATTATGGTATCGTTCCGCAAGAAGTGATGCCGGGTATTATGTATGGTGATACGCTGCCGGTACATAATGAGCTGGATGCTGTTGCTTCCGGTTATATCAATGCGATTGCAAAAGGTAAATTAAGCAAACTGACTCCGGTATGGAAAAACGGACTAAGTGCCATTTATGACACTTACCTAGGAGCATGTCCGGAGAAGTTCACCTACAAAGGCAAAGAATATACTCCGAAGACTTTTGCCGAATCACTGGGATTGAACTATAACGACTATGTATCACTGACTTCTTATACACACCATCCGTTCTATTCTCAATTCGCCATCGAAATTCAGGATAACTGGCGTAATGGTCTGTCTTACAACCTGCCTATCGAAGAACTGATGGCTGTTATGGACAATGCTGTAAAGAAAGGCTATACCTTTGCATGGGGTAGCGATGTCAGCGAACAAGGATTCTCACGTGACGGTATCGCCGTAATGCCAGATGCAGCCAAAGAATCTGAACTGTCCGGTTCAGACATGGCCCGTTGGACAGGACTGACTGCCGCCGACAAACGCAGAGAACTATTCACCAAACCTTTCCCTGAAAAGGATATTACCCAGGAAATGCGTCAAGTTGCTTTTGACAACTGGGAAACAACAGACGACCACGGAATGGTAATCTACGGCATCGCTAAAGACCAGAACGGAAAAGAATACTTCATGGTGAAAAACTCTTGGGGTAAATCAGGCAAATATGATGGTATCTGGTATGCTTCCAAAGCATTCGTTGCCTACAAGACAATGAATATCCTGGTGCATAAAGATGCACTTCCTAAAGAAATTGCCAAAAAACTGGGAATTAAATAATTATTTAAGAAAGGCTTAATTTCCCAATGTATTCCGTAAATTTCTCCTTATAATTATCACCGACAGGAATATAAGTATTCTTATCAAAGATAATGCGAAGACGGGAAACTTCGGTAATCTTGCGAAGATTGACAATATAAGAACGGTGGACCCGCATGAAATGCGTGGGAAGCCGTTCTTCCATTTTCTGGAGGCTGGCAAGAGTTATAACCGGCTTGTCCTCTCCTTCCACAAAGATACGCACATACTCACTCATCCCCTCAATATAGCGGATATTCTTCACATCGATGCGAACCACTCTGTAATCGCTCTTCACGAATAATGAATCTCCTTTTATCTGCGAAGCATTTCCTATTTCACCCTGTTGTTCCAACAAACGATATTCAAATTGCCTGCGGGCTTTATCCGCCGCTTTCAATAAATCCTGGAATTCAAACGGTTTCAGCAAATAATCTACAGCATCCAGTTTGAAACCCTCTACCGCATATTCAGAATAAGCAGTAGTGAAAATTACCAACGGACGGTTCACCAAAGAACGTATGAAATCCAATCCGTTCAAATCGGGCATATTAATATCCACAAAGATCAGATCAACCTCCTCTTCGGACAATATCTTCATTGCCTCGAACGCATCCTGGCATGACTTTACCAAAGACAAAAAAGGTACCTGGGATATATAATCCGACAACTGCGTTAATGCTAACGGCTCATCATCTATTGCTATACATTTCATTCTAATAAAGGTATAATAAGTAAGACATCAAATTTATGTTCCTCTTCGGTAATGGAAAGCGTATAATCATTGCCAAATAAAAGTCTCAACCGCTTACGGATATTCTCGAGTCCGATGCCATGATGCTGTTCGTCAGCCGAACCATTATTGCTGTTGGAACAACGGAATGAAAGCCGGTTGCCCTCATCCAACTGCATCAAGACATGAATAAAAGACTCGCTCCGATAACTGACTCCATGCTTAAAAGCATTTTCCACAAAAGAGACAAAAAGCAAAGGAGGAATCTGCACTTCGGGCACTTCGGCCGGAAAATCCATCTGAATAGACACTTTGTTGGTATAGCGCAAACTCATCAGGGCAATGTAATTTTTAAGAAACTGAACCTCACGTGAAAGCAAAATCGTTTTATTACTCGCTTCATAAAGCACATAACGCATCAGTTTAGAGAGTTCCACAATCGTACTTTTCGCTTTCCCCGTATCAATATCCACCAACGCATGAATATTATTGAGCGTATTCATGAAGAAATGAGGATTAATCTGATATTTCAAATATTGCAGTTCCGAGTGCAAACGTTGATGTTCCAGTTCCTTCAGCATTTCTTCATCACGGAAAGATTTAAAGAAAAGTTTGATGGCGATATTGAATCCTACCATCAAAAAGGCAATAATGAAATGAATGAGATAGCGGAGCACAAAAGGAGGATAAGGAAAAGGAGTCGGTTTTGGAAATCCTCCGAGGCCATTTGGATCTCCCATTCCCCTAGGACGTTGTTCGGGACTGGACTCATTCCAATGTACATCCCCTTCCTCCCTCGCTTTTTCTCTCATCTTAATAATCTGGTCTCTCCGGTTCTCCTTCATACGAAGAGGCAACTCTCCTCGCTTGAAATCTTTGGGGAAATGATTGGCAGAAGGAAACGGAGAAAGCCAACAAATCATTCCTATTACAAAAATCAACGAAACAGTATATTGCCAGTACCTTTTCTTAAAAAGGAAATAGGGAACCAGCCCATAATTGTTTAACAGGAAAAGCACGAAAAAAGGAAGGATACTCAACCATGATTCTCGGATCACCATACGAGTTTCCTCCCGTTCAAGTCCTCCACTCATGGCAAAGTATCCGCCTATCAGCGGAAGAAGAAATATTACGATCCAGATAGCTCCGTAAATACTCTGCTCCAGCACGTGTTGTTTACGCAGTCTTTTCATGCCTCATTGCTTCTGATTATCGAAACAAAGATAAAACCGAACCTGTTTTATCACAAATAGAATCGACCAAAGAACGGATTTCGACGGTAAACTGCTGTTTACCATCCCCATCCACCAGGTCCATGTCCGCCACCTCCACCACCGGGCTGGCCACCGCCAGAAGTGCTGCCGACTTGTGTCACCATCGAACTGGCAGTAAATGTTGCCGCCTGTGTGCCACCGGAATAAGTGGCTCCCGAATATAACCCGAAGAACTCGGAACCACCGGAAACCGTTCCTCCTTTTGAGATAGTATAACTACCGCCCGAGGTCAGATTCGGACTACTGAACAATACCGTCATTTGAGAATAAGCACGGGGAATCTGACAGGTCAGTATGCTGGTTCCGTCAGCCGACTGGATATTCAGTAATTCGCCGTTACTTCCCGAACCGCCATAGATCACAGTGCGTTGCGTACATACACTTGATGTAGGGGTACTTGTTCCTCCTCCAATACCCAGAACAATCCCCCCGGTAATCTTAAAGGTATTCTGATCGCAATCGAATCCGTCTTCGGGAGAAGTAGTACCCGACGATACGATCACTCCCCCCGTAATGGTCAACGTACCATTAGAGTCAATGCCATCATTTCCAGAACTATAACAATAAATATTGCCACCATTAAGAACAATACTGTTACTTGCATTCATACAGTCATCGCAACAAAGCGCGGCAACTGTACCCTCATTGACAGTCAACACACTTTTACTCTCGATACCCTCACTGCCTTCCCCACCGGTAGCCTTCACAAGCACCGTTCCTCCATTGATTGTCAACGCACCGTCCGCTTTGATTCCTTTTGCCGACGAATCGAGCTTGCCATATACACACTGCGTACCGGTAGTTATCACTTTCACCGTGCCGTCATTGATGGTAATCGAACCGTCACAGTTGATACCTTTACCGGCTCCACCTGTACTCTGAATAGCGATTTCCCCTCCTGTAATCAGGATATTTCCGTCACATTTAATTCCTGCACACGAACTTAAATCATTATCTTCATAAAGTGCGGTTTGAGAAGTGAATGCAGTCAGCTTTCCTCCGGAGATAGTCAGGTTACCATCACAGGATATTCCTTTGGAGGCTGATCCCGCCACTTGTGCCTGAATAGCACCGCCACTAATTACCACATCCAGACAGGATTTCAACCCATGCGCTTTATTATCCGTTGTAGAAAGTTTTGCAAAGCCTCCGGTCATCGTAATTCCTCCCTTTTCACACTGAATAGCATCGCTGTCTGAAGATATATTCAGTATTCCACCGCCGATAATCACAGATTCATTGGTATGGATTCCATCTTTTTTGGCCGAAGCTACCGTAATATTACACCCGCTACGGAAACGCACATAATCATCACTTGTGATGGCATGTTTATAATTTCCGGTAACTGTGAGTGAACCGCCCCCACTGAAAATGAGCTGCCCCTCACTGAACAGACAGGCTTTCATATCCTCTCCATCAGTAGTTGCCGTATAAGAATACCCATCTGTCAATATATTCGTTGTTTCATCCACGCATACCACAAACACACGTTTGGAAGACTGGATATTAATGGCAGCACCTACCGAAAACTTAAATGAATATCCTGCACCGATTACATGCCCGTTTGCCTCATTGTCGTCTGCCTTATTCTGATACAGATAATAAAAATCGAGAGCATGTTTCTTACTTAGTTTCCATTCCGTCCCCAATGTCCATCGCAACTTTTCAAAAGCACCGATCTCATTCAACGAATATGAAAGTTCACATGAAGTATAAGGCGTAAAAGCACATTTACGTATATTATATTCCACCTGAAGACAGGAACGAAGCACATTTTTTCCTTTTCCACTGATATATTCATCATTCTTCACACTCCCGTCATTACCATCGAATTTGGGGACCGACTGACTGGGACGATAAGTATATTACCACCGTTCACGAAGGGAAAACGTGAAGCGCCGCCAGTCCACCTTTCCTGTTAATGACAAGTTTACACGATGTTTCGGCTGCCAATATTCGGGAATATAGTTTCCTTTTTTAGTGACTTCCATCGGATGGTAATAATGAATAAACGTATATCCTGCGGACGCTTTCAGCCAACGAAATATCTTATAGGAAACACCTGCCGAACCCGACCAGCGTTCCACCGTCTGCAATCCGTCTCTTGTACGGAATTCACCTTCTAGAGAAGCATCGAAACCGGAGAATATTTTTTTCTTCACTTCCGCACTGGTCCACACGCCGAAATCATCTCCCTGTGCATAACTCTTCCCTGCCATACACAACAATAACAGGCAACCAACCAGGTATCTGCCTGTATCCCAGAGTCTCTTCTTACTTTCTCTACCTGACTTATCTTCCATTTCCTTATTCATTTTCTTTAGGTAAGCGGGTCAACGTATCAATCGTATTTATCTCATCTTTCAGCGGTTCATAGTAGATTTTCAGCATGGCTGTATCCCGTAAAAAATCGATATGTCCCACTTCCACACGAACAATGTCAAGTCCTGTCCGTTCGCGGAGATCGCGCAATAAGTCCAATTCTCTTTCGGGTTTTATCAGTTCTATCCTGTCATATTGAATCAATTTACAGGAGAAAACAGATGAATAATGCAGGATACCACCAGTAAATTGAAGCAGAATCGCAACAACAATTCCAGGAAACCCGCACTATCCATCAATGGTGTTTCTATTAATGTAATATCACTTAGTTCATCAAACATATTATTCAGGCTTTATATTAAATATTCATTAGTTGCTTCTTTGCTATCTTCTGTGCCATTCTCAACTTGGGTTTAAACCGATTATATTTTAAGTTCCCGGCTGTGAGTACGGTTCCCACACAATATTTACTAATTCCCGAAGGCTGCACATGTAGTTCGCGCAGTATTTCACCGATGGGTGAATAAGTTCTCCCGTCGCGCTTCAGTTCTATGATAGCAAGATTTTCCAGTCTTGCTTCTGTTCCGGTTATGAGATGATGGAAATGCACACCGGTATCGATGGTCAGCCGTTCTGTCATTGACTTATTCACCAATGTAATACGATGAAAATGATTTTCCAGTAGAAGTTTCAAGGTAGACAACTCATACCAGGCATAATTGCGAAGAAACTCTTCTCCTCCATCCTGACGCAACGAGTTTACTCCCTGTACCCGGATCCGCTTTTTATCTGTCCGCCCTTTATTATTCTTATTTTTCACTTCCAGGAAAGTCAGACCGGAAGAGACATACGTCCTTACACGGATTTTCTCACGGATCACTCTTCCGTTTTGATGAGCCAGATACATGGCGTAATCGGGAGTATCGAGATAGGTAGTGTGATAAACTATATTCCGCTCTCCCTGCACCTCCTGCACACGATAACGGTTACTTGACCGCTGCAATACGTCCATCAGAGCAGAGAGTGAAACGATATACTTTGTGTCGGTACGGTTCATCAAACGGATGGTACTCATCTCTTCCAAAGAAATGGAGGAGAAAGCGGAAAGTGCGGTGGTTACATTACATGTCTCGTTCATATTCATAGGGGATTAGAGTAGCAAGTGTTACAATACTGTAACAAATGTATGACAGAGAAGCAGAAAAAGGAAAAAAAATCAATGAACGGGGGATTCTTATCGGTGAATCGACTGTATTACAGCAATAAACAGTTCTGTTCTATTTTTAAGATTCTATTATTCAGCAATGGCCATGAATCGAATCAAATAGAAAATAAAATGCATAATTTAGTGCAAGAATATGCACATCACACCCCTTATTATGCATAAATAAAGGATAAACAGACCGTTTTTCATTGTATGAAAACGTCCGTTCTTTTAATGAAAGGTATCCTTGGTCGGTAAGGAACGCATCCTTGCTCACCGACCAAGCCAGCTTTCATCGGTGGGAAAGGATTTTTGGGCTAAAATAAGAGCCATTTCCAAGTTATTTCACTTCAGAATCCATTAATTCTTTATATAGCAAATAGCTATATAATAGGAAAAGAATCATTCATTTACTCCGACTCTGAAAGCAAATAAGTACCAAAAGAATCTTCCATCAGCAAAGCGCTGTCTTTTCGCATTTCCCTGATACACATTTAAGCGATTTTTTATCAACCTCTTGCATACCGGCTCTGATTGACAGCAGGGAGAATGTATAAAACATCCCATTTTTATGTATAGTCCAATTTTAAGTATAGTCCAATTTTAAGCAGACGCAGATTTATTTCTCGCGATATTCCAGCGGAGTCATCTTCACCTTTTTACGGAAGTATTTATTGAAAAAAGAATGATTGTTAAAGCCTAACGAGAAAGCTATTTCTTTCACCGGCAACCGGGTGGTTTTCAATTGGGCCTTCGCATTCATTATAATTATCTCTGTAATGATTGCCAACGGACTGTATCCGGTTGCCCTGCGAATGGCACTTGAGAAATGTGCCGCAGTAACTCCACACTTCTTCGCATAAAACGCCACTTCATGTTCATTGGTATAATGAGCCATCAGCAACTGTATGAACTGCCTGTACAACTCCTGCTCTCTTCGCAAAGGTTCATCGAACTTTTTGCCATAGCGTTTATACAGTTCTTTCGTCCCCTGCAAAAAAATAGCCAGTACGGAACGGATGATCTCTTTATTTTCTAATGAATGTGGGAGTGTATAAGCACGAATCAATAAAAGATATACATTCCGGTATAAGCCGGCAACATCGTCTTGCAGAGAAATGACCGGACTGTTCAATATCATAGGCATAGAGTCCAGCAGGATTTCCACATAATTGCCCGAAAGCATAAAATCGGACGAGAAACCGGCAAAAGAAATACGGGTATCAGACGAAACTTCGTGTATCTGAATGAATGAATTAGGAAGAACAACGATGAAATCATTCTTACGAATGACAATCTCCAGCAAATTAATGGTAGCTCTGACCATCCCTTCCGTACAAAGCACAAAGACACCGGCTTTTATTTTACAGGGGAAATTACCATAGTAGTTTAAGATATCTCCGGTGATACTGTCATCTGCTATAAAGTCAACCGGAAGGTCAAATTTAGGAAAGGATTCGTTCGTTGTCATCGTCAGTTCTTTTTTAGTTTACCAAAAATATCCATTCCATCCGGATTCCGGACAACAAGTTCAAAAATGGTATATTATATCTTACAAATAGAACATTGTTTTCTTCTTTATTAGGATTGTATTTAAGAAAATAGCAAATATAGAATATTGAATCCCAAGAATGGAGCTTGACGGCAGTCACCTATTAGCCGTACTTTGCATTGTTTTAATAAATATGTTGAAATAAAACCTAGAAGAGAATGAGAACTTTAAAAAGACTTTTTTATGTAGCTTGTACGGCTTTCCTCCTTACATCTTGCGAGGAAACCTATAATGACAAGCTATTCTGGCCGGGTGAACTCTGCCAGGAGTATGGCTCATACATCAAACCGGCGAACTTAAACCTGACCTACAGCGGGGAAAAACTCGTTGGAAAAACTGTCGACTTTAAAACAGAAGACAGTGAAAAAGGAACCTTGACACTGAATGACATTATCCCGGGAGAGAAACAAACTCCTCTTCCAATCAGTCTGTGCGAACAGGAAGACTCTTATACATTTAGCGGCAAGAACATCACGATGGGAGGAGCAACCGTGACATACAGCGGTGCCATCACTCCAAAAACAATGAAACTGGACCTGGACGTGGTAATGCCGCAAAGTAAATGGGAGAAAAGTTATGGCGTATCCAATTTCACTAAAGGAAAGAAAATGACTGTCACCTACAGCGGAGGGCAGTATATATGGAAAGAAACGAATGAAATCTTAACCGGAGGATTCTATGTCCATCTGGATGACGTGGAACTAACCAAAGCGGGCAGTACACTGTTTTTAAGGATGAAACTGATTCAAAATGCACTTTGCTATTTCATACCGCAACTTCTTCAAACAATCACCCTACAACCCGACGGTAACCTTGTAGCCAATTATACGACGAGTCCGGTCTACATCGGCAGCGTACCGATCAATAACATAGATCCGGATAAAGATGTCGGTACCATCGCAACATTTGTCACCAAGTTTATGATCGGCTTACTGACAGAAAAAGATATCAATAATGCATTGACAGACCGTACATGGACCACTTCACCTATTAATCTAATCACTTGGACAGAGGAGAGCGGTAAACTTAAAATAAACCTGAACTTACCGGCAATTATCAGTCTGGCAACCAAGGACGGTGAAACTCCTATCGATTCAGGACTGGTTTCCGGAATTATGGAAGCTCTTGCCCAATCCAATCCTGTGCAACTGAAACTGTTGCTCGGAATCGTGAACTCCATGATCGACAATCCACTGCTCGGTATCATAACCAGTATGGATACGGCGAGCTTCCAACAGGTATTCTACTTACTGACTGAAGGAATTATCTTTCATATAGAAGAGGAAGACGGACATACCCATCTTTACTTAACCAAAGAGTCGACAACTGCTTTCATTCAATTATTGCCCGGGCTGCAACCGATAGTGGAAGGAATGTTGCCGGAAAGCATGGCTAACAATACTGTATTTAAAAACCTGCTCGGACTTCTCATGGGAAATGACGAAAACGGTCTGCCGGTTTTATGGAATGCAGCCAATACTATTGACCTAGGATTGGATCTTCTGCCACAAGAATAAACATCAACTATGAATATCAAAAAAGAAAACAATGAAGAAAATATATATTCTAACTTTGCTACTATGCTTCACCAGCCTTGGGAGTAGTTTTGCCCAAACGCTGAAAGGACATATATATGATGCAAATACCAATGAGCCATTGGTGGGAGCAGCCGTTACGTATAAGTTACAGGGTAATCAAGGAGTAGTGTCCGACATTCATGGGGCTTATGAAATCAAGCTGCCCGAAGGGGGTGTCGATCTCGTATTCAGTTATGTGGGCTACGAAGATGTACTGATGCCGATCGTAATCGACAGACGTGAGGTAATCACCAAAAACGTCTACATGAAAGAAAGCACCAAACTATTGGAGGAAGTCGTGGTCAGCGCCGGACGCTTTGAACAGAAATTGAGTAATGTCACTGTTTCCATGGATGTAGTGAAAGCCGGTGACATTGCCCGCCAGGCACCAACAGATATATCGTCTACCCTCCGCACTCTTCCGGGAGTGGATATTGTAGACAAACAACCTTCCATACGTGGTGGTAGCGGATGGACATACGGAGTAGGTGCACGCAGTCAGATTCTGGTGGATGGTATGAGTACCCTGAATCCCAAGACAGGCGAAATCAACTGGAACACCGTACCTTTGGAGAATATCGAGCAGATTGAAGTAATCAAAGGAGCCTCTTCTGTTTTATATGGTTCATCGGCTTTGAATGGTATCATCAATATCCGCACCGCACGTCCGGGGTTAGCTCCGAAAACACGTTTCAGCGCATATCTCGGTATCTATGGTGATGCGGAGAATGACGAATACCAATGGAGTGACAAGAATTTCTGGAAAGAAGATAAATATTCGGTCAAACCGATTCTGCGCGGAAATCTTCTTAGTGGTGTGCGTAATCCGATTTACGAAGGATTCGATCTCTCCCATGCCCGTCGTATCGGTAATTTCGACGTCAGTGGCAGCCTCAATCTTTTCACCGATGAAGGATACCGCCAGCAAGGATATAACAAACGTTTCCGCATGGGAGGTAACCTAACCTATCACCAACCGGACATGGGAATGAAACTGTTGAACTATGGTTTTAATATCGATTTCCTGTCTAATCAATATGGTGACTTTTTTATCTGGCGTTCACCGACAGAGGTGTACAAGCCCTCTCCTTTCACCAACATGGGCAGGGAAGATAATAATTTCCATATCGACCCGTTTGTCAACTACGTGAATCCGGAAAACGGTACGTCACATAAGATCAAGGGACGTTTCTATTATAGTGCCGACAATATCGTACGTCCTACCCAGGGAGCATCCATCATGGATATTCTGGGCAATATGGGGACAGATGCCCAAACGATACAGAATATTGCAGGCGGTGATTACAGCTCGCTCTATCCGGCATTGGTGGGAATCGGTTCAGGACTAATCAATGGTAATCTGGAAGACGCCATGAATGGAGTATTCACTTCATTAGGCAATATCTTCCCTAACGCGACAACTGCCGATTATTGTGATCTGATTTCCTGGGTGATGGACAACGGACTACCCAGTGATTTGGGAGGACTGACGAACGGACAATTGCCTGGTGACCTGATTCCCTGGGTGTCCGACGTACTCAATCCTTCACGAAACACTCCTAAGACGCAGACTGATAAAAGCACTAACTATTATCTCGATTATCAGTTCAACAAGAAATGGGACAATGGTGCACAAATCACTACCGGAGCCACTTATGAGCATGTACGGTATAATTCGGCCATCATGGACGAAGTCTACAAAAGCGATAACATAGCTGCTTTCTTCCAGTACGACCAACGTTTTTGGGATCGTCTAAGCGTATCTGCCGGCGTACGTGCCGAATACTATCGTGTAAACAATCACCATCGTGAAGCAGAAACAAAGATATTCGGAACTAAAGTTCCATTCCGCCCCGTGTTCCGTGCCGGACTGAACTATCAGTTGGCTGATTACAGTTTTATCCGTGCCAGCTTCGGACAAGGTTACCGTAACCCGTCCATCAACGAGAAATACCTGCGCAAGGATATTGGAGGAGTCGGCGTTTACCCGAATCTGGATATCAAACCGGAAAAAGGGTTTAATGCGGAATTGGGATTCAAGCAAGGGTATAAGATTGGCAATTTCCAGGGATTTGTAGATGTTGCAGGATTCTATACACAATATAAGGATATGGTCGAATTCCAGTTCGGACTATTCAATAATTCGGACTATACGATGATTAACAGCATCAGTGATGCCATCCGGATGATAACCGGCGGTCAAGGTTTCGGAATCGGAGCACAGTTTCATAACGTATCGAAAGCACAAATCTACGGAGTGGAAATATCAACAAACGGTGTTTATAACTTCAATAAGAACACAAAGTTGTTCTATAACTTAGGATATGTATACACCGAACCCCGCGACGCGGATTATAAGGAACGCAATGATGCGGAAGATCTTTATACCGATCCCCTTCAAATGAAAGAAAAATCGAACACCGGAAAGTATTTGAAGTATCGTCCGAAACACAGTTTTAAAGCGACGGTAGATTTCCAGTGGAAACGTATCAATCTGGGTGCAAACGTTGCTTGGAAGAGTAAAATCCTCGCAGTGGATTACCTGATGATGGATGAACGTCCGAAAGCACAACTCGACTTGATGGATTACGTTCGCGGCATCGCTTTCGGTTATTCTAAAGGAGAGACTTTGGCTACTTATTGGAAAAAACATAATACGGACTACGCCACTGTGGATATGCGCCTTGGAGTAAAAGCGTCCAAAGAGGTAGCTTTTCAGTTTATGGTCAACAACTTGTTAAATAAAGAATACAGCTACCGCCCGATGGCAGTTGCCGCTCCACGCACGTTTGTAGTTAAGATGGATATTACATTCTAAATAACTTCTAGAATTTACAACCGATTCAGAAGCGGCTGCACGATGCAGCCGCTTTCTTTTTTCCCTCATCTGTCATCATTTATCTATATATTGCGTATCTTTACCCCGCGAAAACGAGAAAAAACAGTCGATAAAATGAAAAAACAAATCCTACTTATTGCCATCTTATTATGTTCAGCCTTTGCACAGGCACAAGAAGTTTTTGTAACCGCAGATTTTGTAAGTAGCTACATCTGGCGTGGTATGGACAGCGGCAACGCAAGTGTGCAACCCTCACTCGGCCTCAACTGGAAAGGCCTGACCGTCTATGCATGGGGTTCTACCGAATTTCGTAAAAAGAATAATGAGATAGACTTGTCACTGGAGTACGAATACAAAAACCTGACTCTCTACGCCAACAACTATTTTACCCAAACAGAAGAAGAACCTTTCAAATACTTCAATTACAATTCACATTCCACCGGACATACTTTTGAAGTAGGAGCCGGATATATGCTTAGTGAGAAATTTCCATTATCAGTCAGCTGGTACACCACCTTTGCCGGAAACGACTACCGTGAAAACGGAAAACGTGCCTGGTCCAGCTATTGCGAATTGAGTTATCCGTTCAGCGTGAAAGATGTAAACATGAGTGTCGAAGCAGGTTTTACCCCTTGGGAAAGTATGTACTCCGACAAATTCAATGTAGTCAATATCGGATTATCCGCAACGAAAGAAATCAAAATAACGTCCAACTTCTCTCTGCCCATATTCGGAAAGCTAATAGCCAACCCCTATGAAGAGCAACTTTATTTTGTATTCGGAATTACGTTGTAGATGATTCTTACACTCAATTATTAACTAATAAATTACCCCCATGAAAAAACACATTCTTATTTTCGGAGCAGGCCTCCTTCTATTAAGTGCCTGTAATTCGGTCAAAGCACCGGAAGCTATCCTGCCCATTCCCGAAGCCAAGCAGGTAGAATGGCAAAAAATGGAAACATACGCTTTCGTACACTTCGGACTTAACACATTCAACGACCGCGAATGGGGATACGGTGATTCCGATCCTAAAACATTCAATCCTACCCGCCTGGATTGCGAGCAATGGGTACAAACCTTTGTGAAATCCGGAATGAAAGGAGTAATCCTGACAGCCAAACATCACGACGGATTCTGCCTGTGGCCTACTCACCTGACAGAATATTGTATCCGCAACACCCCGTATAAAGACGGAAAAGGCGACATCGTTCGCGAACTATCGGATGCCTGCAAGAAGTACGGCATTAAATTCGCAGTTTATCTGTCTCCCTGGGACAGGCATCAAGCCAACTACGGTTCTCCCGAATACGTAGAATACTTCTATAAACAACTCAACGAGCTATTAACCAACTATGGTGATGTTTTTGAAATCTGGTTTGACGGTGCCAATGGCGGAGACGGCTGGTATGGCGGAGCAAAAGACAGCCGTACTATCGACCGCAAAACTTATTACGATTATCCGCGAGCCTATAAGTTGATCGACGAGTTGCAACCACAGGCTGTTATCTTCTCGGATGGAGGTCCGGGCTGCCGTTGGGTAGGTAACGAAAACGGATTTGCAGGAGCTACCAACTGGTCTTTTCTCCGTGCCGGAGAAGTTTATCCAGGTTACCCCAAATATCGTGAATTGCAATATGGCCATGCCGACGGCAACCAATGGGTAGCCGCAGAATGTGATGTATCCATCCGTCCGGGATGGTTCTATCATCCGGAAGAAGACGACCGTGTGAAAACAGCAGATGCATTGACTGATCTGTATTACCGTAGCGTAGGTCATAACGCAACATTGTTACTCAACTTCCCCGTCGATCGTGACGGACTGATTCATCCGACAGACTCAGCCAACGCCGTAAACTTCCACCAGAACGTACAAAAGCAACTGGCACACAACCTATTGGCCGGACTTTCTCCCAAAGCATCGGACGAACGGGGAAAAACATTCTCTGCAAAAGCGGTGACCGATGGTGAGTATGATACTTATTGGGCTACCAATGACGGTGTCAACTCTGCCACCATCGAGTTTGCCCTGCCTCAAACGGAAAAGATTAACCGCATGATGTTACAGGAATATATACCTCTGGGGCAACGTGTCAAATCATTCGTTGTAGAATACAACCAGGAAGGCGAATGGCTTCCGGTAAAATTGAATGAAGAAACGACCACTATCGGATATAAACGCCTTCTTCGTTTCGAGACAGTCACCACAGATAAGATCCGTGTCCGTTTTACAGATTCGCGAGCTTGCCTCTGTATCAATAACATAGAAGCCTATTATGCAGGAGAGACTTCCGATACATATACTGCAAAAGCAGAAGAGTTGAAGAGTTATCCGTTCACGCTCGTTGGAGTAGATGCGGAGGAAGCACAGAAATGTATGGATAAAAACAATCAGACCACCTGCTTCATCAACGGAAATACATTATTGATTGATTTGGGAGAGGAACGCACAATTACCTCCTTCCATTATCTCCCCGACCAGAGTGAATATAATAAAGGGGTGATTGCGGCCTACGAAATATCTGTAGGTACGGACAACAATGCTGTCAACCAGCTAGTAGCCAAAGATGAATTTTCCAATATAAAGAGCAATCCGATTTTGCAATCGGTTTACTTTACTCCGGTAAACGCCCGCTATGTCCAACTGAAAGCAACACGGATGATACATGACGGTGAACCGATGGGGTTAGCAGAAATTGGTATACAATAAAAGAATAGAGACTCTCTCCATAAAATTAGAATAAGGTGCAATTATGAACTAAATCATTTGCTTTATTACAGTAAATGATTCCTATAGGCATTTTTATTTCGCCGTTTGCCTGCCAGGATATAGTTCGTTAGGCAATCTTATTTCGTATAACTATAGTTTCTCTTGCGTATGACTATAGTTATACGAAAGGGAGACTATAGTTATCCTTACGAATAACTATAGTCATACGAAAAGATAATAGGCAATCAAGATAGTCTTATCAGGCTATGGAGAAAATCTAATTAGTAACATAAAATAATAGATAATATGGTACAGCAAACAGAGATTATCGTGCAGAAGAAAAACTATACTCTCCGTACTTGGCAAACCGAAGATGCAGCATCATTAGCCCAATATCTCAATAACAAGAATATTTGGAATAACTGTCGTGACGGTCTCCCCTATCCTTATAGCCAGGAAGATGCTAACGTTTTTCTCGCTATGGTACAAGCAAAAGAAAACATTCATGATTTCTGCATTGAGGTAAACGGAGAAGCAGTCGGAAATATCGGTTTTATACCCGCTACGGATGTAGAACGTTTTAGTGCAGAAGTGGGCTACTGGATTGGAGAACCTTTCTGGAACCAGGGAATCGTTACTGACGCCCTGAAAAAAGCTATCAACTATTATTTCGAACACACTGATAAAATACGTGTATTCGCAGTCGTATTTGAGCATAACTCCCCATCCATGCGGGTATTAGAGAAAGTGGGATTCACGAAAGTAGGAATTATGCAAAAGGCTATTTTCAAGAATGATAATTTCATGAACGCACATTATTATGAACTTATCAAATAATCCGGAATTCATCAAGGGATCCTTTTCGGACACCCCTCCTCATAAACGCCTTGTCAACCCTGAATTAAATCTATAAAAACCCTCCTATTTTGCTCAAAATTCTTAAACCTGTGCATTTTTTACTCGGATTTCTTGTCAGAACCAAGTGTTTGAGTAAATTTGCACGCTGATAGTTAACCGGATAGTTTGGATAGCAAGAGATTACTACTTGACTACTGGCTGCTAACTTGTAGAAATACTAATACTAAAATTTATAGCATGAGTTTGAAAATTGTTGTATTGGCAAAACAAGTTCCCGACACACGTAACGTTGGGAAAGATGCCATGAAAGCCGACGGAACGATTAACCGCGCGGCACTCCCCGCCATCTTCAACCCCGAAGACCTGAATGCTCTCGAGCAAGCTCTCCGATTGAAAGATGCTCATCCAGGCTCTACCGTAACCGTTCTGACAATGGGACCGGGACGGGCAGCCGACATTATTCGTGAAGGACTTTTCCGTGGTGCAGATAACGGTTACTTATTAACTGACCGTGCTTTCGCTGGTGCAGACACACTGGCTACGTCTTACGCACTTGCCACTGCCATCCGCAAAATCGGTGAGTATGACATTATTATCGGTGGCCGTCAGGCAATCGACGGTGACACGGCACAGGTAGGTCCGCAGGTAGCAGAAAAGCTGGGATTGACGCAAATCACATACGCAGAAGAAATTCTGGAAGTGGGCGATGGTAAGATTAAGGTGAAACGTCACATCGACGGTGGTGTTGAAACTGTAGAAGGCCCGCTGCCTATCGTGATTACTGTCAACGGTTCTGCAGCTCCTTGCCGTCCGCGTAACGCTAAATTGGTTCAGAAATACAAACATGCCAAAACTGTGACTGAAAAACAGCAAGGCAATCTTGACTATACAGACCTGTACGACAAGCGCGATTATCTGAATCTGGCAGAATGGAGCGTAGCCGACGTAAACGGTGACCTCGCACAATGCGGTCTGTCCGGTTCGCCGACAAAAGTGAAAGCCATCCAGAACATCGTGTTCCAGGCTAAAGAGAGCAAAACCATCAGCGGCAGCGACCGTGACGTGGAAGACCTGATTGTTGAACTATTAGCTAACCACACCATCGGATAATCATGAATAACTTATTTGTATATTGCGAAATAGAAGAAGGTAACGTTTTAGACGTTAGCCTCGAACTTCTGACCAAAGGTCGTTCGTTAGCCAACCAGTTGAACTGTCAGCTCGAAGCAGTGGTTGCCGGAACCGGCCTCAAAGATATTGAAAAACAAATCCTTCCTTACGGAGTAGACAAACTTCACGTTTTCGACGGCGAAGGACTTTACCCTTATACTTCACTTCCTCACACAGCTATCCTGGTGAACCTTTTCAAAGAGGAACAGCCGCAAATCTGTCTGATGGGTGCTACTGTAATCGGTCGTGACCTCGGTCCGCGCGTTTCTTCTGCTTTGACCAGCGGATTGACTGCCGACTGTACTTCACTTGAAATCGGTGACCACGAAGACAAGAAAGAAGGCAAGACTTACAAGAACCTGTTGTATCAGATCCGTCCGGCTTTCGGCGGTAACATCGTTGCTACGATTGTGAACCCGGAACACCGCCCGCAGATGGCAACCGTTCGCGAAGGTGTGATGAAGAAAGAAATCCTCTCTCCGAACTATCAGGGAGAAGTGATCCGTCACGATGTGAAAAAGTACGTAGCTGATACGGACTATGTAGTGAAAGTAATCGAACGCCACGTAGAAAAGGCAAAGAACAACCTGAAAGGTTCTCCGATTATCGTAGCCGGCGGATACGGTGTAGGCTCGAAAGAGAACTTCGACCTGTTGTTCGACCTCGCAAAAGAACTTCACGCAGAAGTAGGTGCCAGTCGTGCTGCTGTTGACGCAGGTTTTGCAGATCACGACCGCCAAATCGGTCAGACAGGTGTTACGGTTCGTCCGAAACTCTACATCGCTTGCGGTATCTCCGGACAGATTCAGCATATCGCCGGTATGCAGGAAAGTGGTATCATCATCTCCATCAACAACGACCCGGATGCTCCGATCAACACGATTGCCGATTACGTAATCAACGGAACTATCGAAGAAGTTGTGCCGAAGATGATTAAGTATTATAAACAAAATAGCAAGTAAGGAAAGATGGCTAATTATTATACAGACATACCGGAACTCAAGTTTCACTTGAACAATCCGATGATGAAACGTATTTGCGAACTCAAAGAACGCAATTACAGAGATAAAGATGAATTCGATTATGCTCCGCTGGACTTCGAAGATGCTGTAGACTCTTATGACAAAGTGTTGGAGATTACCGGAGAAATCACAGGAGAAATCATTGCCCCTAACGCAGAAGGTGTAGACGAAGAAGGTCCTCACTGTGCCAATGGTCGCGTAGAATATGCATCAGGAACCAAACAAAACCTGGACGCAATGGTGAAAGCCGGTTTGAACGGTATGACCATGCCACGTAAGTTCGGCGGTCTGAACTTCCCGATCACCCCGTACACCATGTGTGCAGAAATCGTGGCTGCTGCCGACGCAGGTTTCGGAAACATCTGGTCATTGCAGGACTGTATCGAAACTCTTTATGAGTTTGGCAATCCCGACCAACACAGCCGTTTTATCCCACGCATCTGCCAAGGTGAAACGATGTCAATGGACTTGACAGAACCGGATGCTGGTTCCGACCTTCAATCTGTTATGCTGAAAGCTACTTACAGCGAAAAAGACGGATGCTGGTTACTGAACGGTGTGAAACGTTTCATCACAAATGGTGACGCGGATATTCACCTCGTACTGGCACGTTCGGAAGAAGGAACAAGAGACGGTCGTGGTTTGTCTATGTTCATCTATGACAAGCGTCAGGGTGGCGTGAACGTACGTCGTATCGAAAACAAACTCGGTATCCACGGTTCTCCTACCTGCGAATTGGTATATAAGAATGCAAAAGCTGAACTTTGCGGTGACCGCAAACTCGGTTTGATTAAATACGTAATGGCTCTGATGAACGGTGCCCGTCTGGGTATTGCCGCACAATCTGTAGGATTGAGCCAGGCAGCTTACAATGAAGGTTTGGCATACGCTAAAGACCGTAAGCAGTTCGGAAAAGCAATTATCGAATTCCCGGCTGTGTATGACATGCTGGCTATCATGAAAGGCAAACTGGATGCCGGACGTGCTTTACTGTATCAAACATCTCGCTACGTAGACATCTACAAAGCATTGGACGACATCGCCCGCGAACGTAAACTGACTCCGGAAGAACGCCAGGAACAAAAGAAATATGCTAAATTAGCAGACAGCTTTACTCCGCTGGCTAAAGGTATGAACTCTGAATATGCGAACCAAAACGCTTACGACTGTATTCAGATTCACGGCGGTTCAGGTTTCATGATGGAATATGCTTGCCAACGCATCTATCGCGACGCACGTATCACCAGCATCTACGAAGGAACTACCCAGTTGCAGACAGTAGCCGCTATCCGTTACGTAACCAATGGTTCGTACATCGCTACCATCCGCGAGTTCGAAACCATTCCTTGCTCACCGGAAATGGAACCGCTGATGTCTCGTCTGAAAAAGATGGCTGACAAATTCGAAGCAAGCACCAATGCAGTGAAAGAAGTACAAGATCAGGAATTACTTGATTTCACCGCTCGTAAACTGGTGGAAATGGCTGCTGACATTATCATGTGTCACCTATTGATTCAAGATGCCAGCAAGGCTTCCGAACTGTTCTCCAAATCTGCACATGTATATTTGAACTATGCAGAAGCGGAAGTAGAAAAGCACTCAAACTTCATCGAAAACTTCGATAAAGAAGACTTGGCATTCTACAAAAAGTAATAAATACTCTATCAAATCTCATAAAAGCATCCCTTCTTAGGAAGTGGATGCTTTTTTATTTGTCACATTCTATTATTTTTCATTATTATTCTATACATTTGTCAGTGAGATAAGTAATTTTTAATCGACGACTCTATATAAGAATAGAAATATGGCACTCAAACCTTCATATAACGACAAACTGCATTTACCGGGTTTATCAAAAACAGAAATCCTTATACTGGCTCTCGAAGCTTCGCAAAAGCTGGAGTGGAATATCGAGGAAGTCACTCCGGAAGGAGCACGATTCGAAGTCCCGTTCAATATGTATTCTCATGGAGAGGAAATAACCTTCACCATAGAACCGGGAAGCGACGGAGAAGTAGCTGTGCGCAGCCAATCCTCTTCCGTACAATTTGTAGACTATGGAAAGAACAGAAAAAATATACAAAAGCTACGCGAGACGATGGAAGAAATAAAAACATCCCTTACCCCGGAAGAGCTAACCCAAAAGGCAAAAGATTTCGAGGAAGAGTGTAACCGTCCGCTCACAGAAGAAGAGAAAGCCTATCTGGAGGAAGAAAAGAAGAGGAACTCTTTCTGGTCGTTCTTTATTCCCCGCAAAGGTTTTATGGCAACGCCTATCCTGATAGACCTCAACATCCTTGTATTTATTGTGATGATTGCATCCGGAGTGGGAATCATGTCTCCTTCCACCTTATCACTGCTGAAATGGGGAGCCGACTTCGGACCGCTGACCCTTACAGGCGACTGGTGGCGTGCAGTGACCTGCAACTTCATACATATCGGTGCTTTTCATCTCCTGATGAATATGTACGCTTTCATGTACGTAGGACTTCTACTGGAAGGACTGATAGGAAGCCGTCGGATGTTCATGTCTTATTTACTGACCGGATTATGCTCGGCGGTATTCAGTCTTTATATGCACGGAGAGACAATCAGTGCCGGAGCCTCCGGAGCCATCTTCGGACTCTACGGTATATTCCTCGCCTTCCTGTTCTTCCATCGCATCGCAAAGGAACAACGGAAAACGTTATTGACCAGTATCCTTATTTTTGTCGGTTACAATCTGGTTTATGGCATGAAAGCCGGGATTGATAACGCTGCACATATCGGCGGGTTATTAAGCGGTTTCCTACTGGGAATCATCTATGTATGCAGCTATAAATTTGAAAAAGCCGATGCGCAACGCACCGTTTCAATCCTTGGGGAGCTTGGTATCTTTTGTATTTTCCTGTTCAGCTTCTTGATGCTTTGCAAGAACGTTCCCCCTCTTTATCAGGACATACGCGGCGAATGGGAAAGCGGTATTGTAGAAGCCTATCTGAATGGTGAACTGGAAGAAGAAAACGAAAACGGTAACCAATCAGGCAGGGAAACTGCCAACAGTTCTTCTACCAGTCAGTATCCTCCATACGTTCCGGTAGGTAATAACGATACATGGCTTTCTTATTACGATGCAGAAACAAATTTCAGTTGCCAGTATCCTACCAACTGGAGGAAAATAACAGGAGCGAAAGGATTGACTCCCAGCGCAGAACCTCCGTTGCTTAGGCTCGTCAACGGCGCCAACCAACTGACGGTTACCGCTCTGACCTACGATACACAAAAAGAGTTTGAACATATCAAGAAGTTATCGCTCACTCTCCCGCGAAATGCACAAGGAGAACCAGCGGAAGACTATAAGCAGAGCAATGTCAACATCAACGGGCTATCCATGACAAGAACTACAAACCCTCTGCACATCGGAGCTCCTGATGAACCGGGAGAAGACATACAACAAATTGTATTACACTATTTCCAAGAAAGCAAGAAGCGAACTTTTACCATTGTTATGCTTGTCTATGATGAAGAAGCCGAAACCGATCTGAATGCTATTACATCAAGTATTCAGATCACCCAATAAAGAGAATATGAGAGTATATGTCCAAGTCAAACAGTTAGGAAAGCGAAAGTGCAATATCGAAAAGATTCCTGTCGACTTTCCTGTTCCGCCTGTCGATGTACAGGGGTTGATTGAAGCCATCGTCAGTTGGCAAGTCTGTGAATATAATGAACGCTTGCAACAAAGCGAAGTACTGAAATACCTCACACAGGAAGAAGTGGAAAATAAAGCAACTTCTGGCAAAGTTGGGTTTGCAGTAAACTATAACGGCAAACCTGCCGCAGAAGTAGAAGCAATCACCAATGCCCTGCAATCTTACGAGGACGGAATTTTCCGTATCTTCATTGACGATACGGAAACTGAAGACTTATCCTCTCCCACCGGACTCAAAGAAGAATCTACCATCACCTTCATCCGATTGGCTATGCTGTCGGGAAGACTTTGGTAATCATTTTCTTATAAACACACTTAAAACGAAAATAATCATGAGACTCATTTATAATGACGCATTAAACAAACGGATTGCTCCGTACCTGGAAAGGTTAACGAAAAAGAGAACCAGTTTAGACAAAGAGACAATGACACTGTTGGATGTATTTATGCAATACTTCAACATGGATACCCGGTATGGCACATACAGCGATAAACTAGAGCCTTGCATCATACATATTATTCAGGAAGAGAAGATAAAGAGTGTTGCCAATCTTTTCGACGGAAAGTTGAACAAAGTGCTCCGTTATCTATTGGGAGACGAATATGCCAACCTGTTCCACACCTATCTGAAGCTCAAAGCACGGTGTCCGTACACTCATGGATATTCGCGCCGGTCACAGCGGTCGGCGAATCCTCTTCTGCATTTCAGTCACATCATAGATGCGCTGACGGAATTTCTAAAACTACGTGCCACCGGATTCAGCGGACAAGCCATACTGAACGGAGGAAACACTCCGGAAGAAATAGAAACATACAAGGATGCGATGAACTGCCAAAACTGGATGGCCGCCCAAATAGCAGAAGGCAACCAAACTGTCATTGAATATCTCAACAACGTATTGACCAGCGAGAATAATGCCAACCGCCTCAACCAGGGACATCTCCAGGCTATCGCCGTGAGCGGTTACCGCCCGTTGCTGGAACTGGAAGGGAAGTTACTGCTGGCAGCCAAACTGCAGGAAGGTCTCCGTCAGGCTATCGTGGAAACGATGGACGAAGGATGCCCCGAAAGTTATCTCCATCTTTTCTCGGTGATCTGCGACAACGGCCTGCAACGATTTGCCTCCGTGAAACGCGGCATTGCAGTCTGTACGGGTATCGGAGAACAAGACAGCAGCGAGCGTATCACCAACAAATATGTGGAACTGATCCGCCGTTTTCTGAACGACCGGGAAGAAGCACGCAAAGCCCTTCAAAGCAAAGATACGGTCGAACTTTATCTGGCTCTATGGAGTATCGGATTCTACAATACGGAAGAAATCCAGGCACTTGTTCCGGGAATAATTAAAGACGGTGCCAAATATCAGGTGCAGACCTTACTTTACTTTTTACGCTGTACGCAATACTCCGGCATGAACCACCGCATCAGTAAAGATGCTTTTGAAAAATGGTATAACGAACCGTCGGTAGTGGCAGCTATCCTGCCACTGTATCTGTCCGGGCTCTATCTTAGCCGGTACGGAGGACATAAGGACGCCCCGTCGCTCCATGATTATTTTGATAGCAAAGAAGAAGCGATCCGTCATTATGACTATCTGAAGAACGTCTATCAGTCCATCTCTGCCAAAGAGATTTATTCTCCATACGTATTCCCATGGGAAAGTGCAGAGCTCACCCGTTCGGAAATCGTTCTCAAGATGGCGTATATCACCTGGATGACCAACGATTCTGCATTAAAAGACGATCTTTGCACTTGTCTGCCTTCTTTGGATACCTATATGCGGGCAGGCTATATCGGTGTCGTATTAAATCCCCCGACCAGCCATTTACAGGAAGAATATGTGCTGCAATCACTGGGCGATCGTTCGCAGGACGTTCGTGACGAAGCCTACAAAGTATTGTCCGAGATGACTTTGTCGCCCGAACAGAATCAGAAAGTAGAAGAGTTGCTGCGCTTCAAATATAGTGAGATGCGTATCAACGCCATCAATCTATTGATGAAACAGCCGAAAGAACAACTGTCCGGCAGTATCCGCCGCTTACTAACAGACAAGGTGGCCGAACGCCGCCTGGCCGGATTGGATATGATGAAGACTATTCACAACGTAGAATTTCTGCAAGATACCTATCAGGAACTAATCCCCACCGTCAAAGAAATTCAGAAACCGAACGCGAAAGAAAAAGTGTTGATAGAATCTCTGATCGGCGACGGAACGGAAAAGAACACCGCACAGCACTATACCAAAGATAACGGCTTCGGTCTGTACGACCCGGCTCTTGAAGTCAATCTGCCGGAAATTACCCAAGATAAAGGATTCAACGTGAAAAAAGCATTCGAATTCATTTGTTTCGGAAGGGCCAAACTTGTATTTAAAAAACTAAGCAAATACATCGAAATCTATAAGAACGAAGAGTTCAAGAATGGGTACGGAGAAGCACGCCTGGTAGGCAACAGTGTCCTGATAAACTGGAGCAACTACGGAGGATTGAGCGGACTCGGTTTCCCGGAACTGTGGAAGGCCTTCTACGAAGAAGAGATCGGAAGCTATGACAAATTACTGATGATGAGTTTCATGCTTGCATCGACAGGTGCCCCAAAAGACGATGACGACTACGATGAAGAGGATGAAGAAGACATCAAGGCAGACCAGAAATCAAGCAACACTTTCGAGCCGCTTGTCAACCGGATGTATGCCGGCATCACTTACCGCGGATTGCAGAAGGAACTCCGCAAGATGCCGTACTACGAACAGATGAGTGATATTATCGAAGCATTGTCATACGAGTATAAAGACGAAGCAGTCTACCAACGATTGGCTGTCAATATGCTGCTCCAACTGTTGCCTTTGCTGAATACTAAAAACATTTTCCGCCAGTACACCAACAAGCATGCATGGCTTCGGGACAAACTGGAATATGGAGAAAAAGAGATCGTTTATCCGATACATAACAACAAGTTCGTAAACTTCTGGCTTGAAATGCCTCAAAAGCCCATGAGTGATGATCTGTTTATCCGCTACTTCACGGTGCGCTACCAACTTTACAAGCTCACCAACTACATGGAACACACACCCGAACTGGAAGAAACAGACTCTTACCTTCATGCCACAGACTTCGCCCGTGCATGGATGCTCGGAATCATCCCGACAGAAGAAGTATACCGCGAAATGATGGGACGCATCAGCTCGCCCACCCAGATCAAGGCAATTACCACGGTATTGAACGACAACGTTCGTTTCAATAAGGAAAAAGAAAGATACGCCGACATCAAAAACGTCGATTTCTCTCTCTTCCGTTCTCTTGCACAGAAGATAGTAGACCGGATTCTTGAAATCGAACTAAAACGGGGAGACTCCGAGACACAAGTCACCAGCCTTGCGGAAGAACTAAGTTATATTTATGGAGCGGACACATTTATCCACATTCTGCAAGCATTCGGCAAAGATACTTTCATACGCGACAGCTACAACTGGGGCAGCACCAAACGAGGCGTATTGAGCAGCTTGCTCCATGCTTGCCATCCCCTACCGACAGATACCAGCGAAAATCTGAAGAAACTGGCGAAGCAAGCCGAAATCAGTGACGAACGACTGGTAGAAGCCGCCATGTTCGCTCCGCAATGGATTGAACTAACCGAAAAGGCAATAGGCTGGAAAGGACTGACAAGTGCCGCCTATTATTTCCACGCCCATACCAATGAAACATGTGACGACAAGAAAAAAGCAATCATCGCCCGCTACACCCCTATCGACGTGGAAGACTTGCGGGAAGGTGCTTTTGATATCGACTGGTTCAGGGATGCATTTAAGACAATTGGCAAACGACGCTTCGAAGTGGTCTACAATGCCGCCAAATATATCTCATGCAGCAATAGCCATACCCGTGCCCGCAAGTTTGCCGATGCCACCAACGGCGCAGTGAAGGCAGCAGATGTAAAGAAAGAAATAGTTGCCAAACGCAACAAAGACTTATTGATGAGCTACGGCCTCATCCCATTGGGACGGAAACCGGACAAAGAACTGCTGGATCGTTATCAATACCTGCAAAAGTTCCTGAAAGAGAGTAAGGAGTTCGGTGCTCAAAGACAGGAAAGCGAAAAGAAAGCGGTAAACATCGCCCTGCAAAACCTGGCGCGTAACTCCGGCTACGGAGACGTTACCCGTCTGACCTGGAGCATGGAAACGGAACTAATCAAAGAACTTCTCCCCTACCTGTCTCCCAAAGAGATAGACGGTGTAGAAGTGTACGTGCAAATCAACGAGGAAGGCAAATCGGAGATTAAACAAATCAAAGACGGCAAAGAGCTCAACAGTATGCCTGCCAAACTGAAAAAGCATCCGTATATAGAAGAACTGAAAGCGGTACACAAAAAACTGAAAGACCAGTACACCCGCTCCCGCGTGATGCTGAAACAGGCGATGGAAGACTGTACTCGTTTTGAAGAAAGCGAATTGCGCAAGTTGATGCAGAACCCTGTCATCTGGCCATTGTTGAGACATCTTGTCTTTATCTGTAACGGACAGACGGGCTTCTACACCGACGGATTGCTGGTGACTGTGAATGCCGTTTGCCTACCGTTAAAACCGAAAGACGAGTTACGCATCGCCCATCCCACAGACTTGTACGCAAGTGGTGACTGGCATGCTTATCAGAAATTCCTGTTCGACAAAGCAATCCGCCAGCCTTTCAAACAGGTGTTCCGTGAACTCTATGTTCCGACTCCGGAAGAAGTGGAAGCCACTCAATCCCGCCGTTACGCCGGCAATCAGATCCAACCGCAGAAAACGGTTGCCGTACTGAAAGGCCGTCGCTGGGTAGCCGACTACGAAGACGGTTTGCAAAAGATCTATTACAAAGAGAACATCATCGCCACCATCTATGCGATGGCAGACTGGTTCTCTCCTGCCGACATCGAAGCTCCGACGTTAGAATATGTCTGCTTCCACAACCGCAAGGACTACAAGCTGATGAAAATCTCGGAGATTCCTCCTGTCATCTTCTCGGAAGTGATGAGGGACGTAGACTTAGCAGTAAGTGTAGCCCATGCCGGAAGCGTCGATCCGGAAACCAGCCACTCTACCATCGAGATGCGCAGCGTGCTGGTGGAACTGACAATGCCGTTGTTCCATTTCAAGAACGTGACGATAAAAGGAAGTTTCGCTCACATCGAAGGCAAACTGGGTAAGTACAATATCCATTTGGGCAGCGGCGTAATCCATCAGGAAGGCGGCGCGCAAATTGCCGTTCTTCCGGTACATTCGCAAAATCGCGGACGCCTGTTCCTGCCCTTTGTAGATGAAGATCCGAAGACAGCCGAGATATTGACTAAGATTATCTTCTTTGCAGAAGACGATAAGATAAAAGACCCGAGCATCCTGAACCAAATCAAATAGAAAAGAGATGGCAGAGAATTTAATCATCGGCACAGGAAATAAGGAAGAGAAATACCGGGAGTTACTTCCGCAACTGCACGCTTTAGTAAGTACGGAAACGGATCTCATAGCCAATCTTGCCAACGTTGCAGCAGCGCTCAAACAGACTTTCGGTTTCTTTTGGGTAGGCTTTTACCTTGTGAAAGAGGATGAACTCGTACTGGGTCCGTTTCAGGGTCCCATTGCCTGCACCCGCATCCGCCTCGGCAAAGGAGTTTGCGGCACAGCCTGGAAAGAGGCCCGGACACTGATTGTTCCTGACGTAGAACAGTTTCCCGGACACATTGCTTGTAGTTCGGACTCGAAATCGGAAATAGTAGTACCGATCCTCCAACAAGGTGAAGTTGTTGGAGTGCTGGATATTGACAGTGATGAACTGGATAGTTTCGACACCATCGACGCACGCTATCTGGAAGAGATTTATACGTATATTGGATAAGTTGACAACCATGCAAACGTCCTGAAAAAACAGAGGCTCTGATTGAGTGAATCAGAGCCTCTGTTCAGGTCAAACAGAGGCTCTATTTTTTTACCAGTCCATATCTTCTATTTCCCGTTCCCGGTACAGCAGAAGTTGTTTGCGAAGCGAACTCATTTCGCGTCTCATATCTTCCATCTTTTCCAGTAAATGATGAATGGCATCGATCCCTTCCATATTGATGGATAAGTCGTAGTACATTCTGCTGTAACGCTCCACGTTCGGGAGTTCCGACAGAAGCAGATAATGTTCGCCGCCTTCGGTATGTACGTTAATCAAACCGCCCTCTTCCAACAAATCGATGAATGAAGGCTCAATATGACATTTGTGACAGTATTCACTGACAATAATTAATTCGGTCTGCATAATGCTCATTCATTTTAGTTCATACTCTGTAATTGACGGAACAACTCTTTCTGTTTGTCGGTCAAGTTCGTAGGAATCTTGACGGAATAGGTCACAATCAAGTCACCGAATTGTCCTTCCTTCTTATAAACCGGGAATCCTTTACCTTTCAGTCGGACTTTCGTACCGTTCTGCGTTTCCGGTTTTATCTTCAGTTTCACTTTACCGTCCAGCGTGTCGATTACTTTCTCACCTCCCAATACAGCAGAGTAAAGGTCTACTTCCACATCTACGTACAGGTCGTCGCCCAGGCGTTTGAACACCGGGTCTTCGGCTATCACGAACGTAATGTACAAGTCGCCCGCAGGTCCTCCATTGACACCTTCGGCTCCGTAGCCTTTCAGTTTGATTACCTGTCCGTCGGCTACACCGGCAGGGATGGTGATACGCACTTGTTTACCATTGACGGTCAATATCTGCTTATGCGTTTGAGCAGCATCACGAAGGGAAAGATGAAGTTCGGCATTAAAGTCCTGTCCGCGGAATCCCGCAGAGCCTTGTCCTCTTCCTCCCCGATGTCCGAACATGGATTCGAAGAAATCTGAAAATCCACTGGCATTGCCACCGGAAAATCCCTCTCCATCGGAACTATACCAATAACTTCCGTTACCGTCGGAGAAACCTTGACCTGCACCACCGAATCCGCCGAAACCTCCCGCACCGCCATAGCCTCCGGCTTGTTGCTGTGCACGTTTCTGCGCTTCGAATTCATCGGCATGTTTCCAATGTTCTCCGTACTCATCATACTTTTTACGTTTCTCTGGATCACTTAGTACTTCATTGGCTTCATTGATTTCCTGAAACTTATCCTTTGCACTCGGGTCATTAGGATTCAAGTCAGGATGATACTTTCGGGCCAACTTACGAAAAGCCTTTTTGATATCATTCTGCGAAGCACTTTTGTCTACTCCAAGAATCTTGTAATAATCTATATAGGCCATGTTTTATGAATTTAATCGTTCATACATCATACGGCAAATAACACGCCAATCCCGCTTTTGGATGCAGAAATTAACAAGGATTAATACCTAATACTTAATACTTGATATTCCTCTTTTCCAGCATCCGGAAGTCTTGCTTCTTCATACCCAAATCATCCAACGGACGGGGTTCGTTGTGATCGTTCAGATAAACTCTCGGTTTTAGGACGTAGTGCGAAGCCGTTACAGATTGCGAATCATCCCGGTAAGGAGTTTCTATTCCGGCTAAAGACAACATGGTCGGGAAGAAAGAGCTGCTGGAAGAAATATTCTTATCCTTATTATCCACAGCATTTTTCCAATGTTCGGGATAGGTTTCACGGTAGTTGTCGGACATCCAGATGAGGAACGGCACGTGAAGTTGATAATAAGAAGGTACGGGAGAAGCGTGGAGGAACAGATGACGGGAATCGTCGAAAATATCCTCACCATGATCGGAAGTGTAGAGCATGGCGGCATCTATCTGCTGTTTTTCCAACATGCGGATTAGGCGTGACAAGAAACCGTCCGTATAACGAATGGAGTTGTCATAGGCATTGACCAGGTTATCCCGGTATTTTCTTTCTGCTTCCATCGGATAATCGGGCGTAAAGAAAGCACTTTCCGACGGGTAACGTTCGCGGTAGTTAAAGTGAGAACCGTAGGTATGGAGCACGATAAATTGTTTCGTCGCACCTTTAGCCAGTTCCTGCTCCACCAATTTCAGAAGTTCGTCGTCAGAAGGATTATAGGAGGAACTGACAGAATCTTCTTTTATAAAATCGTACGTATCGGCTTCCATTCCGAAGAAGTCGATAAACGAATGGTTGTAACGTTGGTTGGAGAAAAAGGCTGTCCGGAAACCTGCCTCTTTGAAAGCGGTGATGATTCCTTTCTGATGATAGATAGAGTCGTAGTTGCAAGCGGTAGCGTCCGACATCAACATGGGGACACTTTTATGTGTCGTATTCGACTCTGTCAGCACTTTCGGGAAAGCAATCAGACCCGGTTGCCGGGATAAGAGCGGGTTTGTTTCACGTTCGTAACCATACAGTTGCCAGTTCAGGGCACGGGAGGTTTCTCCTACGACCATTACGTATACTTCCCGTTTCTCTTTCGGATGCGTAGGCAGGGCATGGAAAGTAAAGTCCTCCGAAGTACGGTGATAATTCTGCGTCAAGGCGGTTCGTTGGAAGGCAAGACCTACGTTATAACACACGTTCAGCGGATATAAATCGGACTTCAACTCATATCCCGGATCCTGCATATATGCTCCGACAAGGCTAAGGAGGGAGATTCCAAAGACTATGGAGGCTCTCTTCCGTTCTCTGCGGATAAATTCTACCGTGAGTTTCCGCTTGCGTACAATTGAAATGGTCCCCAATATCAGGGCGGGTACGTAGAGTATGATGACAGCAATAATGGCAGGTGTGAGATTATCAAGCAGTTCCAGGGCTTCACTCGAATTGGTAGTCACCAGGTTCAGAAACATATCGACAGCGATAATGGACTGGCCGAACAAATAAAGCAATACAATCTGAAAGGCTCCGAAAAACAGGAACAAGAATAAAATCCAAAGCATCTTGCCACAGTTTTTCGACAAAGTCATCAACAGATAATAACAGCCGAAAGGCAAAAGCACATTACACACCTTTGCCATCAACGGTAAAGGCTCTGTCAAACAGAGCACAAGGTTGGGTACTATCAAGATGAAGAGGAACAGATAAAACAAATGTTCCTGATTCTCCAACCAATTCTTTATATTCTTAAAAAGCTTCATTGATATTAAAAATAAATCCGGTCTGGTGTTTGCCAAACCCTAAATCCAAACGTACATTTACTCTTTTCTTAAACTCCCAACGATAACCGAAACCATAATTAGGCAGAATATGTTTCGGAGTAAACTCGGAGAGCCGTGGAAAAATCGTTCCCGCTCCTGCCCATACTGCTACTCCATTCCGCTTCCAGACGTGTTGCCGGAGTTCTATTTGCGCATCCATTGCTCCTTTGTCCCGATAGCGTCCTTCGTAATATCCGCGCATGGAGTAAGAGCTTCCCAGCGTTGCCATCAATCCCCACGGGGTATCGCCATAGGTAAGCAATGTGTGGAATTGTCCTGCCAGTACTCCGCCTTTCCATATCGGCTGATAATAGCTGGTAGTCAGTTCTGTGCTGCTAAACGCATATTTATTACCGAGAAAAGCCGGGCTGAATCGCTGGTCTATTCGCAAGTAATAGCCGTGAGATGCATTTGTCAGGAAATCACGTGAATCATAAAGGAGGGAAAGTCCCAGGCTGGTATTGGTGGTCCGTGCCGCCATCCCTTCCCATAGTTCCGGTTTATCAAAGTCCCGTCCGTCGATATAATCGAATACGGCCATCGGGCCGATGTAGAAGTTCTTTGCCAGCCGGAACATAAAATCGACTTTCACCTGCGCTTGAAAACGTTTATAATCGCTTTCATTATCAGAGTTGGCTCCATTGTCATATCCCCGCCCCCAATACAGGCTGGGGAAAGAATAGAAATAGAGATTGTAATTCAAGCGGTATTTGTCTTGTGGAAACAGATGGTTCCCACGAACTCCCAACAGGTAGAAGCCAACCGTCGATACATCTCCGTAAAGAGAGACATTGGAGGGAGGAAGAAGCGAATCAATCCGATCGGTGCGATATAATCCGGCTGCCACCAGTCCGAGCCCGAACTTGGTGTCACTGGAATAGTGGGGACCGCCTATCACACTGAAATCAAACTTTTTATTCTTTTTCTCCTTATTGGCGTCATTGAAGTAGTCAAGAAACTTTTTAAAGAAGCTGCGCTTTGCCGGAACAGAATCTTCCATGGTTACAGGTACAGAATCCTCCGGCAGTTCAATTTTAGTAGAATGCAGCTGCGCGCCCAATGGGGTTTGTGTCAATAACAAGAGCGCGAATATGATTAGCCTGTTCTGTCTAGTATTCATAATCATAAGAAGTAGAAAACTTTGCGGACAAAGTTAGTTTCAAACTTCTTATTACAACAGAGTTTCAGGCGCTTTTGTTGTCCTGAATTTCCTTTTTAACGTTTCAAAAGTCTTATAAACTCGTCTACATCTTCTTCTGTCGTATCAAAAGAAGTTACCAGGCGGATTTCATCCTTCTCTTCGTTCCAAAAATAAAAGAAATAAGACTCCAACATCCGGTCGATAACCGGGCGGGGCATGGTGAAGAATAGTTGGTTACTCTCGGCTTTTTGGGTAAAAGTTACTTCGGGCAGTTGCTTCAATTCCGCATAAAGTTTGGCAGCCATCGCATTGGCGTGACTGGCATTCTTCAGCCAAAGGTCGTCAGTGAGGTATGCCGTAAACTGGCAAGAGAGGTAACGCATCTTCGAAGCGAGCTGGGCGGATTGCTTACGGACGAAACGGGCTTCCGATTGCAGGTCTTTATTAAATACAATCACGCACTCTCCCATCATCAGTCCGTTCTTCGTTCCGCCGAAACTAAGAATATCGACTCCGCAATCTACCGTCAGTTCTTTAAGGGAAAGATTCAGGGCGGCACAGGCATTGGCTATTCTAGCTCCATCCATGTGTACATACATACCATTCAGATGGGCAAAGTCAGTCAGGCGTTTCAACTCTTCGGGCGTGTAGATGGTGCCAAGTTCGGTACATTGGGAGATGTAGAGAGCTCTGGGTTGCGAATGGTGCTGATCGCCGAAACCGTGCAGGTAAGGTTGCATTAATTCCGGGGTAAGTTTACCGTCGGAAGTAGCAATCGGGCGAATCTGACAACCTGTCATTTTCACGGGAGAGCCACACTCATCTACATAGATATGAGCTGTTTCCGCGCAAAAGATAGAATGATACGGGCGGGTCATCAATTGCAATGCTACCACATTGCTGCCTGTTCCGTTGAATACAAACAAAGGAACACAGTTCGGGGTGAAGGTTTCTTTGATCTTCGCTACGGCTTCTTCTGTCCATTTGTCATCGCCATATCCTAAAGAATGGTCTATATTGGCCCGGTTCAAGGCTTCCATTACCAACGGATGCACACCGGAATTATTGTCAGAGGCAAAACTTCTCATTGTTTCTTGCATTTTAATTCGTGGTGCAAAGTAACAGAATTATTTCCGGAAATCAATTGAAAGGAAGATACATTAAAAGGAAAAAGGATAAAAAACGAGAATCTCCGAAGGACTGACCGGGCTGTCATCCCTCCGGAGATTCTGCTGTTTTCGTTAAAGTGCCAAATTCTTTTAGCCAATATAAACATTCACACAGAGATATACATAAAGTTCTTCATCACACTGATCGAACTCAATCTTGTTCTCTCTTGACAACCACCCTAAAGCGGCACCCAGCTCTTTATCTTTCAACCCGGACTTTCTCTTCAGAAGTCCGTAGCTCCACTTTTCGTTATTGCTAAGCAGTTGCCAAACCTTACCGGCATTTACACCGATTTCATTTCTATTCATTTTTCTAGAGTAATTAAGAGGTTTAATACATTAGGTTAAGATTTCGCCTATAAAGATAACAAAAGGATATTGCATTTGTTTATACGTCTTTACTAAAAAGTTGTTACAGAATTATTTTTAACATAAAAGCGGTGATGTGTCCCGACACAAAGGCGTTATTAGCATATGTTAAATTAGAACTTTTCCTTGCAGACATCTGTTATTACATAAAAATCAATCCTAAACCAATTACAGCTATGGCAAAAAAAATAGCAGAACAACTGATAGATACTTTGGTTAAATCCGGAGTTGAACGCATTTACGCCGTAACAGGCGACAGTCTGAATGAGGTAAACGAAGCAGTCAGAAAAAACGATCAAATAAAATGGATACATGTGCGCCATGAAGAGACAGGAGCGTATGCCGCTGCTGCAGAAGCACAACTGACCGGCCGTCCGGGATGCTGCGCGGGAAGTAGCGGACCGGGACACGTTCATCTTATCAACGGTTTGTATGACGCGCACCGTTCCGGGGCACCGGTAATCGCCATCGCTTCTACGATTCCTACCGGAGAATTCGGTACGGAATATTTTCAGGAGACGAATACAATCAAACTTTTTAACGATTGCAGTTATTATAATGAAGTAGCCACTACTCCCAAGCAATTTCCACGTATGCTCCAATCGGCCATACAAACGGCTGTCACCCGTAAAGGGGTGTCCGTCATCGGGTTGCCGGGAGACTTGGCAAAGGCTTCTGCCGTTGCTGTCGACTCGTCGGTCCGAAACTATCCTGCCCCACCGGAGGTTTGCCCGTCGGAAGAAGATTTGGCTCAACTGGCCGACTTGCTAAACAAACATACACGTATCACTCTTTTCTGCGGCATCGGTTGCCGGGGAGCTCACGAAGAAGTGATCGCGCTTTCCGAGAAGCTGAACGCTCCGGTGGTATATACTTTCAAAGGAAAGATGGAGGTGCAATATGAGAATCCGTATGAAGTGGGTATGACGGGATTGTTGGGAATGCCTTCGGGATATTACAGTATGCATGAAGCTGAAGTGCTTCTCATGCTCGGCACTGACTTTCCGTATTCTGCTTTCCTGCCGGATGACATCAAGATAGCCCAGATTGATATAAAGCCCGAACGTCTGGGACGTCGTGCAAAGGTGGATATCGGGCTTTGTGGAGACGTCAAACTTAGCATCCAGTCTTTATTGCGTATGCTGAATCCGAAAACGGATGATTCTTTCTTACTGAAACAACTCAAAAGATACGAGGGAGTAAAGAAGGATTTGGCCGCTTACACAGAAGATAAAGGGGGCGTAAATAAGATTCATCCCGAATATGTGATGTCTGAAATAGACAAACTAAGTTCGGACGATGCTGTGTTTACGGTAGATACGGGAATGACTTGTGTATGGGGAGCACGTTATCTGCAAGCAACGGGCAAACGCCACATGCTGGGTTCTTTCAATCATGGTTCGATGGCAAATGCGTTGCCGCAAGCTATCGGTGCCGCGTTGGCTTATCCGGATCGTCAGGTGGTTGCGCTTTGCGGAGATGGTGGATTATCGATGACTTTAGGAGACTTGGAAACCGTTGTACAATATAAGTTGCCGATTAAAATCATCGTATTCAACAACCGTTCATTGGGAATGGTGAAGTTGGAAATGGAAGTAGACGGACTGCCGGACTGGCAAACGAACATGTTGAATCCTGACTTCGCCCAAGTGGCCGAAGCAATGGGAATGACCGGGTTTAATGTCAGTGATCCGGAAGAAGTGTTGACTACCTTATTGAATGCATTCGAACTGGACGGTCCAGTACTTGTTAATATCATGACCGATCCGAACGCACTGGCCATGCCTCCCAAAATTGAATTCGGGCAAATGGTGGGCTTCGCGCAGTCAATGTATAAGTTGTTAATCAACGGCCGTTCACAAGAAGTGATTGATACGATCAATTCTAACTTTAAGCATATACGGGAGGTATTTTAAGTTATTCTATTTTTAATATTTTCATTACCTCTCTCAAAGTATGACTTACTATTATTGTCTATTTCAATATGGTAAGTCATACCTTTTTATAGTCTATCTTGAGGTGATAATCATTTTATTTTCTTATGTTTGTAATCATCAAAAAGTAAAAACACATGGAAAAGACCGACTCTTCGCCTTTATCCCGACAAGCACTGTACGCTGATAAAAAACAATGGAATCAATTCCTTTCTGTTTTTTTATTGGCAGTGGGCGTTGGTTTTACAGTGGCAGGCATTATCTTCTTTTTTGCCTACAACTGGGATGAATTACCTAAATTTGCAAAGTTAGGAATAGTAGAGGTGTTATTAGTAGCTTCTGTCCTGCTCGCTACATTCACCCGTTGGAATAAGCTCGTCAAACAGATTCTCCTGACCGGAGCTACGTTCCTGATAGGTACGCTTTTCGCTGTCTTCGGACAAATCTACCAGACGGGAGCCGATGCTTACGATCTTTTCCTGGGATGGACTCTTTTCACCATTCTCTGGGCGGTTGCTATCCGTTTCTCTCCGTTATGGCTGACGTTCATCGGATTACTTTGCACTACGATATGGTTGTACAATATACAGATAGCTAATACCAACTCTTGGGAAATGACTTTGTTGGCTAATGCAGTAACCTGGATATGTGCCTTGACAACGATCATCACGGAATGGATGAGCGCAAAAGGTCATTTGAACAGAAACAATCGTTGGTTTGTCAGTCTTCTTTCACTGGCTACTATTCTACACACCAGTTTTCTGTTAATGATGGCAATTTGCGAAGAGAACGCTATATTGTCTGTTCCCCTCATAAGCACTGTCCTTCTATTCTCTGCAGGACTTTGGTATGGATGGAAAGTAAAAAGCCTGTTCTATCTGGCTATCATTCCGTTTGCCGCATTAATGATTCTATTGACTACATTCATATCACAAAGCAATCTTAGGGATGTTCAGATATTCTTCTACGGAGGAGTTATTGTCATCACCGGAACAACTTTGCTCATTTACATCATTCTTCATCTAAAAAAGCACTGGTATGGCACAGAAGCATAACCTCACTATTCAAGTCGTATCCATTATCGGGGGGATCCTGACGGCTATTTTCTTTTTGGGATTTCTGGCACTTGCCAGAATCCTCCGCTCCGATATTTCTTGCCTGATTGCTGGAAGTATATTAATTCTCACTACGCTAACAATCAGCCGCATGGTGGTCCGGTCTTTTCTGGATGCAATGAACATCACTTTATACATAGCCGGATGTGTATTGATTGGCTTCGGTATAAATCCCAGCATTAATCTCCTTTTCATTACACTTATGGGAATCAGTATTCTCACATTCTTGCTATCAAGAGGGTTTATCCTCCCCTTTCTTTCAGTCATTCTGTTTAATATATCTCTCTTCGGAGAAGCCGCCCATGTCTTCTCTTCGTTTTATCCCTTGCAAATAGCCGTAGTCCCTATCCTTGGAGTGTTTCTATTTACCAACATCTTTGAAAACAAGTTGTTTGAGTGTATAGGAACAGAGAATTACCTTTCCAAATACAAACCATTTCATTTCGGATTATTCGTATCCGGTATCGTCTCACTGGGAGGATTATCAATCAATTACATGATATCAGAAACAAATAGTTGGCTTGTGTCCTGCATACTGTCTGTTTGTATATGGTTCGGAATTCTTATCATGGTTCAACGAATCATGCAGGTCATGAAAGTGGATCATCCAGTGAATCAGGTTGGCATCTACATTCTTTGTATTGTTATCTGTCTGCCCACCGTGTTTGCTCCTTATTTATCCGGTAGTTTGTTACTGATTTTAATATGTTTCCATTATGGTTACAAAGCGGAGTGTGCTGCCTCGCTCCTTCTCTTTATCTATGCTGTTTCCAAATACTATTATGATTTGAATTTGAGCCTGCTTACCAAATCCATAACGCTTTTCTTCATCGGAATTGCATGTATTGCAGCCTGGTATTTCTTCACTCAAAAAAGAACAAGACATGAAAAAGTATAGCCGAATATTGATTATCGCAAACCTGATACTGCTATTGGGGTATTTCAACTGGTCGGTTTATCAGAAAGAGCAAACCTTGAAAGACGGACAGTTGGTTTTGTTACAGCTAGCCCCCGTCGATCCCCGCTCTCTTATGCAAGGAGACTATATGAGACTTAACTACAAAGAAGCCTCATCAAATCTGCCAGATGAGCAAACCGACACACGCGGTTATGCCATACTCCGAACGGACAGTAATCAGGTAGGAGAAATTGTACGATTACAAAATACGTTGAAACCTGTAAACGACAATGAGCTAGTCATCAAATATAAAAGAATAAATAGACGCCTCTTCCTCGGCGCCGAATCTTTCTTCTTTGAAGAAGGACAGGATACTCTTTATCAAAAAGCCGTATATGGCGGACTAAAAGTAGATGATAAAGGGCAAAGCTTACTCGTGGGATTGTATGATGAGGACTTTCATCTTATTCAATCCGATAAATAAAGACTAATAAGAAAACCCGGACTTTCGCAAGCCCGGGTTTTCTATATTCTCAAAACATCTCCTTAATCTATAGGGAAATAAGGGACTAGCAAATTGGTTTCTAGTGCAAATAAGGAGACATTATGAAATAAAGAAAAGGGATACCTGTGGGAAATAAGGGAGGTATCCCTTTCTATAAGAAGAACAGAATTGGAAGGATTGACTTTCACAAGCCAAATCCTTCACTCTGTTTCTTCTCGGCGTATTCTTCACACAAGGTGAAGAAGGGTTTGATTTTTATTATTCAAACTTATTGACTACAATTGTTACAGTTGTTGCATGAGTTACACCCCATTCATCAGTTGCAGTCAAGGTCAGTTTACAAGTTTGAGCTGTTACAATCTGTGCAGAAGTTTTCTTCTTCACAGTCAATGTGCTATTGCTTTGAACATTCCAAGTTGACAAATTTGACATATCCAAATAGTCTTGAGCATTCTTATCACCAGTCCAAACTAAAGTAATTTTAGCATCTTTCAATGCAAGATCCTTACCATTAGCTATGTCCGCGATTTTAAATTCGTCAGCCTTAATAGTAGTACCACTTTCATTCTTGATTTCCTTATTTGTGCCACTATATTTCAAAGTTCCTAATCCAGAAACAACAGTCAGACTGATTTCATCTGTAATATTTTCCAATCTACTATTATTAAACGGACTATAAATAGCTTTGATAGTACGAGCAACGCCTACACCACCTTTGGCAGGAGCTTTTGCAACTACGATATCACCAGTAGTTTTACTTCCACCATTTGCAAACCAGCTAGTAAAGCCTTCTGGAAGAGGCTTCTCTTCATCAAACTTGATATAAGATGCTGCATCGCTCTTAGTTTCAGCAGAATACAAACCATATAAGTTATAAGTAACTTTCTGATTTACATCAGTTCCGCTTATAACACCGGTTGCAGTTCCCTTATTACCGTCAAAGTAGCCAGCCAGACGTCTTCCGTCCCATTTAAATCCTTCGAACGGATTAACTACAATCTCAAAGTTAAGAACTTTTGCTACTTCGTTGCCCAGTGCAGAAGAACCATTGGCATTGTTTACATTGACAGAAACAGTATGTGTAGTAGCACAAACCGATTCAGGTTTAAAGGTTGCACGAATCACCCAATCTTTAGTTGTAGCTCCTGATACACCAGCATTTTTATCAACCAAAGCAAGTGTAATACTCTGTGAATCATAGGTCACATTAGTTCCATTCACTTTCACAACATCGTTCTTAAAGCCAATAGTCGGATTTGCGTCCAATGAATATCCTGTCTGATTGAAAAGTGCTTTCACTTCGTCAGTAAGAGCAATGTCAGCAGTGTTCTTAGTAGCGTCAGCATTAACAGTCCATTTCATTGTACCCAAAACTACAGGATCAGCATAATACTTAAATGTGATCTTCAATGTAGGAGCAGCTACTTCTTTAACCACTTCACCATTTGTTTTCAGATATTCTACTTTAATAGTAGCTGTTCCTGCACTCTTAGCAGTAATGGTTGATCCTGACAAAGTAATGTTTTCAGCTTTCAATTCGCCTGGATCACTAGTCAAGGCTAAAGAATATTTGCAATCAACAACTTTATCAGTACCCGGCATCAATGCGTTCAAGTCACAAGCAGTATTGATAATTGCTTCTGCAGTAGCATCACTCAAAGTTGGAGCTGACTGATCCACATTAATTGTCACATCATATTTAGAAATAATTTCATTTCCAAAAGGATCACGGGTAGTAAGAGCATAAGAACCTTTTGCAGGAATATTTGCCAAATCAAAGTTATCAGCATCCTTATTGAAAGTGACATTCATATCATAAACACCTTTATTAGCTGTTTTATCACCAGCAGCACGAGATAAAGGTTTTTCAGTCATATTTTCCTGAATACTTCCTTTTAGAATTTGGAAGAACTGATTATCTTTAGAGTCTGTCAAACCTATATTATAAAGTTGCACATTTACATCTGCCGGATTAATCAAAGCCTGTATTTTAGATGAGCCAGAAGCGACAAGAACTTCATTCTCTGCATACTTATGACCGTTAAAATCAACCTTACCAGTTGTTTTTCCGCAGAATAATGTAATCGTACTTCCAAGTGTCAGTTTTGCATTAACATCTACACTAACAGCATCCATGCTAACAATAGAACCTGCTTTAGGAAGTGTTACAGAAGATTCAGCATAAGTACCATCAGACTTCAATTCACGGACATGAAGTTCCCAAATCAATGGATTGCCAGCAACTTCAGTAATATAGATTGTTGCATTAGCTACTATATCTGTAGATTCCCATACTCCAGTCTCTGTGTTATAAACTTCCCAGCATCCAGTGGTAGCACTGATACGAGGAGATTTCCCGTTTACTCCATCCTTACCATCTTCTCCGTCTTTGCCATCGTCTCCCTTATCACCTTTAGGACCAACAGCAGATTGACCAGAATCTATTCCATCAAAGAACCAATTGTTATTAGCACCAATAGTAACTTTAGTACCGTTCTTTCCATCAGTTCCATTAGTTCCATTGGTACCGTTAACAATAGAATAAGACTTTCCATCATCAAATGTGATCTTGAAACCTCCGGCAACATCTTCAACGGATTTAACCCATTTGCCTTCATTCACAAACTTCTGCAGATCGGCGATGCTGGCTTTGTTTGCGTCAATCTGTGTTTGCAGATTGTCGATGTCATCATCATAGTCTTTACAGCCTACATAGGTGACAGTAGAAAGTGCCAACGCCCCGAAGAACATCACTTTTACAAATTTTCTTTTCATAACTACTTAAAAATTACATTAATAATATATTATTAAACACTAAGTTTCAATAATAGCATGCCCGTTACTTTGTAGGTAACGGAAGAACCTTTGTGCCTGCTCTTCGGGAGTAATCAATACTGAAAAATGATACGATATGCTACGAAACATTTTTACCCCTGCTTTTGAAAGCAAGTAGCGGGGAGGGGAAATCTTGTGTAAAATTTAGAAGTTAACAAAGCCCTAATACAAAGAATCCGCGTGTTTTATCTGTCCTATTCCTGTTTTGAGTAGTTTATTAGAAAAAATGTGTGATTTCGTTTGGTTGTTTTAAGAAATATGCTCATATTTGCACCGGTATTTATTCCCGTTACCTACAAAGTAACAGACTATTTATCAAGCAATTAATCCACTAATTGTACGCTTCACAAAATCAACGACCTGTCTATTAGCTTCATCTATTTTCTTATTCCTGAAAGGCTTCAGATACGTTTCGGTTACAGTGATGGAAGAATGTCCCATTGCTTCGGAAATAATACCCGGATGAATCTCACAATAATAAGCTGTCGTAGCCCAAGTGTGGCGGGCAGTGTAAGAACTCAATCTATCACCTAATCCCAACAATTCGCCCAGCAACATCAACTGACGATTGAATGTGCGCAATGCCAACTGATATTCACGATAAGCCTCCGGAGTCCCTTCACGACTCTTTAACAAAGAAAACAGATAAGGAGAAGAGCTGTCACGGTTCATATATCTCTTTACCAGAATCATCGCTTCCGCAGTCAGAGTCACCGACAAGGTGCGACCTGTCTTACGTCTGCGATATGTAATCACATTGTCACGTAAATCACTTTTACGCAAATAGGCGAGATCGACAAAAGGTAAACCGCGCAATAAAAACATAAGGATAAATAATTCCTGTGCCTTGCGTAATGACGGAGAACCGACAAAAGCCTGTGATAACCTGGCAAATACTTTCTTTATATCCTCCTCACCTAACGCACGTTTATGATCGGCACGAGTACCTGTATAAACAGAACGAAACAAGTGAGGCACATAAGGTGCCTTACGAAGATCGACAGCACGATTATAAACAGCACGAAACGTGCGCAAATAAGTGGAGACAGTATTCCAACTACATCCACGACTACGAAGATGCACTTCGAACCCTTTTAACCACTCCGGACTCACCTCATGGAAGGTGAAATCCTCTTTCCCACAATAAGCAATGATGGCATTGAGACTGCTACGGTATACATGGGCAGTACCAAAGTTTCCCTCCATCTGTAGCCCACGGGCTACTTGCTTCATAAATGTTACTACTTTCAACATCTCTCGATTTATTAATAAATTAGACAATAAATATAAGGGTATTCCAACAATCGAACAAATTGAAGGCAGAGATGTTGCAGGAATGCAAAAAAAGAACCACCTCCCCTTATCAGGGAAAGTGGTTCTTATCTTCTTTATATATTCTTAAGCGAAAGCTGGAATTACATCATTCCGCCCATGCCTCCCATTCCGGGAGCGCCCATCGGCATTTCAGGTTTATCTTCCTTCTTTTCTACAATTACACATTCAGTAGTCAGGAACATACCAGCGATAGAAGCTGCATTTTCCAAAGCTACACGAGCAACCTTAGCAGGGTCTACTACACCGGCAGCATGCAAGTTTTCGTAAATGTCCAGACGAGCGTTGTAACCAAAGTCACCCTTGCCTTCACGTACCTTCTGAACAACTACCGCACCTTCTTTACCAGCGTTAGCAACGATCTGACGAAGTGGTTCTTCGATAGCACGTTTGATGATTTCAACACCGGTTGTTTCGTCAGCATTGTCACCCTTCATATCTTCGATAACGTCGATTGCACGAATATAAGCTACGCCACCACCCGGGATGATACCTTCTTCGATTGCAGCACGAGTTGCACGCAAAGCATCGTCCACACGGTCTTTCTTTTCTTTCATTTCCACTTCAGAAGCAGCACCTACATAGAGAACAGCTACACCACCTGACAATTTAGCCAGACGTTCCTGCAATTTCTCGCGGTCATAGTCAGACTTAGTTGCCACGATTTGTGCTTTGATCTGTTCGCAACGTTCTTTGATGCTGTCTTTGTTACCTGCACCGTTTACAACGGTTGTATAGTCTTTAGTAACTGTAACTTTGTCAGCAGTACCCAACATTTCGATAGTAGCTTGTTCCAGTTTCAAACCTTTTTCTTCGCTGATAACAACACCACCTGTCAGGATAGCGATATCTTCCAACATTTCTTTACGACGATCGCCGAAGCCCGGAGCCTTCACAGCACAGATCTTCAATTGAGAACGCAGACGGTTTACTACCAATGTAGTCAACGCTTCGCTATCTACATCTTCTGCAATTACCAATAGAGGACGACCTGTTTGTACAGCCGGTTCGAGGATAGGCAAGAAATCTTTCAGGTTAGAAATCTTCTTGTCATAGATCAGGATGTAAGGTTTCTCCATCTCACATTCCATCTTTTCTGTATTTGTCACGAAGTAAGCTGACAAATAACCACGGTCGAACTGCATACCTTCTACTACACCGATAGTAGTGTCTGTACCTTTTGCTTCTTCGATAGTGATTACACCGTCTTTAGAAACTTTACGCATAGCGTCAGCAATCAATTTACCGATAACCGGGTCGTTGTTTGCAGATACGGTAGCAACTTGTTCGATCTTGTCATAGTTATCACCTACAGTTTCAGCCTGATCCTTGATTGATTCTACCACTTTGGCAACAGCCTTGTCGATACCACGTTTGATATCCATCGGGCTAGCACCAGCAGTTACGTTCTTCAAACCTTCAGCTACGATAGCTTGTGCAAGAACGGTTGCAGTAGTTGTACCGTCACCGGCATCGTCACCTGTCTTAGAAGCAACTTCTTTTACCAGCTGTGCACCAGTATTCTGGTAAGCATCTGCCAATTCGATTTCTTTTGCTACTGTCACACCGTCTTTTGTGATGTGCGGAGCACCGAATTTCTTCTCAATGATAACGTTACGTCCTTTCGGGCCCAGAGTTACTTTTACTGCATTTGCCAAAGCATCGACACCTTTTTTCAATTGGTCACGGGCATCGATATTGAATAATATTTCTTTTGCCATCTCTTTATTTACTATTTAAAGATTTACTATTTACTATTATTAATTAACCCAAAACAGCGAGAACATCGCTCTGACGCATGATAAGATATTTAGTACCTTCAACGTCAAGTTCTGTTCCGGCATATTTACCATAAAGAACTGTATCGCCTACTTTCAATACCATCTCTTCATCTTTCGTACCGTGACCTACTGCCACAACTTCACCCTTCAAAGGTTTTTCTTTTGCTGTATCAGGAATAATGATACCACCAATTGTTTTTTCTTCTGCAGGTGCAGGGAGGATAAGCACTCTGTCTGCTAATGGTTTAATGTTCATAGTTACTTGTTATATTTTAGTTATACATTTAATTGTAGATGTTATCCACCGTCTTTCAGGCGGAACGCTAAAGTCATTGCGAAAAGCGTGCCAAAGTAAATAAATGATTCTTTGTCAGAAATTGACTGACAAAATGACTGACAACTTGCACTGTATGGCAAAAAAGTATATTTGTCACCTACTTTTTAAACAAAACAAAAGGATTATTCCTTATAATGATGTATATTCGTAAACGAACCATCAAATGCACTGTATAAATAATATGAATAGAATAGCATCCGGCCTCATCATTGCCTCTTGCGTCTTCTCCTCCTGCACTTCGCGTACAGGGGAGATTTCTCCTGTACATGAACAACAACAGACAGATTCGCTGTCGCAAAATACAATAACTCAACCCGAGGTTAAACCTGTTGAAAAGAAACTCACAGCAGAGCAAATACAAATCACCAAAGATTTATTGTATGACCAATATACATTGGAAGACACCTATCCTTATAAAGACACTACCCGGCAGTTTCAATGGGACAAAATCAAAGAACGGCTGGCTTTGCTTGAAAATATACAATTGCAGCCTTCCACTTGGGCAATTCTCCAGAATTACAAAAATAGAAATGGAGAAGCACCGCTTGTGAGAAATTTCAAAAGAAACGCTTACGGACGGGTGGCGGATACTCTCGGCATAGAACGTTACCAATCCGTTCCGCTTTATTTGTTGACCGACACATTAGTGCCCGAACGATACGGTCAGGATGGAGAACTAACCCGTTTTATCGAAGATGGGGAAAAATTCATAAAAGCAGAGCCAATGTTTACCGGAGATGAATGGATGATTCCTAAAAAGTATGTCAAAGTAATCGGAGATACGATTGTTTTCAACAAAGCTGTTTTCGTAGACCGCCACAATCAGAATATCGCAGCTCTCGAACGTAGCGGAGAAGGGCAATGGATGGTTCGCAGCATGAATCCTTCCACTACGGGACGTCACCTGCCACCATATGCACAGGAAACTCCTTTAGGAATGTTTGTATTACAGGAAAAGAAAGCGAAGATGGTATTTCTAAAAGACGGTTCGAAAGAGACAGGAGGTTATGCTCCTTATGCAAGTCGTTTCACGGATGGAGCCTATATTCACGGAGTACCGGTCAATGCTCCCCGCAAGGCACAGATAGAATATAGTCCGTCGTTAGGAACGACACCGCGTTCGCACATGTGCGTACGAAATGCAACTTCCCATGCCAAGTTTATCTATGACTGGGCACCCGTAAATAAAACTATTATTTTTGTATTGGAATAGCCGCTAAACAAACCTATATCGCCATTTCTTAATTCTTATTATCTGTTTTACGGAATATGGTTAGAAAACTTATTCTCTATAAGGAGAAAACTTGCTTTCCTCTTGAGGAAAAGTTACTTTCCCTTTACTTCAATCTATAAACGCAAGTTGCATTTATAAAAACAAAGATTGCAATTATAAAAATGAAACCTTCATTCATATAATCAAAAGTTGCAATTATAGTTTGCCCTATAACCTTACTAAGTTTTCTTCCCATGCAGAAGAAGTTTGCATAGGCTGAAAAGAAACTTTTCTATACGTACTTGAGAGGCTAAATAAAAGAGGGCCGAACTCTTCAGTCCAGACCTCCAATTATAAAAAGGGATTTCTTCATCCCGTACTATCTTTTATCAGTTATGCGTGAAACTCACTTTTGTTTTTCTCCGGTCTCACTCAACCCTTACTTTATCCTTATTATATTCTGGATACAGATTTGCTATATATTTCCACAATGGAGCAGCATTCAGCGCTTGCATAATTTCGTTCTTATCAAGCAGGCTTCTCACCTCTTCCAATGTAAGCAGATGTACACTGATATCTTCAGTAGCTTCCAGATGCTGATGGTCTATCAGTTCCACGTCTGTAGCAAGAAAGCAATAAGTCAGATTGGTATGAGTGCTCGGATTAGCGGAAATCACCATATATTCCTGCCAGTTTCCTTTTCCGTAGCCTGTTTCCTCCCACAATTCACGCTGGGCGGACACTAACGGTGAAGCGTCTTCCTTCTCACAGACACCGGCACAAAGTTCATAACAAGTTCGTTCAATTCCCGGACGGTACTGGCGGACAAAAACAAATTTACCATCTTTTGTAATGGCAATCGTATTTACCCAGTCGGGATACTCAAGAATATAATATTCGGGGATATGGTTACCGTTGGGAAGCAACATATCTTCGCAACGCACAGTCAGCCACGGACGGCGAAATAGATATTTACTACTCACCGTTTTCCAGGCTCTATTCTTTTCTTCCATAAGGTCTGTTTTTTCTTCCGGCAAAAATACAAATTTCCCCTGGGTTATCCTACCTTTCGGTTGCTTGTTTTTATTCGTCTGTGTCGATACAAGTGATCTCTATCCCTTGTATCTGCTCCAGATATTTTTTGGTAGAGCTTACCAAAGAACTTCCCATGTAGAATAAAAACAGCAGGCTGATAATAACCATCAATGCGCCAATCATGGCAAAACGACTACGTTGCTCGAAAATACTGCTATTCATAACTCTGCCTCCTCTTAGTTTTTTTGTCCACTACAAAGATAACATGCGAGGGCTACAAAAAAGTTACAAGAATGTTTCAAAAAACTTAAATATTGAAATTCTGTTCGTATCTTTGCACCAACTAACTAACAACCTCTTTATTGCAATATGGCATTTACGAATAATATTATGATTGTCCGGCATAAATTGCTGGCAGACCTCGTTAAACTCTGGAAAAACGACGAATTAGTGGAAAAGATAGACCGGCTCCCGATTGAGTTGAGTCCACGAAAATCAAAACCCCTAGGACGGTGTTGCGTACATAAAGAACGCGCAGTGTGGAGGTACAAGACTTTTCCTCTGATGGGACTGGATATGACAGACGAACACGACGAAGTTACCCCGCTTTCCGAATATGCGCGATTGGCATTGAGCCGCCCCGAACCGGACAAGGAAAATATCATGTGCGTCATCGACGAGGCCTGTTCTTCCTGTGTACAGATCAATTATGAAATAACCAACCTTTGTCGCGGATGCGTGGCACGTAGCTGTTACATGAATTGCCCCAAAGATGCGATACGTTTCAAGAAAAACGGTCAGGCAATGATTGACCATGACACATGTGTCAGTTGCGGTATTTGTCACAAGAGTTGTCCTTATCACGCTATTGTATATATTCCCGTGCCTTGTGAAGAGGCTTGTCCGGTAAAAGCTATCAGCAAAGATGAACACGGCATAGAACACATTGATGAGAGCAAGTGTATCTACTGCGGAAAATGCATGAATGCTTGTCCGTTCGGTGCTATCTTCGAAATCTCGCAAACATTCGATGTATTGCAACGCATCCGTAAAGGAGAAAAGATGGTTGCCATCGTTGCTCCGTCTATTCTGGGACAGTTTAAGACTTCTATCGGACAAGTGTACGGTGCTTTCAAAGAAATAGGATTTACAGATGTGATCGAAGTGGCTGAAGGTGCTATGGCAACCACCAGCAATGAAGCACACGAGTTACTGGAGAAATTGGAAGAGGGACAGAAATTTATGACTACTTCCTGTTGCCCTTCTTATATCGAGCTGGTAGAGAAACATATTCCGGATATGAAACCTTACGTTTCTACCACCGGATCACCGATGTACTATGCCGCACGGATTGCCAAAGAGAAGCATCCGGATGCTAAGGTTGTGTTTGTCGGCCCTTGTGTGGCTAAACGCAAAGAAGTACGTCGTGACGAAGCGGTGGATTATATTCTGACGTTTGAAGAAATCGGTTCGATTCTCGACGGGTTGGGTATTGAACTGGAACAGGTACAGGAGTTCTCTGTATTACATACGTCTGTTCGCGAAGCACATGGATTTGCACAGGCAGGTGGTGTGATGGGAGCTGTCAAAGCTTATCTGAAAGAGGAAGCGGATAAAATCAATGCAATACAAGTGTCGGACATCAATAAAAAGAATATCGCTCTGTTGCGTGCCTGCGCCAAAACAGGAAAGGCTGCGGGACAGTTTATTGAAGTGATGGCATGCGAAGGTGGATGTATCACCGGACCAAGTACGCATAATGATATTGTTTCGGGACGTCGCCAATTGGCACAAGAGCTGCTCAAACGAAAAGAGAGCTATGAAACAATGGATCGATAAACTACGGCAGGAAAGAACACTTAGCCCGGAAGAGCTCCGGCAACTGTTGACCGGATGTGACGCAGAAACCCTGCGTTACATCAATAAACAGGCGCAGGAAGTCGCTCTCCGCCACTTCGGAAATAAGATTTATATCCGTGGACTGATTGAAGTCAGCAATTGCTGCCGGAACAACTGTTATTACTGTGGCATCCGAAAAGGAAATCCCAATATCGAACGTTACCGATTGAACCTGGAAAGTATACTGGATTGTTGCCGGCAAGGATATAAATTAGGTTTCCGCACTTTCGTGCTGCAAGGAGGAGAAGATCCCGCACTGACAGACGATCGGATAGAAATGACTGTTGCCCGTATCAGGCAGAATTATCCGGATTGTGCCATTACACTGTCGCTCGGAGAAAAGTCGCGTGATGCATACGAACGTTTCTTCCGTGCCGGAGCCAACCGTTATCTGTTACGTCACGAAACTCACAATGAGTCACATTACCGGCAACTGCATCCGGCAGAAATGTCCGGCAAACAGCGCCTGCAATGTTTAGCGGATTTAAAAGACATCGGCTATCAGACAGGAACCGGAATTATGGTCGGCAGCCCAGGGCAAACAGTAGAACATATCATCGAGGATATCTTGTTCATTGAAAAGCTACAGCCGGAAATGATTGGCATCGGCCCTTTCCTACCCCATCATGATACGCCTTTTGCCCAATATCCCAGCGGAACGGTGGAACGGACGATTCTTCTATTATCGATCTTCCGTTTGATGCATCCATCCGCATTGATTCCGGCAACAACGGCTCTCGCCACTCTTATCCCTGATGGCAGAGAGCGGGGTATATTGGCTGGTGCAAATGTGGTTATGCCCAACCTGTCTCCCCGGGAGGAACGGAAAAAATATGAATTATACAATGACAAAGCTTCACTCGGAGCGGAATCCGCCGAAGGACTGGCTACCTTACAAAAGCAGTTGAATACCATCGGTTATGAGATATCTACCGAAAGAGGCGACTTTAAGTGCACCACAGATTACACGGATTCACACAGATTTATTTCGAATTAAATTTTAATCTGTGTGAATCCGTGTAATCTGTGGTGAAAAAACAAAGAATATTATGATATACCAAAAAGATTCATCCAAAGCAGAAGAGTTTATCCATCACGAAGAAATTTTGGATACGCTGGAATATGCACAGAACAATAAGGATAATCGTGTCCTGATTGAACAACTGATTGAAAAGGCAGCGTTGTGCAAGGGACTGACGCACCGGGAAGCGGCTATTCTGCTGGAGTGTAACCAACCTGACCTGATAGAACGTATCTTTCATCTCGCCAAAGAAATCAAACAGAAGTTTTACGGCAACCGTATCGTCATGTTCGCACCGCTTTATTTATCTAATTATTGCGTAAACGGTTGCGTATATTGTCCATATCATGCCAAAAACAAGACTATTGCACGCAAGAAACTGACACAGGAAGAAATCCGCCGGGAGGTAATTGCTTTGCAGGATATGGGACATAAGCGACTGGCTCTTGAAGCCGGTGAGCATCCGTCACTGAACCCGATAGAATATATTCTGGAATCTATTCAGACGATTTATAGTATCAAGCATAAAAACGGAGCTATCCGCCGGGTAAACGTAAATATCGCAGCCACTACAGTAGAAAATTATCGCCGATTGAAAGAAGCGGGTATCGGCACGTATATCTTATTCCAAGAGACTTATCACAAAGATAACTACGAAGCTCTCCATCCCACCGGACCTAAAAGCAATTACGCTTATCACACCGAAGCGATGGACCGCGCGATGGAAGGAGGAATCGATGATGTAGGCATTGGTGTTCTTTTCGGTTTGAATACTTATCGGTATGATTTTATCGGATTATTAATGCATGCCGAACATTTGGAAGCCAAATTCGGTGTAGGGCCGCATACAATCAGTGTGCCGCGCATCTGTTCGGCAGATGACATCGATGCGGGAGATTTCCCAAACGCTATTTCGGATGAGATATTCAGCAAGATTGTAGCTGTTATCCGAATTGCCGTTCCTTATACGGGAATGATTATTTCTACACGTGAATCGCAAGAATCACGCAAGAAAGTGCTCGAATTGGGTATTTCACAAATCAGTGGCGGTTCGCGTACCAGTGTAGGCGGATATGCTGAAACGGAATTACCCGATCATAATTCTGCCCAATTTGATGTGAGCGACACCCGGACATTAGACGAAGTGGTCAACTGGTTGCTCGAACTCGGATATATCCCCAGCTTCTGTACAGCCTGTTACCGGGAAGGACGGACGGGAGACCGTTTCATGTCATTAGTGAAATCCGGTCAGATAGCAAACTGTTGCGGACCGAATGCCCTGATGACTCTGAAAGAGTATCTGGAAGATTATGCTTCAGAAGATACGCGACAGAAAGGATTGGAACTGATTCTAAAAGAAACGGAACGAATCCCCAATCCCAAAATCAGGGAAATAGCTATCCGGAATCTCAAAGCAATAGCTGCAGGACAAAGAGACTTTAGATTTTAAATAATACATTGATGTGCTAACATATCAATCTGCCAATTAGCTACGCACGAATTAACAAGTTGAAAAATTATCAATTATGAGCCTAACAGATACTCCAAATGCTAACAGACTTCATATCACCCTTTTTGGTAGACGGAACAGTGGTAAGTCTTCTCTTATCAATGCGTTGACAGGACAGGACATCGCGCTCGTTTCAAATACTCCCGGAACGACTACCGACCTTGTGTCTAAAGCAATGGAGATTCAAGGTATTGGTCCTTGTCTTTTTATAGATACTCCGGGATTCGATGATGAAGGAGAGCTTGGAGAACTGCGTATCAGCCGGACTTTAAAGGCTATTGAGAAAACGGATATTGCATTGTTATTATGTGAAGACACTACCTTTTCTCATGAAAAAGAGATACTGGCGCTATTGAAAGAGAAGAATATCCCTGTCATTCCGGTATTGAATAAAATAGATATACGAGAGAATAGCGATCATTTAGCTACATATATCGAGGAACAATGTAAAATACACCCCTTGCTTATCAGTGCCAAAGAAAAGATAGGAATCGAACTGATCCGGCAAGCCATCCTCGAAAAATTACCTTCGGACTTCGGTCAACAAAGTATCACCGGGGAACTTGTTACAGAAAATGACCTTGTACTTTTAGTAATGCCGCAGGATATCCAAGCTCCCAAGGGCAGACTGATCTTACCGCAAGTGCAGACTATCCGTGAATTGTTGGATAAAAAATGCCTCGTAGTAACTTGCACCACTGATAAGTTTTCTGCAACCCTACAAGCCCTTGCCCGTCCTCCGAAGTTAATCATCACCGATTCACAAGTTTTCAAAGCGATTTATGAACAGAAACCAAAAGAAAGTGAACTGACTTCTTTTTCTGTACTTTTCGCAGGATATAAAGGTGATACTCACTATTATGTAGAAAGTGCAGCTGTCATCGAAAGACTGACGGAATCGTCACGTGTACTGATAGCGGAAGCTTGTACGCACGCTCCCCTTTCAGAAGATATAGGAAGAGTGAAACTTCCTCGTTTGTTACGGAAACGGATTGGAGAGAATCTGCAAATTGATATGGTAGCAGGAACCGACTTTCCACAAGATCTGACTCCTTACTCTTTAGTTATCCATTGCGGAGCATGTATGTTTAACCGTAAATACGTACTTAGTCGCATCGAACGTGCGCGGGAGCAGCACATTCCTATGACGAACTATGGAGTAGCAATTGCTTTCCTCAATGGAATACTAGATCAAATAAAATATTAAAAAAAGAAATCTTCTCTTTTTTATTTTGAAGCGAACCCCAAAAGTTCTTTATCTAACTTTTGGGGTTCACTTCATTTTTATGTTAAGACGAACTCTTTATATTAACTAATTATGATGACATACTTAGTTCTAATATCTCCGCTTATTTCTTCACAATAGCAATCAGTTCGTCTGCTGAAACAAGGTTCTGTTCTCCTGTCTCCATATTCTTCAACATCACTTTGCCTTCGTTCATTTCGTTCTCACCGACAATAGCTACAAACGGAATATTCTTCGCATTGGCATAACTCATTTGTTTCTTCATCTTGGCAGCATCCGGGAAAATCTCGGCACGAATATTGGCAGCACGTACCTTAGCCAAAATTCCCATAGAGTATGCAGCTTCCTTTTCACCAAAGTTGATAAACAGAAGTTCTGTTCCGTTTACAGCTTCTTTCGGGTAAAGTTCGAGCTGGTTCAGGACATCGAAGATACGGTCTGCACCAAAAGAGATACCCACTCCGGACACTCCTGCCATACCGAATACTCCGGTCAGATTATCATAACGACCACCACCAGTGATACTGCCAATCTGTACATCCAGTGCTTTCACTTCAAAGATAGCTCCTGTATAATAGTTCAGTCCGCGAGCCAATGTAAGATCAAGCTCTATTTCATTCTTCAAGCCCATTGTTTCCAATGTATTCAGAATAAATTCACTCTCTTCCACTCCCTTCAGCCCTACTTCACTGGCTGATAACACATTCTTCAGTGTTGCCAATTTCTCCGCATTCGTACCACTAAGAAGAATGATCGGCTGCAACTTGGCAATAGCCTCATCACTGATTCCCTTCTCTTTCAGTTCGGCATTTACATTATCCAGACCGATTTTATCCAGTTTGTCAATTGCTACGGTAATATCTACAATCTTATCCGATTCGCCTATAATTTCAGCAATACCGGAAAGAATCTTGCGGTTGTTAATCTTAATACATACACGAATATTGAAACGACTAAAAACGGTATCGACAATCTGCATCAATTCCACTTCGTTCAATAACGAATCGCTTCCTACAACATCGGCATCACATTGATAAAATTCGCGATAACGTCCTTTCTGCGGACGGTCGGCACGCCATACCGGTTGAATCTGATAGCGTTTGAACGGGAAAGTGATCTCATCACGATGCATCACTACATAACGGGCAAAAGGCACTGTCAAGTCGTAACGCAAACCTTTCTCACAGAATTTGCTTGCCAGTTTGGCAGCATTACGGCTTAACAATTCTTCGTCAGTAATCCCGGAAAAGTAATCTCCTGAATTCTGAATCTTAAAGAGTAGTTTATCTCCCTCATCGCCGTACTTTCCCATCAGTGTAGAAAGCATCTCCATCGAAGGAGTCTCTATCTGCTGGAAACCATACAGATGGTATACGTCACGAATCGTATTGAATATATAATTACGCTTCGCCATTTCTACCGGCGAAAAGTCACGAGTTCCTTTAGGAATACTTGGTTTTGCTGCCATAATATTACTGTTTATAATTTTAATTGCGCAAATTTACTGCAAATTTCCGAGCAATGCTTACATATATTTGAAAAAATCACACGTATTGTGTCCATCCCCTATCAATATCGTAAAGAAACACTCAAGTAAGGCCCTAAACAATACAAAAAATCCTCCATAGTCTTCGGAAAGACTGCGGAGGATCTTTTTATATTCTATGGAGAGAAGTTAATAAACGCACTTTTCTCCCTTTTTCATTTCTTAGTCTCTTCTACCCATGAAGATCATGATGTAGTATACCAATGTAGCCAGTGAGCCTAATGCAGCAACTACATACGTATAAGCAGCAGAACGAAGAGCATCTTCAGCCTGTGCATGATTATACGAATTAGTAATGCCGGATGAACTCAACCATACCAACGCACGTTTACTTGCATTGATCTCCACCGGCAGCGTGATAAAGCTGAACAATGTAGTCATAGCAAACAGGATAATACCTGCCAGCAATAACTGCGGGAAAGAGTTTATCAACAAGATACCACCCAACAATACCCACGTCATAATGGAAGAGGCAAAGTTTACAACCGGAACCAGCGCACTACGCATTTTCAGCGGAGCATACATGCGTGCATGTTGTACAGCGTGTCCACATTCATGAGCTGCTACGGCAGCTGCCATTATACTGTTACTTTCATACACCCCTTCACTCAAATTCACCGTTTTGTTAGTAGGATTGTAGTGGTCGGTCAACCGTCCCGGCGTATGTGTAACCTGTACGTCATAAATTCCATTGTCATGCAACATTTTTAAAGCAACGTCGCGTCCTGTCATTCCGTTTCCTGTAGGAATCTTAGAGTACTTCTTGAATTTGTTTTGCAAATTCATCTGTACCAACCAACTTACAACAGCGATTCCTATAAATAATACCCAATAAGACATCATATACTTTTCAATTTTAATTATTACTCTATATCTTTATAAACAAATTGTTTGCCAAAAATAAGGGGAAACGTTCAATGTCAGAATAGTTTCCCCTTGCTTTTATGAAGAATTAGCTAAAAATTAGTCAATTGTCAGTTCTACCACATAGTCAATATCTTTCGGAACCTCGGCGAATTCGAGCAAAACACCGGCTTTCGTCTTTGTGAAACGAACCGGAGACTGATCTTTAAACAAGACTGCCTTCTTGACCTTCTTATCTGTCAACGGCAGGAACAAAGCCGCATCTTTCAGGTCAAGAATATGCACATAGAGCTTATTTCCTTTTTGTGTTGTCACTCCCCAATCGTGTGGAGCAACTGCACCGCTTCGTGTTCCATAAATCGTTTCACCATATTGTTTCATCCACTCTCCCATCTCTGCCAAGCGTTGTACAGCTACCGCAGGAAGCTCTCCATCGGGTTGAGGACCGATATTCATCAAAAGATTGGCATTCTTACCGGCTGCCTTCACCAAATAATGAATCAATGTCTTTGTTGATTTATAATTCTGATCGGTAATCTTATATCCCCACATACCATTCATTGTTTCACAAGTCTCCAACGGCAGGCGACTAACCTCCTGTCCGGAAAGCCCCGAAGCATTTTCACCGGGCAGATCGCGTTCGAAAATCTGGATATCTTCTCCATCAAAAGGCGTCTGATGATGATTGTTACCCACCAGACACCCCGGTTGGAGTTTGTGAATCAGAGCATACTGTTCCGGTAATTCCCAGTTAAAAGTTTTGGGCTGATCCCACCATCCGTCAAACCAAATAGCCCCTATCGGGCCGTAATTCGTCAGCAATTCTGTCAACTGGTTATTCATGAATTGATAATAACTTTTCCAATCTCCTTTCGAGTTCGAGCGACCCGTGCCCTGCCCTGTACGTCCCCAGGGATAGTCCTCACGCGCCCAGTCAAGATGTGAATAATAAAAATGGAGCTTGATGCCCTGCTTGGCACAGGCTGCTGACAGTTCTTTCACAATATCTCTTTTAAAAGGAGTAGCTTTGACTACGTTATAATCCGAATACTTAGTATCGAACATAGAAAAACCTTCATGATGACGGGTAGTGAAACAGATATATTTAGCTCCTGAAGCTTTGATAGCTGCCACCCATTTGTCCGCATCAAACTTGGAAGGATAAAATCCGCCTGCCAGTTTGGCATACTCTTTATAATTCAGATTATTGTTTGTCATAGTCCACTCACCGGTAGCGAGCATAGCGTATAGCCCCCAATGAAGAAAAATACCAAACTTATTGTCCTGAAATTCCTGCCGTGCTTTCAGATTCTCTTCGGTAGGCTGATAGGAAGATTGCGCAAATACTCCCAAGTTCATTACGAACAACAAAAGGAAAGCTATAAAACGTGTTTTCATAAGGCATACATTATTTTTGTGTGTTTAGGATAGACTATACAAAGGATTGAACAAGAAAGGCGGAGTTTTTCTTCAATCTCCGCCTTTCCTCCATATAATAAATCAATTGTTATTCTTCAGTATAACGTTCGATGGTCTGTGCTCTGTCCGGTCCTACAGATACAATCTTGATTTCTACACCAAGCTGTTCTTCCAGGAAAGTCAGGTAAGCATTGAATTCTTCCGGGAATTCATCTTCGCTCTGCATCTTGGTCATATCTGTCTGCCAACCCGGAAGCTCTGCATATACAGGTTCTACGCCTTCTGTGATGTCATACGGGAAGTAGTCGATCTCTTCACCGTTCACTTTGTAAGCAACGCACGCTTTGATTGTTTCGAAAGTATCGAGTACATCGCTCTTCATCATAATCAATTTCGTAACTCCGTTTACCATAACGGAATACTTCAACGCTACCAGGTCAATCCATCCGCAACGACGTTTACGACCGGTTACAGAACCAAATTCATGTCCCAACGTACACATCTTGTCGCCTGTTTCGTCGAACAGTTCTGATGGGAACGGACCTGCTCCTACACGAGTACAGTATGCCTTGAAGATACCATATACTTCACCGATACGGTTAGGTGCCACTCCAAGTCCGGTGCAGGCTCCCGCACATACGGTATTGGAAGAAGTCACAAACGGATATGAACCGAAATCAATATCAAGCATAGTACCCTGTGCTCCTTCACAAAGCACGCTCTTACCATCCTTCAACAGGTTATTCACTTCATGTTCGCTATCTACGAAATGGAATTGTTTCAGGTATTCGATACCTTCCAACCATGCTTTTTCCAGTTCAGTAAGATCGTATTCATAATTCAAGCTCTTCAGAATTTGTTCGTGACGAGCTTTCGCAGCAGCATACTTCTGGTCGAAGTTATGAAGAATATCACCTACACGAACACCGTTACGGCTCACTTTATCCGTGTAAGTAGGGCCGATACCCTTACCGGTAGTTCCTACTTTAGCATCACCTTTGGCTGCTTCGTATGCAGCATCCAGAATACGGTGTGTCGGAAGAATAAGATGAGCTTTCTTTGAAATGTGCAAACGTTCTTTCAGCGGATGACCCGATGCTTCAAGTGCTTCTGCCTCTGCTTTAAACAATGCCGGATCAAGTACCACACCGTTACCGATGATGTTTACCTTGTTTCCTTGAAAAATACCGGAAGGAATAGAGCGAAGCACATATTTCTGTCCTTCAAACTCAAGCGTGTGACCGGCATTCGGGCCGCCCTGAAAACGAGCAACCACATCATACTTAGGTGTTAAAACGTCGACTACTTTTCCTTTACCTTCGTCGCCCCATTGTAATCCTAATAGAACATCTACTTTCATTTTTCTTTTTTATTGTTGTTATTTACTTTTTTCCGTTTGTTAGCTCTGTCGCACTTACTACATACTCCATATATATATAAGGAGTAATGCGAAAGCTGGAAGCGGCTCAATTTCGTATTTTCAATGGCTTGCTGCAGTTCCTCGTTCTGAAACTCGGTCACTTTACCACATTGAGTACATATCTGATGATGATGTGTCTCGCGATTATATGATTTTTCGTATTGGGAGGAAGTACCGAACTGATGCTTAATGACCAGCCGTGCATTGATAAGAAGAATAATGGTGTTGTAGAGAGTCGCCCGGCTCACCCGGAAATTCTCCTGGTCCATCATTCGTGAATAAAGCATGTCAATATCGAAATGACCGTCGATAGAATAAATAGTATCGAGTATGGCGTAGCGTTCAGGAGTCTTTCGATGCCCGTTCGCCGTGAGATATTCCGTGAATATCTGCCTTACTGTATCTTTCACGTTTTGAGTTTCCATCATCAGCCAAAATTAGCGCGAACAAAGTTAAGCCTTTTTTGCGGAAAGCAAATGATAAAGAGAAGTTTTTTTAGTTCATCACAGAGTTAGACAGTTTTTTTATAAATTAAATGGAGGCTATCATTCGTTTTGTAGATTGGCTTATATAATAAACGAATAACAAGACGGTTTATTTTTTAGACGCGTCATCCGTGTTATCCGCATCTAAAAAATTAAACCGTTATTTAATAAAAGGACTTACTCCATGGAAATAAGATTAGTCTACAGCAAGCTCCTCTTTCACCATATTGTAGAGCATTTGCTCTCCTTCCAAGGTAGAATCTGCCATACCTTCCACCAGGCGGCATACTTGAAAAGCATGTTCCTCGCTATGCTGCATATATTTGCGGATAACCAGCAAAGCTGCGTTACGAATATGATAGCTGTCGGAATGTACCGCACAAATCGCCTGGTCGAGCAATTCGCCGGAGGCACGTTCGGTCATATCCCCTTTCTTCATCAGAAGACGGGCGGCAGTCAGGAAACCACAAGTCTGCACATACTCCTGTTCGTCGGCAATCCAGTGAAAGGATTTGGCCGGAGCATACGGTAAATGCTGGAAGAGATTCATACAAGTCAGTTCTGCTATTTCGATATTCCGGATGTTTTCCACCCAAATATCGGCTATCTCGGGATAAAACGTTTCGATCGGCTGAAGCATTCCCGCCAGAATCTTACACTCGCGAATTTCCTCTTTCCATAAAGCCTGCGCCAGGTCATGATTCTTTTCGTAACCTTCGGCAATCATCTTGATACGAGGCAGTTCCACTCCGAAATTGAGTTTATAAACCAGCCCTTTCTCGCGCATACTTTGGGACACAGCCCCGTTCATAGAGAGACGGAGCTGTGTCTTGATATCTTTCAATTGTTCTTTAATATCCATTTCAGATCAGTTGTTTATGGAAGGCAGCGGAGAATAATCAGTGCTGTAACGCAACATTTGTTCTACATAACCTTCATCATAAGAAACTGTGACATCCGTAACGTTTCCGTTTTCATCTGTCACCAGTTCGTATTTCGGATTCACAAAACCTTTATAAGGAGCCAGATTCAACTTCTTATAACGTTCCAGAACTTCTGCATGTAAAGCCGGATCTACTTTTACGGCATAGTTTTCTACCAATGAACGGGCACCTTCAAAGTCACCTGTCGATTTGATTCGCTGGATTTCAGCCAACAATTCGCCGAAAAGCTCGCGCACTTTCTGATAGTCATTGATAACCACATAAGTCTTTCCGTCTTTCTTCACCAATTCCACCACTTTATCGGCAGCCCCCTTCTCAAATACCCAACGGGCTATCAACTGGCGGTTGCGCATGTGAGCTTCTTCCACAGTATTTCCCGGTTCGATACGTACCAACTGCGTCATCAAACCGTTCATCAGATAAGTATAATATTGAGCTTTATAAGCATCGGGAGAAGAGAGAAGTCCCAGTTCCACCAGCTTGGGGTCAGCCACATAATACAATCCGAACAAATCGGCACGCGCCTCTTCGATGGTAGAGCCGTATGCTTTCAAAGCATCAGGATCTACACCCGGAAGTAACTTACCGGAACCGTGTCCCAAACATTCGTGCAAGTCCGTATGCAGCTCATCCGTTAAATCAGAATAAGCATCGATCAGTTGTATTTCCGCATCGCTATAAACAAATTCTTCGTTGAATCCGTTTCCGTGAGCGGCTTTGTTATAAGCATCTGTTATATTTCCGATTGTCACCGATTTAGAACCGTGGTGCGCACGAATCCAGTTTGCATTCGGCAGATTGATACCGATAGCCGTTGCCGGGTAAAGATCACCTGCAAGGATAGCGGCAGTAATCACTTTAGCCGATACCCCTTTTACCTTTTCTTTCTTGAAAGATTTATCTACGGGAGAATGATCTTCAAACCACTGCGCATTGCTACTGATTATTTCTGTGCGGTGCGTTGATTCCAAATCTTTGAAATTCACTAAAGACTCCCAGCTCGCTTTCATACCCAATGGGTCACCGTAACTTTCAGTAAATCCATTCACAAAGTCGATTCGTGAATCAAGGTCTTTCACCCAAAGAATGGCATATTCATCGAAATCTTTCAGATTGCCTGTTTCATAGAATTGAATCAGTTTGGTGATGACGGCCTTTTGTGCCTCATTCTCCGCTACACCTTCCGCTTTCTTCAGCCAATAAACAATCTTTTCTATTGCCTGTGTATAGAGTCCGCCTACTTTCCAAACTTTCTCCTCCAACTTTCCGTTTTCTTTGACCAGTCGACTGTTCAGCCCGTAAGAAACCGGTGTTTCGTCTTTCGGGTCTTTCAGGGCGCTATAAAAACTCTCTGCCTCTTTCTGCGTCACTCCGTCATAATAGTTACAAGCAGAAGTCAACACAAGATCTTCGCCATCTGCCTGGTTTACCCGTTTCGGCATAACAGTCGGATCGAAAATCACCGGAAACAGTTCGGCACAAAGTTGTTCGGCAGTCTGTCCTTTCGCCAACGGCAGCAACTTGGCATCTATACCGAGTACAGCCTGTTTCAAGAACTCCTGCGAGAAGTTGGGCACGAATTTCTCCGTACCATAGTGATGATGAATACCATTGGAGAACCATACCCTTTTCAGATACACCTCCATATTTTTAAAATCAGGCGTTGTTTTATCTCCCTGATAGTTTGTATATACTGCTTCGAGCATCCGACGGATTCTCAAATTATATTTTCCATTCTGGTCAAACAGAATATCCCTTCCTTCCAGAGCAGCCTCTGTCAGGTAATAAATCAGTTCCTTCTGTTTCAGCGTCAGTTCCTCAAATCCGGGAACTTTATAACGCAATATCTGTAAATCAGCAAATTGTTCCACTGTATAATCAAATTTGTCTGCTTCAGCAGTTGTTGTTTTACTTCCTCCGCACGATGTTAAAAGCGTAGCGGCCACTGTCATTAAAATCAGATGTTTTTTCATAATGCTAGCATTGATTAATTAAAATGAGAAAAGGAATTATCTCCAAAATCTTTCATTTAGAGGTAATTCCTTTTGACTAATTTCGGAACGCGCAATTATTTCTTATTTTCGAGATGTTTTTTGCGATATCCATTAGGAGTCTCACCTACGTTTTTGTAAAATGCAGCGTAAAAAGATTGACGATTTGCAAAGCCAACCATGGCACTAATTTCTTCCACATTTTTGTCGGCATAACGTTTGTCAGTCAATAAATGCAAAGCATCTTTTACTCTGTATTCATTCAACAGGCAAGAATAGTTCATGCCAAAGCGTGAGTTTACTACTGCAGAAAGGTAACGAGTATTCGTCTTCAATTCTTTCGCCAAGTCCTTAGCTGAATAGTCAGGATCCTTGTACTTCTTCTGTACAACGATGATATTCAGGATCTTGTCATACAACTCGTCTGCCAATTCCGGTCTAATCAAAGACCTGTATGCAGCCTTCTTTTCTTTCTTTTCCCTCAAATTGTAGGGACGTTTTTTCGGAGTTTCTTCCGTTTTTTTGTTCTCTAAATCACTCATTGAATTAACTGGTTAGGGTTTGTTCATTTGTTAATAATTGCTCATTTGCAACGTAACATGTTACAAATGTCTTACTTTTTTTTTAAACACACAATTATTTTGTGCATTATTTTTCTAAATAAACAATCAAAAACCTTGAAAAAGAAGGAATGGGTCCGAATAATAAGAAACTTTAACTTATTTATAATTCATATCAGAAACTGAAATCTACACATGATGAAAATTGCCAAAGAAAAATGTACCTTTGCAGCATGGATAAATCAGCATCAATGAGAGAGACTTTAAAGACATATTTCGGGTACGATAGTTTCCGTCCTCTGCAAGAAGAAATCATCCGCCACATCCTGAACAAACAGGATGCATTGGTATTAATGCCCACTGGTGGGGGGAAATCGATCTGTTACCAACTTCCCGCACTGCTTTGCGAAGGTACTGCCGTTGTCGTTTCTCCCCTCATCTCATTGATGAAAGATCAGGTAGAAGCATTGCTGGCAAACGGCATCGCTGCCGGAGCGCTGAACAGCAGTAATGACGAAACAGAAAACGCTAATCTGCGCCGCGCATGCATTGAAGGTCGCCTGAAGCTGCTTTACATTTCACCGGAAAAACTTTTAGCTGAAAAGGACTATTTGTTGCGGGATATGAACATCTCTCTGTTTGCTATTGATGAAGCTCATTGTATTTCGCAATGGGGACATGATTTCCGTCCGGAATACACACAAATGGGAGTGCTCCACCAACAATTTCCGCAAATACCGATTGTCGCACTAACTGCCACCGCGGATAAAATCACGCGTGAAGACATCGTACGGCAATTGCATCTGAACCATCCGCGTACCTTCATTTCCTCGTTCGACCGTCCCAACATCAGCCTGACTGTGAAACGTGGATTTCAAGCGAAGGAAAAGAACAAGGCTATCTTAGAATTTATCCACCGCCACGGGGGAGAAAGCGGGATTATTTACTGCATGAGCCGAAGTAAGACGGAAACCGTCGCACAGATGTTACAGAAGCAGGGTATCCGCTGCGGTGTTTATCACGCCGGGTTATCCACTCAACACCGGGACGAAACACAGAATGATTTTATTAACGACCGCATACAGGTGGTATGTGCCACCATTGCTTTTGGAATGGGGATTGATAAATCAAATGTCCGCTGGGTGATACATTATAACCTGCCTAAAAGTATAGAAAGCTTTTATCAGGAAATAGGACGTGCCGGACGTGACGGGCTTCCCAGCAATACTGTCCTGTTTTATTCATTAGGCGACTTAATATTACTAACTAAATTCGCTTCGGAAAGTAATCAGCAAAATATCAATCTGGAAAAGCTCCAACGTATGCAGCAATACGCAGAAGCCGACATTTGCCGACGAAGAATCTTATTAAACTACTTCGGAGAAACAACAACAGAGGATTGCGGCAACTGCGATGTTTGTAAAAATCCCCCTCAACGATTCGACGGTACAGTCATCGTGCAAAAAGCATTAAGTGCCATCGCACGCACAGAACAACAAATCAGCACAGGAGTGTTGATTGATATTCTTCGTGGAAACTATTCTGCGGAAGTAACCGGAAAAGGGTATCAGGAACTTAAAACGTTCGGTGCCGGACGCGACATTCCTCCTCGTGACTGGCAAGACTATCTGCTTCAAATGCTGCAACTCGGCTACTTTGAAATAGCTTATAATGAGAATAATCATCTCAAAATAACGTCAAGCGGAAGTGATGTTCTCTTCGGAAGGACACAAGCGGCATTGGTAGTTATCCAGCATGAGGAAGCAGTTACCCGAAAAGGAAAAAAGAAAAAAGTGGTTATCGCCAAAGAACTCCCCTTCGGTGCGGCAGGCGGCGAAAGCCAAGATTTGTTCGAAGCATTGCGAGGATTAAGAAAACAACTTGCCGATCAGGAAGCTTTGCCCGCCTATATCGTCTTGTCAGACAAAGTGTTGCATCTGCTTTGTATCTCACGTCCCACCAGCATCGAAGAGTTTGGAGAAATCAGTGGTATCGGCGAACACAAGAAAAAGAAATATGGAAAGGATTTCGTAAATCTGATTAGACAGTTCGTAGAATAAAAGAAATTCTTTAATAGTATATATTAACGAGTCACCTGACTAATGATTATTCGTTCCACTAGGGTTATCTTTCCGTTCCACAGTTGTTTCCCTTTAGTTCTACCTATGTGGAACTAAAGGGAAACAACTGTGGAACGAACTAATGTCCATAGCAAAAGGCGCTCACTTATGTAAACCGGAAAGATATAGTTGGCTCATTGATAACTTCACTTGCATTGCCGCAATTGCTCGTGCAAATCAGCCGGAGGCACTCCCAATGAAATAGCTTTTTCAAAGTCAGCTTTTGCCAGCCCTTTCTTCTTCTGTGCCAGGTAGATATTTCCACGCAACAGATAAGCATCAGCCGAGGCAGCATCCAACCGGATGGCTTCCTCCAAATCGACCAATGCCAAATCTTCATGTTTCATCTCACGTTCCACATCGGCACGGGCAATATAGAGCGTCGCATCTTCAGGAGTGGCCGCAAGCATCTTATTCAATATTTCAAGAGCTTCCCGGAATTTTCCTTCTTTCTGCTCCAAAGTAGCCAGTCCCAGCCGTCCGCTATAGCTCTGCGGATCGAGTTCCAATAAACGATTATAATCAATTCTCGCAGCCGGATAATCGCGGCGGAGCACATAAATATAAGCACGCATCAACAAAGCTTCTTTGTTCTGCTTGTCCTCGTCCAACACCTGGCAATAATCCGTATAAGCACGGTCTGTTTTTCCCATTTCCATATAAATGGCGGCACGGTCGAGCAAAATAGGGACTGCCAAAGGAGCAAAGTTCAGTGCAAAAGAATAAGATTCCAATGCCTTATCAAACTCGCCCAAACGGCGCTGAACCAATCCCAAGTTAGAAAAGAGCAGTGCATTCTTTGCGTTTTTCGGTTCCAACTTCAAAGCCTGAAGCAAAAGTTCCTCTGCCTGGGGAAGACTGTCTTTTTCGATACACTCAATGGCTCTCTCGGACAATTGCTGATAGGTTTGCGCAAAGGTAACAGCCGGAAAACAAAAAAGCAAAGCTATAATTATTCTTACCATGGTTCAGGTCTTTTTATAGTGAATGAATTAATCCAATGGATATGCGTCAAAAGCAAACAATTCGGTCGACAAATAACGCTCTCCCGTATCAGGTAACAACGCTACTATTTTTTTGTTCTTAAATTCCGGACGTTGTGACAGTTGACGGGCGGCATACACAGCTGCTCCCGAAGAAATACCCGCCAACAGACCTTCTGTTGCCGCTAACTCACGTCCTGCACGAATTGCTTCATCATCTGGCACGCCTATTACTTCATCCACCACCGAAGCATCATAAAGCTTCGGGATAAAATTCGCTCCAATACCTTGAATACGATGCGAAGCCGCCTCTCTGCCTGCCAACACTGGAGACGATGCCGGTTCCACAGCAACAATATAAATATTCGGATTATGTTTCTTCAAAGTACGGGCTACCCCGCAGACTGTTCCCCCGGTACCAACTCCGGCTACAAAAACGGCCACTTCACCATCTGTATCCCTCCAAATTTCTTCACCCGTTGTCCGTTCATGAACAGCAGCATTGGCCGGATTCTCAAATTGTTGCAAAATCACCGAACCGGGGATACTATCACGCAACTCCTGCGCTTTGGCAATGGAAGCTGCCATCCCCCCCAGCCCATCTGTCAATACAATCTGCGCACCCAACGCTTTCAACAGATTCCGCCGTTCCAGACTCATCGTTTCGGGCATGGTCAATATTAGGTGATACCCTTTAATAGTAGCCACCATTGCCAACCCTACACCTGTATTTCCGCTTGTCGGCTCAATAATCGTTGCACCGGGTTTCAATGCTCCACGAGCTTCCGCATCTTCAATCATCGAAAGAGCGACTCTGTCTTTTACACTTCCCGCCGGATTAAAAGCCTCCAGTTTGGCAATAATATTTTGTTCCAGACCATACTTTCCACTATAACCGGAAAGTTCCATCAAAGGGGTATTCCCCACTAAATCTGTTAGTTTCTTTGCAATCTTTGCCATCTTATTACTTCATTTTTGTCACAGACACGACAAAGATATGGAAAAAAAGGTATGTTTTACATCACATCATGAGAAAGATAAGGAAAAGTATAGTAACTTTGTATCCGTTCAATCTTTTTAAGTTTACATATATGAAAAAGAGAATTATACAATTTCTCACGACCTATTTTTTATTTGTTCTTTTATTCGTTCTTCAGAAACCAATCTTCATGGTTTACTACCATGACTTATATACTAATGTATCTTTGGGTGACTATTTCCGCGTCATGTGGCACGGATTACCACTGGATTTATCTCTTGCGGGCTACCTGACCGCTATCCCCGGCATCCTGCTCATTGCTTCCGCCTGGACAAATTCATCCATACTCCGCCGCATCCGGCAAGGATATTTCGGAGTAATAGCCTTTGTCATGGCCTGCATTTTTATCATCGACCTGGGATTGTATGGCTTTTGGGGATTCCGTCTGGACGCCACTCCTATTTTCTATTTTTTCTCTTCTCCCAAAGATGCCATGGCAAGTGTCAGTTTTTGGTTCGTACTACTTGGAATTCTGGCTATATTAATCTATGCAGCAATTCTATACTGTATTTTCTATTGCGTCCTTATCCGGGAGAAAAAACCTCTGAAAATACCTTATCGACGCCAGAATGTCTCGCTTGCACTGCTTTTGCTGACAGCGGCACTCTTCATCCCTATCCGGGGCGGATTCAGCGTATCCACCATGAATTTAAGCAAGGTGTATTTCAGTCAGGATCAACGCATGAATCATGCTGCCATTAATCCGGCATTCAGCTTCATGTATTCTGCTACCCATCAGAATAATTTCGATAAGCAGTATCGCTTCATGGACCCGAAAATAGCCGACGAATTATTTGCAGAGATGGTAGACAAACCCGTCGCAGTAACCGACAGCATCCCTCAATTATTGAATACACAACGCCCGAACATTATTTTCATTATCCTTGAGAGTTTCTCCACACACTTGATGGAAACTTTCGGAGGACAACCCAATGTAGCTGTCAACATGGATAAATTCGCAAAAGAAGGCGTATTATTCAGCAACTTCTACGGCAGCAGTTTCCGCACAGACCGCGGACTGGCATCTATCATCAGCGGATATCCCGGACAGCCGAGTACCAGCATCATGAAATATCCCGAAAAGACGGACAAACTTCCTTCCATCCCCCGCAGCTTGAAAAATGCAGGATACAGCCTCGAATATTACTATGGAGGAGATGCCGATTTCACCAATATGCGCTCTTACCTGGTATCTTCCGGAATCGAGAAGATTATTTCCGATAAAGATTTCCCTCTGTCCGAACGTACCGGAAAATGGGGAGCACAAGATCACGTTTTGTTCCAACGCCTGATGAAAGACCTGAAAGAAGAAAAACAAGAAGAGCCATTCCTGAAACTGGTTCAGACATCAAGCAGCCACGAACCATTCGAAGTTCCGTTCCACAGGCTGGATGACAAAATCCTCAACTCCTTTGCGTATGCCGACAGTTGTGTGGGAGATTTCGTGAAACAGTATCAGGAAACACCGTTATGGAAAAACACACTGTTTGTACTCGTTCCCGATCATCAGGGTGCATACCCATACCCGATAGAAAATCCGCTGGACGGACAAACCATTCCGCTGATTTTAATCGGAGGTGCAATTAAACAACCTCTCGTAGTAGATACTTATGCTTCGCAAATTGACATTGCCGCCACTTTGCTCGCTCAATTAGGATTGCCGCACGATGAATTTACTTTCAGCAAGAATATCCTGAATCCGGGCTCTCCTCATTTCGCATACTTTACCCGGCCGGATTATTTCGGAATGATTACTGCCGACAACCAATTGGTGTATAATCTGGACGCCAACACCGTGCAACTGGACGAAGGCACCGCCAAAGGAGCTAATCTGGAAAAAGGAAAAGCGTTCTTACAGAAGCTCTACGATGATCTTGCCAAACGCTAATTATTAAGAAATATGGAATATTTATAAGGTAATATAGGACATTTACTATTCTTTATTGTATATTTGCGACGTTAAAAATAGATCAATAAAGCCGGATGATACATAGCGAAATCGTGCAATTCCTTTCGGAGATAGATACAAATATCTTCTTATCTTTCAATGGTATACACTCCCCTTTCTGGGATTATTTCATGAGTTCCTTCACGGGTAAAATAATCTGGGTTCCCATGTATGCCACCATATTATATATATTATTAAGAAATTTCCACTGGAAGGTTGTCGTATGTTATGTGGCAGCTATCGCGCTCACGATTACCTTTGCCGACCAAATGTGCAGCAGTATCATCCGCCCGGTAGTGGCACGCCTGCGTCCCGCCAATCCGGACAACCCAATTGTGGATATGGTATATATCGTAAACGGGTATCGTGGAGGAAGTTATGGTTTCCCATCGTGCCATGCGGCCAATTCATTGGGGCTTGCCATGTTTGTAGTATTTCTGTTCCGTAAACGTTGGCTAAGTATTTTCATCGTAACTTGGGCAATTCTTAACTGCTATACACGTATATACTTGGGTGTACATTATCCCGGTGATTTACTCGTAGGAGGTATTATCGGAGGATTCGGCGGTTGGTTATTCTGTACTATCGCTCACAAAGTAGCCATCTATTTGGAACCTTCCACCCGCACGAAGAGAAAAGATATAAAACAATGGTCAGTCACTATTCATGTAGGATTGCTGACAGTGCTCGGTATCATTATATATTCCACTATTAAAAGTTGGTAAGGTTCACCACAGATTACACAGATTCACACAGATTTCAAATGATAAAAAAGATATTCCATAAAAAGAATGAAAAGTAAGTGGAGTTATCAAACAAAATCTGAATATTAAAAATCACCCACGTTATAGATAGCTATAACGTGGGTGAAATTATTTATAAAGAGCTGTTATACAGCTCCATCAGCAATCTGTGTGAATCGGTGTAATCTGTGGTAGAATATCAAGCTTTCTTGATATAATCAACAATCCACTGTCCTACTTCTTTCGTTCCGTATTTAGTACCGTCAGCCACCTGAATTTCCGGTGTACGTACATTCTCATCCAAAGAAGCGTCTACTGCTTTACGAATCAGTGCACCCTCTTCTTTGCAATCGAAATACTCAAACAACATAGCTACGGAAAGAATTTGTGCCAACGGATTAGCAATATTCAATCCTTTAGCCTGCGGCCATGATCCGTGAATCGGTTCAAACACCGGAGTGCTCTCACCTGTGGAAGCAGAAGGAAGCAAGCCCATAGAACCACTGATTACAGAACCTTCGTCAGTCAGAATATCACCGAAGGTGTTTTCCGTTACCATCACATCGAAGAAAGCAGGTTCCTGAATCATTTTCATTGCAGCATTGTCCACAAACATATAATCTGTTGTCACTTCCGGATAGTTCGGAGCCATTTCCTGTGCAATCTGACGCCATAGACGGGAAGAAGCCAACACGTTTGCCTTATCTACCACCGTCAGGTGTTTTCTGCGCTTCATCGCATATTCAAAAGCCACTTTCAAGATACGTTCGATTTCCGGGCGAGTATAATAGTTGGTATCATACGCTTTGTCATTATCCTGATACTTTTCACCGAAATACATACCTCCGGTCAACTCACGGATACAGATAAAATCTGCGTTCTCTACCAGTTCCGCACGCAACGGAGATTTGTGAATCAGGCATTTGAATGTCTGCACCGGACGAATATTGGCAAAAAGTCCCAGTTTCTTACGCATCGCCAACAAACCTTGTTCCGGACGTACCTTAGCAGTAGGGTCGTTATCAAATTTCGGATCGCCTACGGCAGAGAATAAAACAGCATCCGCATCTTTACAAACCTGATAGGTTGCTTCCGGAAACGGATCGCCTACTTTATCAATCGCATCAGCTCCACAGATTGCATATTCGTAACTTACTTTGTGGCCAAACTTCTCGCAAACGGCACTCATCACATCTACACCTTGCACAGAAATCTCCGGTCCGATGCCGTCACCTGCTAATACAGCAATTTTAAAATCCATAATCGTTTATTCTTCTATTTATATATTCTTATAAAAAACATTCTTCGGGCAAGTTGTTTCTCACTTGCTCTTCTCGTATTCATCTTCAATGAGGTTCAACATCTTCATAGTAGCCTTGATGGCAGCCTCTGTCTGGTCGGCATCAAGTCCGCGAGTACGGAACACCTGCTCGTCATAACTCCACGTGATAACTGTCTGCACAAATGCATCCGTACGTCCACCGGGAGGGATGGTTACCGCATAATTGGTCAACATCGGGAATTTACGTCCTAATGTCACCTTATATATCTTACGCAGCGCACGAACAAAAGCATCATACTGACCATCGCCGCCTGAACTCTCTTCGTACTCTTTTCCGTTGATTTCTATCTTCAACGTTGCCATCGGTTTCAACCCATGTGCCAGATTCACAAAATAGCTCTTCAGTTTGACCTTCTCACCCACTGCTCCATGTTTCAACACATCCGAAACAATGTACGGCAAATCTTCCTGTGTAACCAGCTCTTTCTTGTCTCCCAACTCGATGATGCGTTCCGTCACCTTGCGCATAGCATCTTCATCCAGTTCCAGTCCGAGATCTTCGAGGTTCTTACGGATATTTGCTTTACCGCTTGTCTTACCTAATGCATATTCGCGCTTGCGGCCAAAACGTTCGGGAAGCAAATCATTACAGTAGAGATTATTCTTGTTATCCCCGTCGGCATGCACTCCTGCCACTTGCGTAAAGACATTTTCACCTACAATCGGTTTATTGGCAGGTATCACAATTCCTGAATAAGACTCCACCACCCGGCTGACATCATTCAAACGGCTCTCGTCGATATTGGTCACCGCATTGAAATGGTCTTTCAGGATAGCCTGCACACTTGCGAGAGGAGCATTTCCTGCCCGTTCGCCCAGTCCGTTGATGGTTGTATGCAATCCTTTGACACCGCTTAATACCGCAGCAAGGACATTACTCACAGCCAAATCATAATCATTGTGCGCATGGAAATCGAGATGAGTATTCGGATAACGTTTCTTCATCTTCCGCATATACTCTATCACTTGCAAGGGATTCAAGATACCCAACGTATCAGGCAACATAAAACGCTTGACACTCGTCTCTTTCAATCCATCCATCAACTGAAATACATATTCGGGAGAATCTTTGATACCGTTGCTCCAATCTTCCAGGTAAACATTGACGGTTATATCTTGTTCGTCGGCATAATGCACCACACTTATGATATCCGCCAGATGTTCTTCCGGTGTCTTTTTCAGTTGTTGCGTACAATGCTTCAGTGAACCTTTACAAAGAAGATTAATCACACGGCATCCGGTACGCTGAATCCAATCGACAGAAGTATGCCCGTCGACAAAGCCGAGCACTTCCACTTTATGGAGCAGACTACGACGGGCCGCCCAGTCGCAAATCATCTTCACGGCTTCAAACTCACCGTCCGACACACGCGCCGAAGCAACCTCCACCCGGTCTACCTTTAAATCTTCTAACAGTAAACGGGCGATCATTAGTTTCTCATGAGGCACGAAAGATACTCCGCTGGTTTGTTCACCATCACGGAGCGTTGTGTCCATGATTTCTATTTTCACGCCTTCTTTTCCCATTCTTCTATTTTATCTTTATTGCTCAACAAGAAATCGATATCGTCCAATCCGTTCATCAAACAAAGTTTCTTGTAAGCATTGATTTCGAAATGTTCACTTTTACCTGTCGCCTTGTTGGTGATGGTCTGTTCGGGAAGGTTCACTTCCACTTCCATCTTCGGGTCCGCTTCTATCGAATCGAACAACTCCTGCAGAAACTCCTCGGTAACAACCACCGGCAGCACAAAGTTGTTCAACTCATTATTCTTATGAATATCGGCAAAGAAACTGGATACCACCACGCGGAAACCATATCCTGCAATAGCCCAGGCAGCGTGTTCACGGCTGGAACCCGAACCGAAGTTTTTTCCTGCCACCAATATCTGTCCGCTATAAGTAGGATTGTTCAACACAAAATCCTTGTTCAGGGAACCGTCAGCATTATAACGCCAGTCACGAAAAAGATTATCACCAAAGAATTTTTCTTCACGAGTGGTTGCTTTCAGGAAACGTGCCGGAATAATCTGGTCGGTATCTACGTTTTCTAAAGGAAGAGGTACACAAGTACTTGTTATTATATTAAATTTTGTCTTAGCCATCGTCTTATTTACAATTTAATGATTTACGAATTACGGTTGAATTACATCAGCTCTCTCGGATCGGTAATCACACCTGTCACCGCAGCAGCGGCAGCTACCAGCGGACTAGCCAGCAAAGTGCGTGCACCGGGTCCCTGACGTCCTTCGAAATTACGGTTGCTGGTAGATACCGAATACTTTCCGGCAGGAATCTTATCATCGTTCATTGCCAGACAAGCAGAACATCCCGGCTGACGGATAGCAAATCCGGCTTCCGTCAATATCTTGTCAATTCCTTCCTTACGGATCTGTGCGTCTACCATCCATGAACCCGGAACCAGCCATGCAATTACATTCTCCGCTTTCTTACGACCTTTCACGATGGAAGCAAATGCACGAAAATCTTCAATACGACCGTTTGTACAAGCACCAAGGAATACATAATCAATCTTCTTACCCAACAAAGATTCACCCGGTTGGAATCCCATATACTCCATTGATTTCTTGAACGAAACCTGTGCAGCTTCACTCATTCCTTCCATAGTAGGAATATGCTGTGTGATTCCCATACCCATACCCGGATTCGTTCCGTAGGTAATCATCGGTTCAATATCAGCCGCTTCGAAACGGACTTCTTTATCAAACACGGCATCATCATCACTCTTCAATGTTTTCCAATAAGCCAAAGCCTTGTCCCATGCTTCGCCTTGCGGAGCACTTTCACGTCCTTTGATATATTCAAAAGTCACTTCATCCGGAGCAACCATACCACCACGCGCACCCATTTCAATAGAAAGGTTGCAAAGAGTAAGACGTCCCTCCATTGTCAGATTACGGATAGCCGAACCTGCATATTCCACGAAGTAACCCGTAGCACCACTGGTAGTCATCTTAGACATCATATACAGAGCCACATCCTTTGCAGTCACCCCTTTGCCCAGTTCACCGTCTACAGTGATACGCATTGTTTTCGGTCTCGACTGGAGAATACATTGTGAAGCCAGCACCATTTCCACCTCGCTCGTTCCGATACCGAAAGCAATCGCTCCCATTGCACCGTGAGTAGAAGTGTGAGAGTCACCGCAAACAATCGTCATTCCCGGCAAGGTCAAACCACGTTCGGGACCTACCACATGGATAATACCATTCTTCGGATGCATCATGCCGTAGTGTGTCAGACCAAAATCCTTCGCATTCTGCGTCAACGTGTCCACCTGCGTTTTAGAAATCGGATCTTCAATCTCCTTATCCTGATCGTGTGTCGGTGTATTATGGTCGGGCATACAAAATACCTTTTCAGGACGCAATACTCCGATTCCACGTTCACGCAATCCCGCAAAAGCCTGCGGACTAGTCACTTCGTGACAATATAACCGATCAATATAAAGCTGTGTAGGGCCATCTTCCACAGTAGTCACCACGTGGGCATCCCATATCTTATCAAATAATGTATTCATCTGTTTATTTACTATTTTACTAATTACTATTTACTCTTTCAATCAATCTCTGTAATACCAAACCGACTGTCAATCTCTTTTTTACGATTTGAATTTGTTAATACAGTCGATGTAGGCTTCTACCGAAGCAGCAATAATATCTGTATTGGCACCAAAACCATAATAAATCTGGTTATCGTATTCTACCTGCATGTGCACTTTACCTACATCATCACTTCCCTTACTGATAGCCTGAATAGTAAACTCTTTCAGAGTCATGTGGCGTTCTACAATCTTTTTCAATGCTTTGATGGCAGCATCTACCGGACCATTACCACTGGCACAAGCTTCAAACTTCTCACCGGCAATATTCAATCCCAAACTAGCTACCGAACGAACACCGACACCACTCGTCACCTGCAAGTAATCCAGTTTGATACGATGGTTCTGGCTACGGTCTGCACCTGCCAATACTAAAATATCATCATCATTAATATCTTTCTTCTTATCAGCCAACTTCAGGAACTCATCATATACCTTATCCAGTTTTTCCTGATCCAGATTCACTCCCAATATAGAAAGACGATTTTTCAATGCAGCACGTCCGCTGCGGGCAGTCAATACGATAGAGTTATCATCAATACCCACATCATGCGGATCGATAATCTCATACGTCTGTACATTTTTCAATACGCCATCCTGATGGATACCTGAAGAGTGTGCGAAAGCGTTACGTCCAACGATTGCTTTATTGGGTTGTACCGGCATATTCATCAGGCTGGATACCATACGGCTGGTCGGATAAATCTTCTGCGTATTGATATTGGTTTGAATATCTATTTCGTGATGGCTCTTAATAATCATGGCGATTTCTTCGAGAGCAGTATTTCCTGCACGTTCGCCAATACCGTTGATGGTAACTTCCACCTGACGCGCACCGTTCAAAACACCGGCTATCGTATTGGCAGTAGCCATACCCAAGTCATTGTGACAGTGAGTAGAAAGTATGGCATTATCAATGCCGTCTACATGGTCAACCAGGTATTTTATCTTGGCGCCATATTCTGAAGGCAAGCAGTAACCTGTTGTATCAGGGATATTCACTACGGTAGCTCCCGCTTTGATGACAGCTTCTACCACACGTGCCAGATATTCGTTATCCGTACGGCCTGCGTCTTCTGCATAAAATTCCACATCGTCTACAAAACGGCGGGCATATTTCACAGCAGCTACTGCACGTTCGATAATCTCTTCACGATTCGAATTGAATTTATATTTAATGTGCGAATCAGAAGTACCGATACCGGTGTGAATACGTTTATGTTTAGCAAATTTCAGTGCATCTACGGCTACATCAATATCTTTTTGAACTGCGCGGGTCAAAGCACAGATAGTAGGCCAAGTCACCGCTTTTGAAATCTCAATTACTGAATTAAAATCTCCCGGGCTCGAAATGGGGAATCCGGCTTCAATCACGTCTACTCCCAACGCTTCCAATGCCTTTGCTACCTGAATCTTTTCTACTGTATTCAACTGGCATCCCGGAACCTGTTCACCATCTCTAAGAGTGGTATCAAAAATAAATAACCTATTGTCCATATTCTTATGTATATTATATAATTATTAGCATTAAAAAAAGCCTTTCACACTTGGAAGTGAGAAAGGCTTTCGTATATTTTCATTTATACACATTTACGCGCAGCACTCACTTCCACTAACCTTTGATAGTAGAATAATAATACCGCATAGTAGAATATGTATAAACATCTGATTCATTTCTTGT
>NZ_DAWCXD010000001.1:184445-187259 GCF_052357945.1 Bacteroides sp. | reverse complement strand
AACTAGTACATAACAATGTATTCAATTTTAATTGAATACTAGACATTAAATTTCGTAATATATCAATTACGGTTTTGTTTAATTTAATTTTTATCGACATGAAAGAAGTACTCGATTATCAGACATTGGAAGAGGCCAAAGGAATTATTGCTTCACAACTAGACGAACAAGTTGAAAACAAGAACATCGTAACTATACATTGTTCTTGGTGCACCAACTGTTCGGGCATAGTAGGAGACTGATTTATTCACTTTCTCTAGGGTGTAACTTGACGGTTACACCCTAAAAAGTAGCAATTTCAATGAAAATTATTCAAGAAGATACAAATTTCCAATATTGCATACAGACTCCCAGACGTTTCTATTATGCAAAAAACATACTATATCCTTTCATAAATCTTTTTTATCATATTCTATTAAAAAGCATACATAAAATAACCTCCCCAAAACGAACGATCTATAAATATCAAACTACTCTTGTGCTTATTTTTAAGGATGAAGCTCCGTTTTTACAAGAGTGGCTAACCTATCATTTGACATTAGGTATAGATCATTTTTACCTTTATCAAAACAATTCTACTGACAATTATATGGAAGTACTATCCCCATATATTAAATCAGGAATAGTGACACTAAATGAATGGCCGGATAATCCTGGGCAAAACACTGCTTATATGCATTGGTATAAACATTATCGCACAGAAACAAAATGGGTCAGTTTCCTTGACATTGATGAATTTATTTGTCCATTAAGAGAATCCAACATTCATAACTTACTTGCACATTATGAAATTTATCCTGTTGTCATGATATATTGGAAACTTTTCGGCACTTCCGGTATACTACACCACGATTACACACGATTAGTTATAGAACAATATCACGTATGTAGAAAAAAATATTTCACAGAAGGAAAAGTTTTCTACAACACTCTATTCGACATAAACGAACAACCATTCTCTATGCATGGATTCAATGTAAAATGGCATAATATAACAATTCCTCCCGTTAATTCATTTTATAAGTTCGTTATTTGGAATATGCATAAGGTCAATCACAAAAAGGATATTAAAGTTCAAATAAACCATTATTGGTCTAAGGCATATGATTGCTGGCAGCACAAATACGAAAAGGGGAGTGCAGAAAAAGGCACTAAATGGAAGAATTTAGATTTCCTCAACAAGTTGGAACTGAACTGCACCTCGTCTAATTACACCATATTTCGTTTTATAGTAAGCGTCAAGTTAAAAATGCGTGAATATTCAACTACATTTATGTGATTTATTATCCACGCTCAACCATCTTTAAAAAACAAAATAGACATAACTTTGTAAAAAGTAAAACAAACTACTATATTAAGAACATTGCTAACAAACTACATTGTTATATGATACATATCGGCCAAATAATAGAAGATGAATTACACCGTCAGGAACGCTCTATAACGTGGTTTGCTAATAAATTATTCTGCGATAGAACCAATGTATACAAAATATTCAAACGAACCAGCATAGACTCCGACTTATTGTTACGCATTTCCCATATTCTAAATCATAATTTCTTCAACTATTACTTGGAAGAACTAAAAAACAATGAAAAGAAAAACACACCTTAATGAATATCATTTACTCTTTCATACATTCAAAGAAATGTATCATATTATTATAACATTTTCAATCTATGCAACCTATAAATTTCAATATCATAAAGATTATAATTCCTCCCACGATTAATCCGCAACAGCCACCAGAAGAGTTAGAACTACTATTACTATTTCCTCCACGTTTATACCCTTGTGGAGTTCGTGTATACATATTGGTTTTCTCGCGTCCTTTTGCATAAATCCCTTCCGATTCGTAGTTCACTTGCCAAATATGTCCTCTTCCGTCCTTTTCTCCGGCACTCCATTCACCCCAGAATACTTGTCCGCCGGAATAATAAAAGCCCCTACCATCTCTCTCACCCTGAGACCATTCTCCCAGATAAATGCCTCCATTATTAAAAACATATACACCAATCCCATGTCTTCTGTGGTTAGAGTCAACTTCACCCAAATAAACTCCATTTGAAAAAACATCTAATGTAGCACGTTCAATCCAAGATGAACTACAAAAATAGTATCTGAAACCATCTAATTCATCTATAAGACATCGTGGCCCATTATCATTATCTAAAAAGTCATAGATTGCAAAAAAAGCATCTCTTGAAATATGTTCTTTATCCATTTATTTATAATGTAAGTTTATAACGTACAAAGTAAATCGTTTTCAACTAATAAATTCACATTTATCTGTGGTAATCTAGACTATATTTTTGTAGCATATTCTTCACAAAAAGACTATTGGAACCATTAAAGAATACATTCCATTATTAATTTCAAAAGGAAAGACATGATATTAAAGTCTACTTCACATTAATAGCGAATAAAATAAATACAATTTATCAACTAAATTTTCTTGGAAATAAACCAAATAACTATATTTGCATAAACTCATAATCAATTAAATTATGGAATACATCAACGAATTTCACAAGCAATGGATAGAGCGTACTCGCAAGTCAATAGCATTATGGAGCAAGCAGCCAGCCTCATTAGAAGAAAAGAAGAAGCAACAAGAACGTTTGGACCAACAGAAAGCTATAAGAGAAGGCAAATTGAAGAGTTAATTTCATTTGCCAATTCAGACGATTTATGGATTTCCCCCTCTAATTTGAATATAGAATTCTTAAGTAAAGGTGGAGAAAATGAAGTCTACACAGGAAATGAAGATATAGTTGTAAAGCTGAACAACTTTGAGTACGCAGGCGATGATTT
>NZ_DAWCXD010000001.1:0-184345 GCF_052357945.1 Bacteroides sp. | reverse complement strand
GAAATGAAGATATAGTTGTAAAGCTGAACAACTTTGAGTACGCAGGCGATGATTTGGAGAACTTCTTCATCCGCATTGCTGCACACAACAAGTTCTTTGGCAATGTTCCCTATCAGATGATAGTTTCTCTTATAACAGCCAACAAGAGTTCTGCGCCGTCCTCACACAACCTTATATATTAGCAGAACGTGAAGCTACAGAAGATGAAATTATTGTTTATATGGAAGCACTTGGTTTTGAAATGGACTACATAGATGAATTTCATAATAATGATTACGAAGTGTTTGACGCTGTCCCCAATAATGTACTTTATGGAATAGATGGAGATTTGTATTTTATTGATACACAAATTAGATTGAGAACTCAATCCTAACGAAAGATCTATTCGAGAACTAATATACAACTTCACTTGTTTATATAAAAGATACTAAACATTATACAACAATGCTACTCACATTCTTAAATACACTCGCCACTATCATCAGTGTCATCAGTCTACTGATTGTGACCTATGGTGTGCTCGTTGGTTTCGTTGCCTTCCTGCGCAATGAGATAAAACGGTTCAACGGAACTTATACCATTAATAATATCCGGCAGCTTAGAGCAGATTTCGGCAGTTACCTTTTGCTGGGACTGGAATTTCTAATCGCATCCGACATTCTGAAAACTGTAGTTGATCCTACTTTGGATGAGCTGGCAATCTTGGGCGGAGTTGTTGTAGTAAGAACTGTACTTTCCGTGTTTTTGAATAAAGAGATTAAAGAACTGGCAGAAGATGGTTCATCTAAGGAAATAAAGGAAATATAAGAAAGGTCAGCATTACTAACTTTCTCCAAAGCTGCGTGTTTTTATTACCGAATATTTCTATTTTTGACTACCTTTGCAAAAGAAAATACCTACATATATACTGCAAAGAATAGAAACACATCAGAAATATGGGAATAATACACCTGTCTATTGAACTTACACTCGATCTGATAGCTTTAATCATAGGTATCATTCTTATCATACGCGCCAAAGACAATTATCCGAAATTATATTGGGGAATCATAGCTACCAGTATCGGTATCATGTTTTCATGGGAAAATATCGGATGGCTGACAATTGTCACAGACACCCCGGAATACAACTTCACAGAGTTACTCAACATCGAGAAAATGCTCAAGTGGTATGCATTAGCCAATATCGTAGCCTTATTCCCTATTGCTTCTTTATCGCCAGGGTATCTGAACCATTTCAGAGTATTCACTTTCCTATTATTACCTATCATTACAATAACTGTAGGAATCAGTTATTTAGGTTTTAATGGGAATATTACTCCGATTAATTCCATAGGTGAAATCATTCCGAACATCGATCAGATGGACATAAAACTTAGAATATTTATATTCCTTCTATCTGTTTTTACCCCGCTCGCTCTTCTCATTTACCCTATGATGAATAACAAAACCTACCGCAGAATGAATAAAAACATGTATCTATTCATCGGTTTTCTATTCGTATTCTTAGGCATATATATCTTGTTCACTCTAAATATCAATGAATTTGTTTTCAACCTGTTCGGTATTATGGCAATCGTTTTTACGGTCCTATTCTCCATACAATACTTACGCTACGAAAACCCGTTTTCGGACCATATAGACATGGTTCATAATGCAGAGAATACGAAAGAACCGATAATGTCACAAATTGAAAAAAGATCCCAGCCTCTCCCACTTTTCTCAACAATTGAAACCTATCTTCAGGAACAACATCCCTATACCGATCAACGGTATAACATCGAACTTTTAGCCAAATCTTTGAATGAACAGGAACATACCATCTCAGCAGCAATCAAGAGTCAGGGTTTTACGGGCTTCCGGGAATACATCAATTATCTTCGGCTGGAATATTTCAGACAGTTAGCCGCCGAAAATCCAAAGAGTAACGTGAAAGAACTGATGTTCGCATGTGGTTTTACTTCCCGCGCCACTTTCTACCGGAACTTTTCAGAGAAGTATGGTGTATCACCCAGTAAATTCATTGATAATCAAAGAGTAGAACAATAGGCCCTCCTTTTAAGAAGCACTATTCTTAAAAATAAAAAGTGTCTCATTCTTGAAATGAGACACTTTTTATTTTTGCAGGTAAAACCAATCCGTTACTTTTGAAGCAAAATAAAACTACGACGTTAGCATCATCAATAAACTAATTATATACATAAGATAAACAGAATATGAATATTGATAATTGCAATCACATCAACGCTGAAAAAGATCAAGAAAAAAACATCTTCTTATATACTACAATAACCGTAAACTTACAACTAATCCATTTAGAACAGATTGGTTATTTCCGATATAACTCCAAAAGCAAACTATGGGAAGCTGTATTAAATAACAATCATATCTTAGCACTAAAAAGAAATACAAACTCACAAAAGATATTGAGTCTGCACCCCTATCTTATCCAGATTAACCAGTCATACATTATCAATATAGGCTATCTGACCTCGATTGAAGACAACAATTGCATATTGCTGCCTCCATTTAACGAGATGGAACTTTTACAAGTAAGCAAGTCTTTTATGAAGAAGCTAAAAGAAAAATATCCATGCATCTGATCGTATATAGACCTCTATGCAACTCCAAGCAGTTCCACTTCGAATATCAATGTCGAGTAAGCAGGAATAGAATCAAAAGATTTAATGCCATATCCCATTGCATAAGGTATATAGATAATCCATTTATCCCCAACGTGCATCTTCTGAAGTGCTACCTGCCACCCTTCTATTACATCACTAAGACGTAAGGCATCGGGACAAGTACGTTCATAAGAATTATCAAATACCCGGCCATCAATCAGACTTCCTTTGTAATGCACGGTAACAATACTCCGCGCACCCGGAGAAATCGTACCTTCACCAGTTTCCAAAACTTTGTAATAAATTCCACACGGCAATGCAAAAACACCTTCCTGAAATGACAGCTTTTTCAGAAATCGTCGATTGGCCTCTTTGTATTCTTTCTTTTTCCCCATAAATAAATTGATTAAGAACTTGCAAAAATAATCAGAATAACAAAGGATTTAGCATAAAAACTGTATATTTGTTTGTTGAACTATAAAAAAACTCATCGCTATGGGACTAACAAAGACTACACGTAGCATTAGTGCTACCGGACTACTCCTACTTATCATGATGACTGTGGGCCTATATTCATGCACACGTACTCAAAAAGACATCATTCCTTCTGCCGATTATGCACCGTATGTAAATGCGTATACGGGAGGAGTTATTTCACAGAATTCAACCATACGCATAGAGTTGACCCATGACCAACCCATGGTGGATCTGAACAGTGAGTTAAAAAACAATCCGTTCAGCTTTTCCCCTTCATTAAAAGGAAAAGCATATTGGGTAAGCAACAACACCATTGAGTTTGTGCCGGAAGAAGGAGCATTGAAACCGGGAACGCTCTACGAAGGAACTTTCCAACTGGGAGACTTCATCGAAGTGGACAAAAAACTAAAAGAGTTCAACTTCTCATTCCGTGTACAAGAACGTAACTTCACTTTGCTGTTGGAGTCGTTACCAATTACAGCTACCCAACCGGATGAAATAAATATTAAAGGAGAAATACGCTTCAGCGATGTAGTGAAAAAAGAGGAAGTGGAAAAGATGCTGACTGCCAGCGATGGCAAGAAGAGTTATCCGGTAGAAGTCACCGCGACAGACAACCTTACCCGATATCAGTTCAACATCAGACAAATACCCAGAGAAGCTGATGATTACCCATTGACCATTACAGCCAATGGTAACCCAGCCGGCATTGACCGTAAACAAAGCGAAGAAGTGCTGATACCGGCTAAAGATTGCTTCCGTTTTATGTCTGCCGAACGCATTGAACAACCGGAAAACGGAATTGAGATTGTTTTCTCCGCTCCTTTATCCACTACCCAGGATTTAAAAGGACTAATTGAGATTCCGGAAGTCTCTTCATCCGTCTTCCAAATCAGTGAAAACAGAGTCTTCATCTATTTTGAAGCAAACACACAGAACAAACTGACGTTGAATATCCATGAAGGAGTCAAGGACAGTCAAGGTAAAGCGCTGGGAACTTCTCATACGATCTCATTCAGTGAAGTAAGCCTGAAACCACAGGTAGAAATGTCTACCTCTGCCGCTATCCTGCCCGACTCGAAAAGTCTGATTATTCCTTTCAGAGCTGTCAATCTATATGCCGTGGATTTGAGTGTGATCCGCATCTTCGAGAATAATGTATTGATGTTTATGCAAACCAATTCGCTCGCCTCCGCCAATGAATTACGTCGCTCGGGAAGATTGGTATACAAGAAAACATTGTGGCTTGCCAAAGATGTGTCCAAAGACATTCATCATTGGGGAGATTACTCAATAGATCTTGCCGGATTGATCCATCAGGAACCGGGTGCGATATACCGGGTGATACTTTCATTCCGTCAGGAATACTCCGCTTATCCTTGTGGAGGAAGCGAGAATCAGGATATGAAATTCGCCGACAGTAACACATCCGATGGGTTGACTAAAGTAAGCGGAAGTGTCTTGTCCGAAGAAGATGAAGCCATCTGGAATACGCCCGAAGCTTACTATTATTACAACGGAGGAACAATGGACTGGAGCGTGTATCGATGGACGGAACGCGACAATCCTTGCCATCCATCTTATTATATGGATTCTGACCGTGCAGCTGCTTGCAATGTATTTGCTTCCAACCTGGGAATGATTGTAAAACGAAACTCACTGAACAAATTGTGGATTGCCGTAAGCAATATTCTGGACACCAAACCGATAGGGAAAGCACAAGTAACAGCATATAACTTCCAGTTACAGCCCATAGGAAAGGGAGAAACTAATGGAGATGGGTTCGTTGAAATCACTCCGAAGGGTGTACCTTTCATTATCGTAGCAGAATCGGAAAAGCAAAAGGCTTATGTCCGTGTCGTAGACGGTGAAGAACAGTCCGTCAGCAGATTCGACGTGGGAGGAAAAGATATTCAAAAGGGATTGAAAGGATTCATATATGGCGAAAGAGGAGTATGGCGACCGGGAGACACATTGCACATTTCCTTTATATTGGAGGACCGCGAAAAGAGAATCCCCGACAAGCATCCCGTAGCACTGGAAATATACAATCCGAGAGGACAGTTCTACACCAAAATGATTTCAACGCAAGGAATGAACGGATTTTACACATTCGACGTTCCGACACAGGCTACAGATCCAACCGGGCTCTGGAATGCATATATTAAAGTAGGAGGAACCACCTTCCACAAAGGTCTGCGTATCGAAACCATAAAGCCCAACCGCTTGAAAATAAACCTGGCATTGCCGAAGATTCTTCAAGCTACGGACAAGGATGTCTACGCCCCACTCACTTCAACCTGGCTGACAGGAGCCACTGCCTCCAAATTGAAAGCTAAAATAGAAATGTCTTTATCTAAAGTGAATACACAGTTTAAGAATTACGGACAATATATCTTCAATAATCCGGCCACGAATTTCACAACTATCAAAACTGATGTATTCGACGGTACACTGGATGCAGAAGGAAAAGTCAGCGTCACACTGAAAGTTCCGACCGCAACCGAAGCACCGGGTATGTTGAATGCAACTTTCACCACCCGTGTATTCGAACCGGGAGGAGATGCCAGCATCTATACCCAAACAATCCCGTTCTCGCCATTTACATCTTACGTCGGTATCAACTTGAACCAACCGAAAGGCAAATATATTGAAACGGACAAAGACCACGTATTCGATATTGTAACTGTAAACACGCAGGGACAGCTAGTGAACCGTACTAATCTGGAATACAAAATATACCGCATCGGCTGGAGCTGGTGGTGGGAGAACAGCGGTGAATCTTTTGGCACTTACATCAACAACAGTTCCATCACACCTGTTGCCAGCGGCAACTTACAGACAAGAGGCGGAAAAGCATCCTTCAAGTTCCGCGTCGATTATCCGTCATGGGGACGCTACCTGGTTTACGTAAAAGACAAAGAGAGCGGACATGCCACCGGAGGAACCGTTTATATAGACTGGCCGGAATGGCGCGGACGTTCGAGCAAAACAGATCCTAGCGGCATCAAGATGCTTGCTTTCTCTCTGAACAAAGATTCTTATGAAATTGGAGAAACAGCCACAGCCATCATTCCTGCGGCAGCGGGAGGACGTGCGCTGGTATCCATTGAAAACGGTTCGACAGTTTTGCGTCAGGAATGGATAGAAGTCTCCAACGGAGGAGATACGAAATATACATTCAAGATTACGCCGGAGATGACTCCGAACGTATATTTGCATATTAGTCTGCTACAGCCTCACGCGCAAACAGTCAACGACCTGCCTATCCGTATGTACGGCGTTGTTCCGGTATTTGTCACTAACAGTCAGACAGTATTGCAACCACAGATACAGATGCCGGAAGTGTTACGCCCGGAAACCAACTTCAACGTGACCGTCAGCGAAAAGAGCGGTAAACCGATGACTTATACATTGGCGATTGTAGACGACGGTTTATTGGATCTTACCAACTTCAAGACCCCGGACCCATGGAATGATTTCTATTCACGCGAAGCGCTTGGCATCCAGACATGGGATATGTATGATAATGTATTGGGAGCTTCTTCCGGAAGCTACAGTTCGCTTTTCAGCACAGGTGGAGACGCCACACTGAAACCTGCCGATGCTAAAGCAAACCGTTTTAAACCAGTAGTCAAGTTTATAGGTCCTTTCTATTTGGGAAAAGGAAAGAGCCAGACGCATACATTGAAACTTCCGATGTACGTAGGTTCGGTACGTGCCATGGTGGTTGCCGGACAGGACGGTGCTTATGGCAATGCGGAAAAGACTGCCTTCGTACGGACTCCATTGATGATGTTGTCTACTTTGCCCCGCGTGCTTAGTATTCAGGAAGAAATTACCGTTCCGGTCAATATCTTTGCGATGGAGAATCAAGTGAAGAATGTAACCGTATCCCTTCAGGCATCCGGTGGAGGAGTACAGATTGTAGGAGCTAACCAACAATCGCTCAAATTCACCCAACCGGGAGACCAGCTTGTTTTCTTTACCTTAAAAACAGGCAGCAAAACCGGAAAGGCTACGATCCACCTGACAGCAAATGGTGGCGGACAACAAACCAAAGAAACCATTGAAATAGACGTACGCAATCCGAATCCGATAGTTACCCTGCGCAACAGTCAATGGATAGAAGCCGGGCAAAGCAAAGAATTGTCATACAATCTAAGCAGTTCTTCTGCAAACAATCAGATCAAGCTGGAAGTATCCCGCATACCTTCGGTAGATATCAGCCGTCGGTTCGACTTCTTATACAATTATCAGCACCATTGCACGGAGCAGTTGACTTCCAAGGCTCTGCCTCTTCTGTTTGTCGCTCAATTCAAGACGATAGATAAGACGGAAGCCGAAAAGATAAAGACGAATGTACAGGAAGCTATCCGGCAGATTTATGGTCGTCAGCTCCCCAACGGCGGATTTGTATATTGGCCGGGGAATGCTGTTGCCGACGAATGGATCAGTTCTTATGCTGGAATGTTCCTGACGCTAGCACAGGAAAAAGGATATGCCGTTCATGCGAATGTACTGAACAAGTGGAAGCGCTTCCAACGTGCAGCCGCACAAAACTGGCGTATGCCACAGGGAGCAAGCGGTTGGCAGCAATGGCAGTCGGAATTGCAACAAGCCTTCCGTTTATATACCCTTGCATTGGCAGGAGTACCGGAATATGGAGCCATGAACCGAATGAAAGAACAGACCGGATTATCTATTCAGGCCAAATGGAGGCTGGCAGCCGCATACGCACTGACCGGAAAGATGAAACCGGCTGAAGAACTTGTGTATAATGTAGAAACAACAGTGAACCCCTACTCTTCCATGAATCAGATTTACGGTTCTTCCGATCGTGATGAAGCAATGATTTTGGAAACACTCATCCTGATGAACCGGGAACGGGATGCTTTGCAACAAGCGAAAGTCGTTTCTAAGAATCTGTCGCAAGAGGATTGGTTCAGTACACAGTCCACCGCTTTTGCTCTGATGGCAATGGGACGTCTGGCAGAAAAGCTGTCAGGCACACTGGATTTTGTGTGGTCATGGAACGATAAACAGCAACCGGCTGTAAAATCAGCCAAAGCTGTATTTGAAAAAGAGATCGCTACCACTCCAAAATCCGGCACTGTTTCTGTGAAGAATCAAGGAAAGGGAGCGCTTAGCGTAGACCTTATCACACGTACGCAGTTATTAAATGATACGTTACCGGCTATCAGCGATAACCTCCGCATGGATATAAGATATGCTAACCTGAACGGTACACCGCTCTCTGTCAATGACATCATACAGGGAACTGACTTTATGGCTATCACCTCAATATCCAATATCAGCGGTACTTCCGATTACACTAATCTGGCACTGACGCATATCATACCGTCCGGTTGGGAAATATACAATGAAAGAATGGTTGCTCCCGAAACGGAAAACGTAGCAGCCGACGGCTCCGGTCAATCAGTCAGCAAGTACAGCTATCAGGATATACGTGATGACAGGGTATTGACCTATTTCAATCTGCGCCGCGGTGAGACAAAGGTATTCACTGTCAGGTTACAAGCGACCTATGCTGGTAACTTTATTCTCCCTGCCGTTCAATGTGAAGCGATGTATGATGTAAACGTACAGGCACGAAGCAAAGCAGGAAGAACCATTGTCAGTCGATAATACTTGGCACGGATTACACGGATTTCACGGTTCTACTCGTTCACTTAAACCGCGTAATCCGTGTAATCCGTGCCTAATTATTTCACACCTTATTATTTCTTACTTAATTATTTGTCATAAAGATATGTCTCTTAGCTTTTAATATTTAAATGAATCCTATAAAATTCTTCAAACGATTATCTGTCACTAAAAAAGTAATGACTATAAGCATTACTCTTTTGATAATAGGATACATCTTTTGCCTTCCCCGGCAACTGTTTCATGTACCCTACTCTACCGTTGTGACTGATCGAAATGAAGAATTATTGGGAGCACGCATCGCCTCGGACGGTCAATGGCGGTTTCCTCCCCGAAAGACAACACCTGAAAAAATCAAGCAATGCCTCATTACCTTTGAAGACAAACACTTTTATCACCACTGGGGAGTTAATCCGTTAGCTACCGGAAGGGCACTCTATCAAAATTTAAAGAACAAACGTGTCGTAAGCGGAGGAAGTACCCTTACCATGCAAACCATTCGTCTCGCCCGGAACAAGCCCAGAACTCTCGGAGAGAAAGTCGTTGAAATGATATGGGCTACCCGTCTGGAATTTCGGACTTCCAAAGAGGAAATCTTATCCATGTATGTCTCTCATGCGCCATTCGGAGGAAATGTTGTAGGACTGGATGCCGCTGCCTGGCGTTACTTTGGTCATTCTGCCGAAGATTTATCATGGGCGGAATCGGCCATGCTGGCTGTCCTCCCCAATGCCCCTGCCATGATCCATCTATCCAAAGGACGAAAGACACTACTTTCCAAACGCAACCGTTTATTAAAGCAACTTCTTGAAGAAGAGATTATCGACGCGTCCACCTACGAATTAGCTGTCAGCGAACCGTTACCCGACGAGCCGCATCCGCTTCCTCAAATAGCTCCCCACCTAGTCAGTCGTTTCTATCAGGAAAGAAACGGGCTATATACCCGTTCAACCATAGACAGAGGAATACAAAGCCACATAGAGAGTTTGGCAGAACGGTGGAGCAACGAGTTTAATCGAAGTGATATCCGCAACCTGGCAATTCTGGTTATCGACATTCCCACCAATCAAGTAGTAGCATACTGCGGAAATGTACATTTCAACCGTAAACAAGGAGGAAGCCAGGTAGATGTGATCCAAGCTCCCAGAAGCACAGGCAGTATTTTAAAGCCCTTTCTCTACAATGCCATGCTACAGGAAGGAAGTTTATTGCCGAAAATGCTGTTACCGGATGTACCGGTTAATATCAACGGATTTACTCCTCAAAACTTCAGTATGCAGTTTGAAGGAGCTGTCCCCGCTTCCGAAGCCCTTGCACGTTCATTGAATATTCCGGCTGTAACCATGTTACAAAGATATGGAGTACCCAAGTTTCACCATTTGTTGCAACAGATGGGATTCAAGACTATCAATAGGGCAGCCTCTCATTATGGTTTGTCACTGATTTTAGGAGGTGCAGAAGCAACATTATGGGATGTAACGAATGCCTATGCGCAAATGGGACGAAGCCTTTCCAGCAACAGCCCCTCCCCGAACGTATCTCAAGGAAAGGAAGCACAGATACTACTGGAAACAGAAAATACAGAGCAAATAAACAATGATACGAAGCAAACAAGCCGTAATCATAAAAGCAATCATAACAAGCAGGAAAAACGAGAACAAAGTAACTTCAGTCCTCTCTCCGTAGAAGAGGATTCAGAAGAAACCACTTCGGCTAAAGCAGGAGCAGCCTGGCTCACCCTCTCCGCCTTAACAGAAGTCAACCGCCCCGAAGAGATTGACTGGAAATCAATTCCATCCATGCAGACTATCGCATGGAAAACCGGAACCAGCTACGGATTCCGTGATGCGTGGGCAGTGGGGGTGACTCCGCGCTATGCAGTAGGCGTATGGGTAGGCAATGCAACCGGAGAAGGAAAGCCCGGATTGGTTGGTGCACAAACAGCCGGTCCTGTATTATTCGATATATTCAGTTACCTCCCTTCTTCACCGTGGTTCGAACGTCCCACAGGCGTTTTCGTTGATGCAGAAATATGCCGTCAATCCGGTCATCTGAAAGGACGTTTCTGTGAAGAAACCGATACCGTACTGATCCTTCCCGTCGGATTACGGACGGAGGCTTGTCCTTACCATCATCTCGTCACACTATCCGCCGACGAAAGCCACCGCATCTATGAAAACTGTGCAAACACGGAACCTACCATTCAGAAATCATGGTTTGCCCTGCCGCCCGTATGGGAATGGTACTATAAACAGCATCATCCGGAATATAAACCGCTGCCACCTTTCAAAGCCGGCTGCGGAGAAGATTCTTTCCAACCCATGCAGTTCATCTACCCTCCGATGAACGCCCACATCAAGCTGCCCAAGCAATTGGACGGCAGCAAAGGCTTTATCACGGTGGAACTGGCACACAGCAATCCCAATGCCACTATCTTCTGGCATCTCGACGACACCTATCAGACACAGACACAGGATTTCCACAAAATTTCCCTGCAACCTGCTCCCGGCAAACATTCCCTGACGGCAGTAGACGGAGAAGGTAACACAGTTTCCACCACTTTCTTCATCGAATAAACATCTTATTTTATTATCTTTGCCGCATGAAACAGCCATTAAAAGAAAACGGTGGACTACCGGCATCTATCCTCTGGACACTTGCTATTGTGGCCGGTGTCTCGGTAGCCAACATCTATTATATTCAACCTCTATTAAATATGATACGCCATGAACTTGGCATATCAGAGTTCAGAACTAACCTGATTGCCATGGTCACGCAAATAGGCTATGCGGCAGGATTGTTGTTTATCACCCCTCTGGGAGATTTATATCAGCGTAAGAAAATCATCCTGGTCAACTTCACCGTTCTGATATTCTCTCTATTGACTATCGCCCTAACGCACTATTTTCATTTGATACTTATCGCTTCATTCCTCACGGGAGTTTGTTCGATGATTCCACAAATATTCATTCCGATAGCCGCCCAGTTCTCCCGTCCGGAAAATAAAGGCAGAAATGTAGGGATTGTCTTATCAGGACTATTGACCGGCATTCTGGCTTCACGTGTCGTCAGCGGATTTATCGGTGAACTGATTGGCTGGCGGGAAATGTATCACATCGCTGCAGGCATGATGTTTATCTGCGCAATCGTTGTATTAAAAGTCCTTCCTGACATTCAGACCAACTTTCAGGGAAAGTATAGCGGCCTGATGAAATCTCTGTTAGCCTTAGTGAAAGAATACCCGCAACTGCGCATTTATTCGATCCGGGCGGCACTGAATTTCGGTTCCCTCCTCGCCATGTGGTCCTGTCTGGCTTTTAAAATGGGACAAGCCCCGTTCTTCGCCAACAGCGACGTAATCGGTATGCTGGGACTTTGCGGAGTGGCCGGAGCATTGACTGCTTCTTTCGTTGGAAGATACGTAAAGCAAGTAGGTGTACGCCGCTTTAACTTTATCGGTTGCGGATTGATTCTCTTTGCCTGGTTACTGTTCTTCATCGGTGAAAACACTTTTATTGGTATCATTGCCGGAATCATCATCATTGACATAGGGATGCAATGTATCCAACTTAGCAACCAAACAAGTATCTTCGAACTAGACCCGCGCGCTTCGAACCGTATCAATACAGTTTTCATGACTACTTACTTTATTGGCGGTTCAATGGGAACATTTCTGGCGGGCAGCTTTTGGCAACTGTATGGTTGGCACGGAGTTATCGGTACCGGAGTCGTTTTAACCGGAATTTCTTTATTAATTACGACTTTCTACAAGAAGTGAGTCAACAAAACGGACGGTCAAACCGTTTATTACAATAAAAAAGCCAATGAAATACGGAGTTAACAGACAAATCTTACTTATCACAGCCGGCACCGTCTGGATTATAGCCGGTGCGAATATTCTGCGAATAGGAATTGTAACCTGGTTAAACACCTCCCAAGATTGGATGTTCAAAATAGGAGAAGCTACCGTCGTTTTCTTGTTATTCTTCGTTCTGGTGTTCAGAAGGCTTTATTATAAACATACCCAGCGAATCGAACAAAAGAAAGAACACAAAAATTGCCCGTTCTCCTTTTTCGATGTGAAAAGTTGGATTACAATGATCTTCATGATTTCTCTGGGAATTACCATACGTAGCTTCCATCTTCTGCCCGAAACGTTCATTTCTGTTTTCTATACCGGATTATCCATTGCCCTCATCCTGACAGGGGTACTTTTCATCCGTTACTGGTGGATAAGGCGTAAGACTTTCGCTAATTGAGCCGGTCTTATACATATTCCAATCAAATACAAACTTATAATAATTTTTATTGCCTGACGTTTTGAAGCAAAAGATTTCATTCTTTTTTGTTGTATCTTTGCGCGGCTATAAACAAAACAGTAGCCGGAAAACAAATAAAAGGTTATAAGAATCAACATGAAGAAAGCCCCCTCTCCCATTGTATCATTGATACCGATCATTGTACTGGTGTTATTATTGTTTGCCACTATCCGCACATTTGGCAGTGATGCCCTAAGCGGCGGAAGCCAAGTGTCACTACTCACCACTACAGCTATTTGTATCCTTATCGGTATGGTGTTTTATAAAATTCCCTGGAAAGATTATGAGCTCGCCATCACCAACAATATTGCCGGAGTGGCAACAGCCATTATTATTCTATTGATAATCGGTGCGTTGAGCGGGATCTGGATGATTAGTGGAGTAGTGCCTACGCTAATCTACTACGGGATGCAAATTATCCATCCCAGTTTCTTCCTGGCATCTACCTGCATCATCTGCGCATTGATTTCCGTTATGACCGGAAGTTCGTGGACTACCATTGCTACCATCGGTATCGCCCTGATGGGTATCGGAAAGGCGCAAGGTTTTGAAGACGGCTGGATTGCCGGAGCCATTATTTCGGGAGCATACTTCGGAGATAAAATATCTCCTTTATCCGAAACCACCATCCTGGCTTCTTCCATCACAGACACTCCCTTGTTCCGTCACATCCGTTACATGATGATTACGACGGTTCCATCTCTTGTCATTACGCTAATTATTTTCACCGTAGCAGGATTCTCTCATGATGCCAACAATACACAACACATCGCAGAAGTGGCAACAGCTCTGAATGAAAAGTTTCATATCACTCCGTGGCTGTTGATAGTTCCCGTAGCAACCGGCATATTGATAGCGAAGAAAGTGCCGTCTATCGTTACGCTGTTCCTGTCCACCCTGCTGGCTGCTGTTTTTGCTTTAATCTTTCAGCCGGATTTGTTGGAAGAAATTTCAGGAATTGCCGCTTCCGGATTCGATTCACTGTTTAAAGGACTAATGATGACTATCTACGGAGAGACAAATTTACACACGGATAATGCCGTTCTGACAGATTTAATTGCCACACGTGGCATGTCAGGAATGATGAATACGATTTGGTTGATACTATGTGCCATGTGTTTCGGCGGAGCAATGACAGCAAGCGGCATGGTGGGAAGTATCACTTCCATCTTTGTGCGCTTTATGAAGAAAACAGTCAGCGTGGTCAGTGCGACGGTTTGTTCCGGTCTGTTTCTTAATCTGACCACTGCCGATCAATATATCAGTATTATTCTGACGGGAAATATGTTTCGCGATATTTATGCCAAGAAAGGGTATGAAAGTTGCTTACTAAGCCGTACCACGGAAGATGCAGTAACCGTTACATCCGTATTGATCCCGTGGAACAGCTGTGGAATGACTCAAGCCACTATCTTGAGTGTACCCACACTTGTGTATCTCCCTTATTGTTTTTTCAACATTATCAGTCCCTTAATGAGTATCACCGTGGCAGCCATCGGATATAAAATTGCACGACGTTCGTGAACAATCTGGCATACACTTTGTTTTTGCAATAAACGAACAACGTATTAAACCTAAACAAAAAAAAGTTATGAAAAAGTTTATTGCATTAGTAGCATTAGTATTAGTGAGTGCAAGCACAATGATGTATGCACAAGAAAGTAACGCAGCAGCACGCCGCGCAGAAAGAAAAGCTCAAAGAGATGCAGAAAGAGCGAAACTCCGTGCCGAAGAAGAGGTGCAGGACATGGCAGCCTATCAACAAGCTGTACAAGCTTTGAAGAACAAGCAATTTGTATTGGAAGCTAATCAGGTTGTCTTCCGCAACGGTATGAGCGCTTTCGTTACTTCAAACACCAATTTCGTTTTGATGAACGGCAACAGAGCTACCGTACAGACTGCTTTCAACACTCCTTACCCTGGTCCTAACGGAATCGGTGGTGTGACAGTAGATGGTAATTCTTCGGATATGAAGATGAATATCGACAAAAAAGGAAATGTGAACTGTTCATTCAGTGTTCAGGGTATCGGCATCTCCGCTCAAGTATTTATTAATATGAGCAGTGGAAACAATACAGCTTCGGTTAGTATCAGCCCGAATTTCAGCAACAACAACCTGACATTGAACGGAAATATCGTTCCGCTTGACCAGTCAAATATCTTCAAGGGACGTTCCTGGTAATCCGGATACAAGAATCTTATCATAACTCCGCTACAAATCGCGCAAAATGCGTACATTTGTAGCGGAGTTTTTTTTATTCAGTATGGCTTATGAGAGAATTTATCATTGCAGACAATCAGGATATCAGTAAGGCAGGAATGATGTTCCTGTTGAGTAAACAAAAGGAGGTATCCCTTCTTTTAGAAGCTGACAACAAAGCTGAACTGATTCAGCAGCTACGATTGTATCCGCAAGCAGTGATTATCCTGGATTACACCTTGTTCAATTTTGCGGGGGCAGATGAATTGATTGTCCTGCAGGAAAGATTCAAGGAAGCCGACTGGATTCTATTCTCTGATGAACTAAGCCTGAACTTTCTCCGTCAGGTATTATTCAGCAGCATGGCTTTCGGGGTAGTGATGAAAGATAACTCAAAAGAAGAAATCATGACTGCCATTCAATGCGCCACCCGCAAACAACGGTATATTTGCAATCATGTCAGCAATCTGCTGCTTTCGGGAACTTCTTCTCCGATGGCAGCGTCAAGCATGGACGACCATTTGCTGACGCAGACAGAAAAGAATATCCTAAAAGAAATTGCATTAGGGAAAACAACGAAAGAGATTGCTGCAGAGAAAAATCTTAGTTTCCATACGATCAACAGCCATCGTAAAAATATCTTTCGTAAATTGGGAGTGAATAATGTGCACGAGGCTACTAAATATGCGATGAGGGCAGGGATTGTGGATTTAGCCGAATACTATATCTGACACCGCTATTCACTAACCTCTACCCCTCTAAGAAAACTATTTAACAGATGATTTCTCCGCTTCCCACACAAACTTTCGCCTCTTCATCATAAATCACCCCAAACTGTCCCGGAGCAATGCCTTGCAACTTTTCGGACGACAAAATGTGAAACTGCTTCTCCTCTTCCTGTATCAGTTTTCCTTTTGTAAATTCGGGAGTATGACGAATCTTGAAAGTGATATCTATCTCCTTCTCCTGCCCTTTCCAGGGATTATCAGTAATGAAATGGAAATCATGCATCCGGAATTCATTGCCGTACTGTGTTTCCACACCGTAACCGCGGGACACATAGATTGTATTTTCTTCAATATCTTTCTTGACTACGAACCAGGGACCACCACTCAATCCAAGCCCTTTGCGCTGGCCGATTGTATGAAACCAATAACCGCGATGTGTACCCAATTTCTTTCCGGTTTCCAATTCAATAATCGCCCCTTCCTTTTCTCCTAAAAAGCGACGGACAAAATCATTGTAGTTTATCTTCCCGAGAAAACAGATACCCTGACTATCTTTCCTTCTGGCACTCGGCAATCCGGCTTTATTGGCAATCTCACGTACTTCTTGTTTCATCAAACCTCCAATGGGAAACATGAGTTTGGAAACTTGCAGGTAATCAATCTGTGCGAGAAAGTCTGTCTGGTCTTTCACAGGGTCTTTCGCTGTGCCCAACCAAGTTTTACCGTTGCGTTGCAAGGTGGTGGCATAATGACCGGTTGCCGTAAAGTCGAAGTCTTTCCCGACACGCTGTTCAAAGCAGCCGAATTTGATAAGCTTATTACACATCACGTCCGGATTCGGTGTCAATCCCTGCCGGACTTTATCAATGGCATACGCCGCTACATTTTCCCAATACTCCTGATGCAGGTCTACCACTTCCAAAGACAGACCGTATTTACGTGCCGTAGCAGTAGATAATTCAATATCTTCCTCTGCCGAACAGTCCATATATTCCGCTCCGTCCATGCCTATCTTAATATAAAAAAGAGTGGGCTTATATCCTTGCTCACAAAGGAGATGTACAACAACCGAACTGTCGACACCTCCTGATAATAATGCAGCTATATCCATGAATAATGATTCGTCTATTAATAACGTTCTATATGTAAGCTAATACCTATTAAAAAATTCTATGCTACAAAGATAAGGCAAGAATCTCTAACAGCCAATCACATATTGAAGGCATTTTTATACCATAAATGTGGTAGATAAGCAAAGTATTTCCTACATTTGCACAGTAAAAAGCTTTTTATGATGACGAAATTAAGAAAGATAATCCTCATACCTGCCCTGAGCATCATATTTATCAGTGGCTTTTTCTCCTGTGGTGTCGACCGCTGGCCGGAGTATGCCCATCAGACCGCACTGGATACATGGATGTACGACATCATGCAGCAGAACTATCTGTGGTATCAAGATCTACCTTCCTACGATGATGTGAATCTGTTTCTGGAACCTGCCTCGTTTTTATCTAAAGTAAAATCAAAAAACGACAGTTATTCGTTTGTGGACTCTGTGATGGAGACCCCGCTGCCTACTTATGGATTCGACTATTCACTGGTTCGCAACCCAGACATCGATACTGCCTACAACGCATTGATTACTTATGTAATTCCTGGTTCGCCAGCTGCTGCCGTACTAAAGCGAGGCGACTGGATTGTAAAAGTAGATACATCGTATATCAGCAAAAAATATGAGGCTCAACTACTGCAAGGCACAGGACCTTTGGAAATAACTTTGGGAAAATATCAAAAAGTACCACCTACAGAGCCGCCAGTAGAAGGCGAGGAAGAAGAAGATATTTACCGAGTTGTACCGGTAGGCGACCCTGTAGAAATGGGAGCAGCCGTATCATTGGTAGACAACCCTATTCACTGCAAGAAAATATTAACGTTGACTGATGGAAGTGAAGTCGGTTACCTAATGTACAACAGCTTTACAGCAGGTACTAAAGACAATCCGGAAAAATACAACACTGAATTACGTGAATGGTCGGATGAGCTTGCCCAAAAGAATATCCATCAAGTGATACTCGACCTACGATATAACAAAGGAGGAAGCATTGATTGTACGCAACTATTAAGCACTATTCTTGTGTCTTCTTTTTACCTTGACCAAACAATGGCATTCTTGGAATATAATGATAAGAATACGGCAAAAGATGCAACTCTGATTTTTAATTCTGATTTATTAGGCACCTCCGGTGGCAAGAACCTGGATTTAACGACTCTTATCGTTTTGATTAGTGGAGAAACGGCAGGAGCTCCGGAAATGTTGATGCATAGCCTGAACGGAAAAATCCAACAGTTAATAGCTATCGGCAGTTCAACCAAAGGACAAAATGTAGCTACGGAACAATTTATCAATGAAGAATTTTTGTGGTCTATCAATCCGGCTGTATGCACTATCTATAATTCAGAACATGACACTTATGGTGGATTCAAACCGACATACGCAGTCAATGCTTCAACCGATTACTTAACTTTCCTACCTTTCGGTGATGAAAAAGAGACTTTGTTGAGTGTAGCTCTCGGGGTATTGAACAAAACTTATCCACCAAAGGATGAAGAAACCGAAGAGACCACAAAAGCGCAATTCAAAATAGAAAAAAGCGTAATAAGTCCGGCAAGTAGACGTTTTAGTAGTAACGGATTACGATTAAAATAAGAAAGGATGAAAAAAGTAGCTATTTTATTGCTGGCAATACTGATATTCAGTTGTTCGGATGATGACGAAAAGGGCACAGTAGAGAATAAAGGGCAATGGGCTATGATTTTCAATGAATCCGTCAAGAACGATTCAAACCCTGTAGATAAGACAGAGAAATTTATGTTCGATGGCGAGCGCCTGATTCAACATATTATAAAACAACGTTATTTCGAAGAAGAAATCAGCAACGAAGTAAACTTGAGCTACTCTGATAATCAGGTAACAGTTACCACTGACTATCTCACTTTAGTATATACATTAAATAGCGAAGGCTATGCCAGTCAATGTGTATACAGTTTGTCTTCACAAAATCGTATTTATCAATTCTCTTACTCTGCAGAAGGATACTTAACCGGAATTGTCGAGAATATTGACAATACAGAATACTCATCAACATCACTTACATACGAGAACGGAGATATAACCTCTATCAGTTCCAAGATGAACGGCCTTGAAAACAAGTTCATTTATGAACCGGGAGAAGAAAGTTCGACATACCATTTGCCCTGCCTCGGTTTATTAGAAATACACCCTCTGACATTCCATATTGAAGCTCTTTACGCTGGGTTATTGGGTAAGGACCCGCGCCATTTCACCATACGCAGTTGTCCTGCAGGAAGTAACGATGAAAAGACAATCTATTCGTATGAGTTTGATAAAAAAGCGAATCCATCCAAGATGATTTGTCAAACGACCTATACCGGAGGACAGGCCAGCTATTATCCATACACACGCAACATTTCGGTTTCTTTCGAATAATCTTTCATTCCGAACATCGAATTCTCTTTTAAAGTAGCACAATCACTCTATTTCTGTCAAGAGCAGAATTATAGATTCTTAACCTATAAAGCCCCTTTTCATACCTCAACTTTGTTTATTCCGAAACAAAGGCTCTGATTTTGCCTAACAAAGGCTTCAACTTCTCCTAACGCAGCGTTTAATGAGTCGTAACGCACCGTCTAATTTTTATAAAGCTGCGGTATAAAACACGTTAATCTCTGGTTTCATCCCTTTTATAAGCCGGGATAAAGCTCACGCCTCCCAAGTATACAACAAAAAAGGAGAAAGCTTCCGCTCCCTCCTTCTATCGTAGTTTAACCTCAATCTATTTTATGATTCTGTACCAAAGATACAACATTGAAAAGCCAAAGTCAAGTATTCCCGGTTTTATTTCTTGAAAAACTTATCGAAGAATAGAATCTGATAATCAATGGAGTTATTCCAATACTGTCCATTATGCGCTCCCGGGCGGGTAATAAAATCATGATCGATCTTCCTTTCCAACAGGCGGTTATGCAAATCCTTGTTCACATTCAGGAAGAAATCTCCTTCTCCACAATCGACAATGATAGCCAAATCGCCATTCTCTATCTTATCAATCTGATTGATAACGGTATGATTATCCCATACCTCCTTGTTCGATTCATATTCTCCCAACTGCTTGGACATATCCCAGTTTTTCGGGAACGGGCGAATATCCATCCCTCCGCTTGTACTTCCACTGGCACCAAACGTATCTTTATGACGGATTGCATTCCACATCGCTCCGTGTCCACCCATACTCAATCCGGTGATGGCACGTCCCTTGCGGTCGGCAATCGTCTTGTAATGTTCGTCGATATACTTCACCAATTCCGATGAAATAAAAGTTTCATAACGATAAGACGGATTGAGCGGACTATCCCAGTACCAGCTATTCTTTCCGTCCGGACAAACGAATATAATTCCTTTTTCGTCCGCAATTTGAGGAAGATTCGGTTTAATTCCAATCCATGTTTTAGCATTTCCACCGTAACCGTGCAACAAATAAATAGCGGGACAAGCTACTGCTTTCTTCCCCAGCGCAGCATCCGGCGTTACCACCACCACTTGCACATCCTTATTCATGGAAGGACTTTTAATTAACAAGGTATCTACTTTGGCAGCAAAAGAGGGAGCTACCCAAATTAAAAGAAGAGCAATTAATAGATTTTTTTTCTTTTCCATTGTGTGTTATAAATAGTTAGATATAATTATTCCTCTGGCTCTGCAGCAGGATTAAATTTAGCAACCGGCATTTCAAAGGTTTTATGACATTGTTTACAGGTATAGTTCCAGTGGTTGTCTCCCGGGGGAATGACCATTAATGCAGAAATGATAGCAGCCCCCATAGCACGCCAACGCTTTCCTTTTCTCAAAACCAACTGAATGTCCGATGAACCGCAGTACGGACAAAGCGTTAATTCTTCCGGCCAACTATCGTTATCCTTCAATACTTGGACAGCATTCTCGTAGTCTTCGTCTGCCACCAATATATCCACCCCTGCAATACTACTTACGCAACTTTTATACAAAGTAGAGAAATTCTCATTGTGCAGAATAGACTCGATGCCTTCATTCTCCAATGCTCCCTGAAGGATATGTGCCTTCATCGCATCATTACAAGTGATCAATTTTACAGTCTTCATAAGGAATCTGTTTTAATATGTCCCACAAAAATAAGATATAAAAATGAAATGTGAAACAAAACCCGGCTAACTTTATCAGCAGGTAAAACGAACCAAATCAGAAGTGATTCTATTTTTATTCACGGAAGGTATCATTATTTAATACTTTTTTCGTACTTTCGCAGCGACAATTGGCAATCACATGAAAAAACTATTGACACTGCTACTATTTTCCAACATCCTGTTTTCCCTGTTACAGGCACAACCTGTACATCAAATAAAGGGAACGGTGATTGAGAAAAACAGCCGTCAGCCATTAGAATTCATTAACGTAATGATTCTTGGGCTGAACAAAGGTGGTGTCACCAATGCGGAAGGTCATTTCACCATCGAACAAGTGCCTCCCGGCATCTACCGCCTACAAGCGACAGCCATCGGCTACAAGAGTGTCACTACTCCCGAATATATCTTATCTACCAAAGATCTGAACATTTCGATAGAAATGGAAGAGAACCTGACCGAACTCGCAGGAGTAACCGTCACCGCTTCTCCTTTCCGGCGCGACCTGGAAAGTCCGGTCAGCCTGCGTATCATCGGATTGCAGGAAATAGAAAAGAGTCCGGGAGCCAATCGGGACATTTCGCGTATTGTTCAGTCTTATCCGGGAGTTGCCTTCTCTCCTATCGGCTACCGCAATGACCTGATTGTACGCGGTGGGTCTCCTTCTGAAAACCGTTTCTATCTGGACGGAGTGGAAATTCCCAATATCAATCACTTCAGCACGCAAGGAGCATCCGGCGGTCCGGTGGGGATTCTCAATGCCGACCTGATCCGTGAAGTAAATTTCTATACAGGTGCTTTTCCCACTGACAGAGGAAACGCGCTTAGCTCCGTGCTTGATTTCAAATTGCGCGACGGAGACATGGAGCATAACTCACTAAAAGCTACCCTCGGAGCATCCGAAGTCTCTCTGGCCTCCAACGGACATATTGGAAAGAAAACCTCCTATCTGGTATCTGTGCGTCAATCTTATCTGCAATTCCTGTTTGATATGCTCGACCTGCCTTTCCTGCCGACTTTCACCGATGCGCAATTCAAATTGAAAACCCGGTTCAACGAACAGAACGAATTGACGGTATTGGGGCTTGGAGGAATCGACAATATGCGATTGAACACGAAAGCAGATAGCGAGGACAATGAATATATCCTTAGTTACCTGCCAAAAATCAAGCAGGAAACGTTTACCTTAGGTGCTGTATATCGTCACTATGCAGGCCCGCATGTGCAATCGGTGGTAGTCAGTCACAGTTACCTGAACAACCGCAATACCAAATACCGGCAGAATGATGAAAGCATTCCGGAAAATCTGATGCTCCGCCTCCGTTCTACCGAACAGGAGACGAAGTTCCGCTTCGAAAACAATTCTTCTTTCCGCAACTGGAAAGTCAATCTCGGAGTGAATCTGGATTATAGTCAATATACCAACACCACCTTTCAAAAGGCATATACCAATCAGGCACAAACGTTTGATTACCACACCTATTTGGGAATGATACGTTGGGGACTTTTCGGCACTATCAGCTACTCTTCGATGGACGAACGTTTCACAGCTTCCTTGGGATTGAGAGCTGATGCCAACAATTATTCGTCGGCCATGAAGTCACTCTCCGATCAGCTTTCTCCCCGCATATCGCTTTCCTACCAACTTGCCGAGCACTGGTTCGTAAGCGGAAATGCAGGACTTTATTACCAGTTGCCTCCTTACACGGCTCTCGGTTTTAAGGATAATAACGGAACGTATGTCAACAAATACAATCTCCGCTATATGAAAGTCAGCCAGGAAAGTCTGGGTATCAGTTGGCGCAAAGGAGATACTTTCGAAGTTTCCGTGGAAGGATTCTACAAAGATTATGATAAAATTCCGCTCTCCGTTGTAGATGGCATTCCTCTTACCTGCAAAGGGAATGACTACGGGGTGATTGGCAACGAATTGCTGACCTCCACCGCCCAGGGACGTTCGTATGGTGCGGAGATTTTGGTGAAATGGCTGATCGCCAAGAAACTGAATCTGGCTTCTTCCTTTACCATCTTTAAAAATGAATACCGCAACGACAAAGAGAGTGAATACATTGCATCCGCATGGGACAACCGGTATATCTTCAACTTACGGGGAACCTACAATCTGCCACGCCAATGGAGTGTCGGGATGAAAGTCAGTTGCATCGGCGGTGCTCCTTATACGCCTTATGATGAAGAAAAGTCATCTTTGGTATCTGCCTGGGATTCACAAGGTAAAGCATATTACGACTATTCTAAATATAATAAAGAACGTCTTCCGGCTTTTGCACAGGTAGACCTCCGTATCGACAAGACATTTTATCTGAAACATTGTATGCTGGGATTCTATCTTGATTTGCAAAATATCACGGTAAGCAAACTGAAACAGCAAGATGTACTGATGAGCACCGGTATCATCGAAAATCCGGAAGCCCCTGCCGACAGTCAACACTATAAAATGAAACGCCTCAAACAATCGAGCGGGACATTGCTCCCCACATTAGGAATAACATTTGAGTATTAATTTATGCATAAAACTGTAAACTAGAAAAGAGTATGAAAAGAGAAATCGCTATGATTGCCTTCGTATTGTTAGGCATGGGTATGACAGCTTCTGCACAATTCGGCAAGAAGATTAATTTGGGAAAAGCGTTACAAGCCGGTAAAGACGTAGTATCAGCCGTTACTTTATCTGATGCGGACATCGCCAACATGAGTAAGGAGTATATGGTATGGATGGATGCTCATAATCCATTGACCAAACCTGATACTGAATATGGCAAACGTCTGGAGAAATTGACGGGACATATCAAAGAAGTGGATGGACTGAAACTTAACTTTGGTGTATATGAAGTGGTAGACGTAAATGCTTTCGCTTGTGGCGACGGTAGTGTACGTATTTGCGCCGGTCTGATGGATGTGATGACGGATGAAGAAGTGATGGCAGTGGTAGGACATGAGATTGGCCACGTAGTTCACACAGATTCTAAAGATGCCATGAAGAATGCTTATCTCCGTTCAGCCGTGAAGAATGCAGCAGGTGCCAGCAGCGATAAAGTAGCCAAACTGACCGACTCCGAGCTGGGAGCTATGGCTGAAGCTCTGGCAGGCGCACAATATTCACAGAAGCAGGAAAGCGAAGCGGATGATTACGGAGTAGAGTTCTGTGTAAAGAACGGTATCGACCCGTATGCAATGGCTAACTCACTGACTAAGTTGTCCGAACTGTCGAAAGATGCTCCACAAGCTTCTTACCTGCAAAAGATGTTCTCGTCACACCCGGATACCATGAAACGTATCGAACGTGCGAAAGCAAAAGCAGCAACCTACGCTAAATAATAACGGACATCGTTCCTAAATCAAATAAAGGAGGAGATACTGCGGTTGACAAACCAATGTATCTCCTCCTCTGTTTTTGATAAAAAAGGACACACTATTATTAAAAAATCATTAATCTATAACATAGATTTGCATAGTGCCCTGATTTCTTGTAATTTCGACCCTATAACCATTTTAATCCATTTATGGAATTTCTTATCATACTTCTCTTACTTGTACTGAATGGCATTTTTGCCATGTATGAAATTGCGCTGGTATCATCCAGCAAAGCACGTCTTGAAACACTTGTCGCAAAAGGTAACAAATCAGCCCGTGGAGTTTTAAAACAATTGGAAGAACCGGAAAAGTTCTTATCTACCATTCAAATCGGTATTACGCTGATCGGTATCGTATCCGGTGCGTATGGTGGTGTGGCTATTGCCGACGATCTCGTTCCTTTCTTTTCCCTCATTCCGGGCGCAGAAGCATACGCACGCAACCTGGCAATGACTACTACCGTAGCAATCATCACCTATCTTTCTCTAATTATCGGAGAGCTGGTTCCTAAATCCATTGCTCTTAGTAATCCGGAGCGGTACGCCACTTTGTTCAGCCCGGTCATGATTTTGCTGACAAAGGTTTCTTATCCTTTTGTGTGGTTGCTAAGCGTCTCTACCCGGTTACTGAACAAACTTATCGGTCTGAAAAGCGAAGAACGCCCCATGACACAGGAGGAAATCAAAATGATCCTGCACCAAAGTTCGGAGCAGGGTGTGATTGACAAAGAGGAAACGGAAATGATACGTGACGTATTCCGCTTCTCTGATAAACGCGCCAACGAACTGATGACACATCGCAGAGATCTTATTATCCTTCATCCCGATGATACACAGGAAAAAGTGATGAAGATTATCGAAGAAGAACATTACAGTAAATATCTATTGGTAGACGAACGGAAAGATGAGATTATCGGTGTGGTTTCCGTAAAGGATATTATCCTGATGGTAGGCAACAAAAAGGTGTTTAACCTGCGCGAAATTGCCCGTCCTCCCCTCTTTATTCCGGAAAGTTTGTATGCAAATAAAGTTTTAGAGCTATTTAAGAAGAACAAAAACAAGTTCGGAGTTGTTGTTAACGAGTATGGCAGCACAGAAGGCATTATCACACTGCACGACCTGACCGAAAGTATCTTCGGAGATATCCTTGAAGAGGATGAAATGGAAGAAGAAGAAATCGTCACAAGGCAGGATGGTTCAATGCTGGTGGAAGCTTCAATGAATATCGACGACTTCATGGAGGAAATGGGTATCCTATCCTACGAAGATCTGGAATCGGAAGACTTCACCACTCTGGGTGGATTGGCCATGTTCCTGATTGGTCGCATCCCGAAAGCAGGAGACATCTTCACCTACAAGAATCTGCAATTCGAAGTAGTGGACATGGACCGCGGACGAGTAGACAAACTGCTTGTCATCAAACGGGACGATGAACAGGAATAGGATAGCAAAAAACGAGCAATAGCTCACTATATTTATATTAACTTAAAGCACTTAACGATGAAAAAAGTAATTATGTTAGCAGCAGTCGTAGCTGCTTTGGCATCATGCCAATCAAAAGCAAACAAAGCCGCAGAGGCACAAGCAGACAGTCTAGCTCTTGCGATGACTCCGATTACCGAATTGACTGAAGTTTATGAAGGTACTCTTCCTGCTGCCGACGGTCCGGGTATTGATTATGTACTGACCCTGAACGCTGCAACTGACGGTGTGGATACTGCGTATACACTGGATATGACTTACCTCGATGCTGAAGGTCAAGGACAAAACAAGACTTTCACTTCAAAAGGAAAACAACAAACAGTACACAAAGTTGTGAACAAAAAACCTGTTACTGCTGTTAAGTTAACTCCGAAGGATGGTGAAGCTCCGATGTATTTCGTGGTTGTTAACGACACCACTCTTCGTTTGGTGAACGATAGCTTGCAAGAAGCTGTCAGCGATCTGAATTATGATATTATCAAGGTAAAACAATAAAATAAACCTAACCCTAACCAGTAAAAAAAAGCTCTGCACGGAACCTTCGTTCTTGCAGAGCTTTTCGTTTTTTAGCTTATAATCTATACTAATCTAATTATTCACTTTATCAGTTCTACCGATACTTTGATATTACCGTATTCATAAGCCCGGTAATACTGTTATCCCAATACCCCATGTCCTTCTTGCAGACGTTTCAGCCTCAACAAGGCTTCGATATAATAATAATCTGCATAAATAATAGAAGCATCTATCTCGGAATGAGCCGGCCAGTGTCCTACACTATGCAACAGGAATGACGGTTTGCTTTTACCACTCTGATAACTGTCAGAGTTCAGGCTTGCCAGCATTTCAATAGCTGCATCTTTATACCGTTTTCCGGTTCCGTTCGGGAGGTAAGTGGATAGTTCAAGTAAAGCAGAGGCCACCACTGCCGCAGCCGAAGCGTCACGGGGAGCATCCGGTATTCCCGGTGCACTGAAATCCCAATAAGGAACTTTATCTTCCGGCAGGCGTTCGAGGTAAACATCTGTCACTTTCTGTGCGAAATCAAGATACTTAGGATCTTTCGTCTCCCGATAGACTACAGTATATCCGTAGATTGCCCATGCTTGACCACGCGCCCACATGGTACTGTCTGCATAGCCCTGATGGGTTACTCCTTTTATCAGATTACCTGTGATGGTATCATAGACTGCTACATGGTAGGATGTATAATCGGGACGGAACTGACATTTCATTGTTTTATCAGCATGAGAAACAGCAACATCATACAAATAAGGATTTCCACCATTCTTCGCTGCCCAGAAAAGCATTTCGAGATTAATCATGTTATCCATGATGGTATTGTGAGGCCAGTTGCGTGGTTCCACTTCACGAGGCCATGAAAGCATTGTTCCTACAACCGGATTGAATAAAGTAGCCAGCGAATCGGCTGTATCCAGAATCACTTTCTTATAAGCAGGATCTTTCGTCAAGCGATAGCCGTTTCCATAACTGCAGAATACGAGGAATCCCAAATCATGGTCATAAGCCGGTATTTGAGAAAGGAACTCCAATGAGTTCGTAAACTTCTTCGCTTCTTCCAGAATGTGCTTATCCTGTGTATATTCGTAATCATACCAGAGCACACCCGGCCAGAAACCGGCACACCATTCTTCTTTCGTTGCCTTACGACAGTTCCAGTGGTGTTCGTCAGCCATAATGTTACGTGGCATCATCGTATAGTCAATGCCGGAATCTGTTTTCAGTTCCGTAAGCGTACGTTGTGTCTGCTCTGCACAGTAGTCTAATGCCCTATTCACATCCAATGTACCGGAAGGCTTGTGAGTGCACATACAAAAACCTAACATCACAGCCAGACCTACTACAATCTTTTTCATCTTAGTTCAATATATTCGCGTTAATTCTTAATCTTTATTTCTCTTTGTCAGTTACTTGAGCGGTCAGTTACTTAGTCACTCCATCAGTTACTTAGTCATCCGGAACCAGTCTACATCTGCCCATCCACGATTGCCCTCATTCGGAGTTACGCAAAATACTCCAACTTTGGCTCCAATCCATTTGCCTTGTCGGGCTGTGAAAGGCTCTCCCACTGTCGTGTATTTCTTTCCGTCCAGACTATAAGCGAATGTACAAACGGCTCCTTTACGAACCTTTACTTGCAAGTAAACTGTTTGCCACTCATTATCTGCTACTCCCGGCATCTTCAGATGTTCCACCGGAATGTTTGCCAATTCTTTTATCTGTTCGGGATTTTGCTGTTCCGCATCCTTGCAGACTGCTTGTTGCAGAATAAACTGATCTCCCGCCTTACGAATGGAAAGATAACTATAATCCCATCCCATTACGATGATTCCGGCTTGTTCCCCATCCTGCTTGGCAGTAAATGTCAATTTGGTCGTAGCCGTAAACTCTTCAGCCGGAAACTTTTGCATCAACAAGTTAGGAGCTTCCCAGAAGTTCACAAATTCTTTTGAGAGACTGCCTGCATAAAGACGAATATACCCCAAGTCGGTCGTGAACCCGTAAGTGTCTTTTTTATTGGCATGCCATTGCCATTGTAACCCCAAATGACGGGTATTGAATTCATCACTCTCCGGCGGAGTGGCTATCGGATATGTCTTTCCTACATTCGGTTTCTTATAGGTCGTTACCGGTTCACCGCAACCATCTTTATCCTTATCTACTCCGATTACAGGCCAATCATTTACCCAAGTCATCGGATTCAGATGAATCACGCGTCCGTAAGCTCCTTTATCTTGAAAATGAACGAACCAGGATTCTCCTGTATTCGTATCTACCCAACCGCCTTGATGAGGCCCGTTGATATTTGTCTTTCCTTGTGCCATTACGTTCTTCGATTCGTAGGGGCCGTAAATGTTCTTCGAGCGAAGTACTAATTGCCAACCGGTTGCTACTCCACCTGCCGGAGCAAAAATATAGTAGTATCCGTTGCGTTTGTAAAGCTTCGGTCCTTCTACCGTATGATTCTTTCCATCATTTCCGTCAAATACCATCACCGGATCGGAAATTACTTCTGTTCCCTCTGCATTCAGTTCGCAAATAACGAGAATACTATTCACTCCGCTACGGCTTCCGGCATAAGCATGTATCAGATATACTTTTCCGTCTTCGTCCCACAAAGGAGTGGCGTCAATCATTCCTTTCCCGGCTTTCACCAATACAGGCTTGCTCCATTTTCCTTTCGGGTCTTTGGTTTTAATCATATAGATTCCATAATCCGGATCACCCCAGTAAATGTAGAACTCCCCGTTATGAAAACGAATAGCCGGTGCCCATACGCCTTTACCATGCTGTGCCTTATCGAAGAATTCTTCCGGCTCCTGAACCGGTAACGCATAGTTTACCAGCGACCAATTCACCAAGTCATTGGAATGAAGAATAGGAATTCCGGGAATACAATTAAAACTGGACGCTGTCATATAGAAATCATCTCCGGCTGCACATACATCCGGATCCGAATAGTCTGCATGAAGAACCGGGTTCTGATAAGTTCCATTTCCCTTATCAGCCACCCAGGTCTTAGAAATTTCTTGTGCACCTGCCAATGAACAGCAAGCCATCATTCCTGCTAAAAACAGAATCTTTTTACGCATAGTACCTAACTAATAATTCTTTTCTAAATTCAAATGTTATTCCTAAAAACAGATTCTTTCTACCTTTATATAAAACTAATCACTTTAAAGACTGAATCTATTATCTGATTCCAAACAATCTATTTCTTAACCTATTTGCTTATATATACGAAGGGGATTAGGTAAATACCTAATCCCCTTACAACTTTTTTCTATTTATCCAAGATTATTGTAAAACAATCATGCTATATAAGCAACAGCGTTTTCTTTACTCTTTTGCAAACATCAGCGTTCCAAAACCTAATTGGTCATAACCACCGCTATTAGGTCCATAATCACCTGCTCCGCCATCAGAATTTCCGCGTGATGCATTTTCACGCATTTTATCAACCCACATCTTAGCATAGATGCTTGATTTACCGTAATCCTGTGCCAAACGATTCACCAACTCCCATGCAGGACGCACTTCACCACGTGAATCTTTTCCTTCTCGTCTTTCTTGTGCAGAAATGGTATCCCAGCTTCCACTACAATTTGTATAAGTAGTGTAAGGCAGATCATTATCTGTATATTTAAAACTCGTCATCTTCCAACTGGTACTTGAACTACCGGTTTCGGCACCACCAATATTATACTTAGCTACATATTCACACATAGCCAATGCGCGTCCATCATCAAATATGAAAAGGTCTTCACCTACATTCTTTGCCATCTGACAAAAGGCACCCAGCAGACTGACACATAAGGTAGCATGTCCCTGGTCACGGCCTGATTCCTGACATTGTCCCAGCATTTCATTACTATCCGGATCTAAATGGATGAAAGGAACGCCATTTCCTATATTTCCCGAACCAATACCGAATTTAAAATATTGAATAGCCTCATTGATTTTAAAGTTATCATCCGCCAAAATACCGATGGAAAGCAAAGCAGTCATTGCGGATAAATCCCAGTTTAGCCAATAATGAAGTGCACATTCGTTTCCATTGTGTGTAGACAGGAATTTTGTGATATGAGGATAAAAGACATCCGTAATCCATGCTTTAAACTTAACGAAATCAGCTTCCTGCCATCCTGAATAAGAACGCATAATTTCCGCAGCATTAGCCAATTGATGCACCTGAATAAAAATCAAGAACTCATTCGGATCTATAAATTCACCTTTATCATTCACGATAAATCCTGTACAAGTTTTAGCCCAATCATTCAGAATAGCAACAGCCGCATCCGCATACTGTGCACCATCAGTCTCTGACAATTTCCATCGAAGAGCCAACTGATAGGCTGCTGCCGCATCCTTCATCAACTTCGTGTAGTTGTTCCAGTCATTGGGATATTTGCCTGCCCAATTATTTTGATCGAGACGCGCCAATAACTTCACCGGAGAAGCCTTATAATTTGATTGTGACAAGCTATTCCCTCCACGACTTAAATGATCGAATGCATTTTTCCAAGGCTGCGCACCGGATTGCACCTTTCCTTTTACAAACTCAAAATCTGTTTCTGTATGAAGCATACAAGGATGCTCCAAAGTCGTAACATAATCTTTCACTTCCGGCCAACTGCTCATATCATTAGAGCCGTCTTCTATTTCGCTACATGCTAAAAGCGTGGTAGAAGTCAGGGCAAAAAGCCATGCTCCTATTATTGTATGTAATTTCATCTTATTCATGGTAGTTATTCGTTAGTTTCACTATTAACAAATGCTTGAAGTTCTTCCACAGTCTTAAACGAACGAATCCAATAAAGATCATAAGTTTGAGCTGCTTCCGAGAAGTCTGCAATTATAAATTTGCATTGCGACAAATCAAAGACCTGATTCCAATCTGTAGGGGTCACGGTTTTATATCTTGCCTGCAAATCATAATACAACACATTAGGTTTTGTAGTTGATATTTCACTTGCACCCAAAATGGCATACCTGTTATTTGCATCTCCAGCCGTACCCCAATATTCAGGACCAATTTTCTTAACGCCATCATCAAAAACTTCAAATTTGATACAGCCCTGACTATTATTGCCAACATGTAATTGAGACTTAAATCCAATTTTAACAGCAAGATATCTATATTCAGCAGGAGTTATATTAACAACTTTTCCCTTACCACTTCTCGCAAGCCATAAATCACCACGATACTTAACCTTACTATCAGGTCCACCCATTTGAACAATGGTCTTCTTTCCGTCAAATGAAACTACAGACGCGCCGTTACCATCCAGATACCAATTATTATCCTGTCCATTACCCAGACCATTACCTAATGAATACCAGAAACGCCCATCGGCAACTGTTACGGTTACATTTTGTACAACAGGACCATAAGAAGCGGTTATAACAGCAGAAGCAGTCTTCGTGGTATGTACTTTCAACTTACCTGTTTTATCTACACTTATCATATCAGGATTATCACTCGTCCAAGTCAGTAATGAGGCAGTAGCATCTACAGGTTCCAATGTATATTTAATCTGATATTCCTGTCCATATCCTAACTGATTGAGTTCCTTATCTTCAGTAAATGTCATTCCGGTGATTGGAGTAACTATTTTCACTCCTATCTTGCAACTTGCAGACACCGGAGTCGAACTAAAATCATCGGCAGTCACTGTAATAGTTGCATCACCTTTACTAATTCCGGTCACCAATCCTGTCTTTTCATCTACAGTTGCTACCTCCGGATTACTACTTATCCACTTATACCGTTTAAATGTAGCATCCGACGGTTCCGATACAACTTCCAACTGATATTCATCCCCGGCTGCAATTTCTTCCGAAGGAACATTCTTAATGTTAATAGATGACATATATGTATATTCTTCCAAGACCTCCACTGTTCTGGTCACGATAGTAGCTTCCGGTCCGAAACCGATTTCCGGCATTAAAGTAATAACAGCCTTTCCTGTTTTATCCTTAGTTACGACCTTACCTTCCCGTGTAACAGACACAATAGATTCATCCGACGAAGTCCATTGCACATTCACATTGGTTGCACTTTCAGGTGCAATACTCCAGGAGAGTTGCAGTTCCTTATTCTTCAGCAAACAAATTGCTTTATTTCCTGCATCATATTGAGTTTCGTTCAGAGTAATGGTGGATATGGTAATCATCTCATCCATCTGTCCTCCTAAATCCTTATCATCATCACATGAAGTCAGACCTAAAAACGAACAAGCCGCCAGCCCAACAAAATATTTTATATAATCTCTTTTCATGATTCTTATTCTTTAAGTTATTTCAGACTCGTTTATTGCCATCCCGGATTCTGTCCCAAGTTCGGATTCAACTGACACTGATCTACCGGAAGCGGATACAGATCATTTTTGCTACCCCAACGCCGACTATTTTCCAAAATCAAACAGCCATCCGAATCTTTTGCCATATTAGACGCACCAGGCCATGAAGTCGCAAAATCTGTTCCTGTCCATTTCACACCTAAAATAGGTTTAGGCATCTCTACAATAGCAGTATTCCAACGTTTCAAATCATCAATACGAAAACCTTCATTGTACAATTCGATGGTACGTTCACGACGGATCTCTTCCCGCATATTCAAATTATTTTCCGAAACAAAAGAAGTAGTCAGTTTGGGCATATCTGGGTTTACACGCAGGCGAACCAGATTCAACGAGATATTCAATGCATCATCCAAAGCCTTACCGGTAGTCCCCAGCTCATACATAGCCTCTGCATAATTCAATAAAACCTCCGCATAACGAATGATCGGGAAGTCATATCCTTCAAATGTATCGGCAACTTTACGTTCCGTACCCCATTTTTTATTCTGATAACCGGAACCCTGGAATACATTACATGTGATGGCATTAGTGGCATCCTCTCCATCCATACCCTTCCAATCGATACGCGGTTTGTCATTATCCCAATATTTAGTACCATGAGCCAGAAGACAGTTCTTCATACGGTTATCCCGATTTTCGAATTCTGTAGTCAGTCCTCCATAACCTTTAAAGACATCAGCACTTTTGGCATGGTCAATGGGCAATCCGTTGCTACAAAGGTACATATTCACAAATTTGCGATTAATATATTGCACGTTAGCCACACAGCCATGAGTGATATTAGTCCCGATCGGAGCAATCGTTTCATCATGACGGCGATAGAATATATATTCTTTATTAGCACTTTTTGTCAGATTCGCAGGATTAGACTGCACATTTTCTAAAATGAACAGGAATTTATAAGCCATATCTCCCAGCGCTGCAGGTTTGAATAGTTCGAACTGCTTACTGTCAATAACCTTCTTCGCTGCATCTGCTGCAATACTCAACAATGCTTTGCCACGTTCTTCATTATTACGGTTTTGTTGCCATGTGCCTTCATATAAAGCAACCCGTGAAAGAAATGCATAAGCTCCCCACTTTGAAATACGTCCTTCATCATCCGTTGTGATTGTCTCCGGCAATACTTCAGCTGCTTCCCGTAAGTCCTGAATGACGAAATCAATCACTTCACTACGATCGTTACGGCTCATGCGCAGTTCGGGAGAAGTAATATCCAGCGGTTCTTTGGTAATAATCACATCTCCGAATAATTGTACCAAATCAAAATAAGAATAAGCACGGAAAAACTTTGCTTCTGCTACATAGCGACTAATGTCACCGTTACCGGAAAAAGACGCTGCTTTTTGCAACAACAAATTACAACGGCGGATATGAGCATAGTTGCCTGTATAGTTACCATCTGAAGTAGGAATCGGATTACTACCATTGCTGTACATGTTTACAGAACTGGAAGTCATCAAGTCCGAACGCCAGTCAGAATGTGCACCATCAGAAATTACCGATGTGAAATCGCGGGTCCAACCATAGAAATTAGTTGCAAAATACTTAAAATCATCTGCTGCCCCCCACAAGTTGCCATCTGCCAGTTGATCCTGCGGATCAAGATCCAGACACGAATTCAGTGTCAGACCAAGCGATAAAATCAAAAGAGCTTTCTTATATAGTTTCATATTCTTCATACATTAAAAAGTTAGATTTAATCCAAAAGTCACAGTACGAACAAAGGGGAAACGTCCTGCCGCTGATACCTTACGGCTAGCCTCCGGGTCCCATCCGTCATTAATCTTTGAATATTCCCAAAGATCAGCACCTGCTACATATACACGACAAGAACTTATTGCTTTCGTTTTAGCTAAAAAGGCAGCAGGTACATTGTATCCTAATGTCACATTCTTCAGACGAATGTAAGAACCATCTTCCACTGACCAGGAAGAAGCCTGATAGTTGTAGTCATTGATTTCATTCTTATTGCTATATGTCGGATAATAAGCACCCCGATTCTCCGGACTCCACGTGTTACCTACCGATTGATTAGAAGTGTTCATATATAATGCCTTCATCGGTATACGCCAAGTCTCATTACCGTTATTATCTCCCGTACGGAAGATAGTACGTTTGGCAGCACCCTGGAAAACCAATGATAAATCAAATCCCTTCCATTCTGCTCCTACATTAAAAGAGAAGGAGATTTTCGGATCATCTGTACCCAGATAAACAATATCATTCTGATCCAGTTTACCGTCATTGTTTACATCAGCATACATATTATCTCCCAAACGGAAGTTTTGTTCTGTCAGTCCGATGGTATTACCAGTCAGGAAACGATATAGATATTTTTGACGTTCTTCTTCTGTCTGTGCTTTACCGGCATAACGCAGACCGAAAATACTATTCAACGGATAGCCTTGTTGCTTATCGATGAAACCGGATTTCAGGACTGATACTGCACCAATATCTGTCAGTTTGTTGGTATTGAAAGAATAAGTACCTCCTACATGATAAGTGAAGTCTTTTCCAATCTTATCAGACCAGTTTACCATAATTTCCCATCCATGTGATCTGAATTTTCCATTATTAGACATACCTGCGTTATCACCCAGAACTCCCGGATAAGAAACATTAATCAACATATTATCATTACGTTTCATGTACACTTCGGCAGTACCTGTCAGACGGGAATTGAATAAAGAGAAATCCAATCCTAAGTTATAATTCTTAATGCGTTCCCACTCACGCCCCAAAGAAGCGATTTTACCATTCGTATCTATGATAGTACCTTTGTTAGGACCGATATAAGCTCCGCTTTGAGATTCAAATTTATAGAACTGCGTACCATCGTAACGATCAATACCACTTTGATTACCTACTTCACCATAAGAAAGACGGATTTTCAAATCGTTCAGCCATTTGATATTCTTCATGAACGCTTCTTCCGTAATACGCCATCCACCGGATATTCCATAAAAGAAGTCCCAGCGATTCTCCGGTTTGAATTTGGAAGAACCATCATAACGCATATTTACTTCCAATAAGTATTTTGACTTATAATTGTAGTTTAAACGAGAATAGTAGGACATCACAGCCTCATGCCACTTCGTACCATGTTTGTCTGTCAGATTCACAAGTCCCGCACCATTTACAGTTTCCAATGAGTTCTGTATATCTTTCACCGATACACCAAAATAATCATATTCTTTCAATTCATATTGAGTACCAAGCATCGCACTTACATTATGGTGCTGCGCAAATGTATTGTGATAATCAACATAACCTGCCATAGAATAAAAGTCTGTACGTGAACTAGTTTTCTCGTATGACGATTCTTCCTGCTTATAGCCATCGGCCTTGGTGTTTATCTTAGTCCCTGCATAATTATAAGAGGTAATGGCCATCTTCTTTATATCACGTGAAGCTACTCCGGAGTTATAACCGAGATTTGCTACTACATCCAGATGTTTATTGATATTGTAAGTGAATTTTTCACTGATATTAATTTCAGATACTTTCAATTGATTATCCCCACCTAGCTCGGCAAACCAGATTGGCGACAGCCAAGTTCCCCATGAATAAGGTTTTCCATCAATTGTAGAAGCCGGAAGACCCGGTTGCGGATAACTGGATGTCAACGTTTTATTCAGTTGTGAGGGAGATACCTGATCCTGGCGGTTGTAGGCAATCACTGATTCAATAGCAAAGTTATCAAAGACCTTCAGTTTATTAGTCAAACGAAGATTGAAACGCTGATTATTATTATTTCCCCACTTCAAATTACTGTCATCATACATATACCCTACGGACAAGCGATATAAATTCTTTTCCGTACCTCCGGAAACAGCCAGGTCATGTTGCGTAGAATAAGAATTGCCGAACAACACGTCTTGCCAGTTGGTATCCATAAACACGAAATCCATTACATCTGAATAGCCGGGAGCAAAAGGATTTGCACTGTGATCCAAATCAATGTATTTACCTTCACTGGCCAATGCCATTTTCGCATATTTCACCCATGAATAAGAATCCGGCTGACCGTCATTCTGACAAGTCTGCAACACAGCATTCGCCCATTCGTTCATTGTCATCAGTTCCGGCTGCAATCCCACCATCTTATAAGTGTATGAACCGCTATACTCTATTCTCGCTTTTCCTTCCTTTGCCTGTTTGGTGGTTACCAATACCACACCACCTGCGGCACGGGAACCATAAATAGCTGCCGATGCATCTTTCAGAAAGTTGATAGACTGTATATCGGAAGGGTTGATATTACGCAATGCATTTACGCCATCATAAGCAACTCCGTCAATAACGATCAACGGCTCCGCATTATTTGCAGAAACAGAACCACGCAATTTCAAGCCCCAGCTTTCATCTCCCGGAGCAGCTGAATTACGAGTAATCGTCACACCCGGAACCTGCCCCTGCATTGCCTGTAACGGACTTGACATCGTTCCTTTATTCTTCAACATTTTATCAGATACCACCGTTACAGCACCTGTCAATGTTTCCTTCTTCTGTGAACCATATCCCACTACTACAACTTCATCCAATACTTCGCTATCTTCTTGCAACTTTACATTTATCACAGTTTGCGAAGCTACATCTATGATCTGATCTTTATAACCGATATAGCTGAACTTCAACTTGGCTCCAGCAGATACACCAATTGTATAATTTCCGTCGATATCTGTAATCGTTCCTTCTGTCCCACCTACTACAGTAATATTCACGCCAATCAATGGCTCGCCCATTGCATCAACGACTTGACCTTTCACTTTCTTTTGAGCCTGTGCCACTACTTGACTATCGTTCATGTTTGTATCAGCCCATGCCTTTGAAACAGGACAAAGTCCCAGCATTAATCCTAACGCAAACACTGCTGTCTTGTTAGGTCGCGAATTAAATATTAATCCTCTTCGTTTCATAAAATTAAATTTGAGGTTTAAAAATAGTATTAAATTTTTGTTCTCTAAAATAAGATAAGGCATACAGGTGCCTCTTTGTAAATTCTGACTCCTTTTCCATAAGCACAAAGGGTTATTTATTAATGAATAAGATTATATACAATTTCGGAAGAATTCGCGCATTTCACGACGTCCAAGAAATAGGTGATTTTCTACCGTCCTACAACTTAGATTCAGTTCATTAGCGATTTCCGGAGAAGTTTTATTTTCGAAACGGCTTAATGTATAAATTAACCGACGTTGTTCGGGCATGGCAGCCAGACGGGTCCGTTCCATTGTCATTAAATCATCACCGATAATTTTTTCTTCGGTCTCATTGGTAGAAGTAGACATAGTATCATAGATGTAGCTGTCTATCTCCTGCTTCTTATAATAACGACGGATATAATCGATTACAATATTGCGGGCAATAGTGAACAGAAAATATTTTACTGTGTCGGGACGGAGCATTTGTTTGTAGTCCAGCAGACGTACAAATACATCTTGGGTTAGATCCTCCGCTTCGTAGCGATGAGTGATACGATAAGTAATATAGGTAAGAATCACCTGATAATATTCTTCATAAGAACGGGTGATAATGTCGTCGTAAGTGTTAGCTATTGTCTCCATAATACTATCTTTTTCGGTTTTAATCACGATGCAAATATAGAGGGGATTTCGGATATAACGGTCGTAAAATAAAGCGGATCAATCTCAACGAATTTAGTTAGACTTATTTAAACACATACTCCTCATTATCAGCAATTTACATTCACATCAAATAGAGTATCACTTTATAAAATGAGACTCCATACACTAAAATCTACGCATTTTTGCTCCACTTACACCTGTTTGCCCTTACCTTTCTCTCCTTTTCAATCTCACCATTTCACGATCTTACCGATTCATTGTCTCATCAAAGCTGTTGATGAGACATAAACATTAAGAGAAAACTTTCATTTCATTAAAGATAAACTTGCTTTGCACTTATTGCAAAGTTACGTTTGATTAAGGGTAAACTATAAATGAAAGCTTCAATTATATAATTGCAAGCTTTGTTTTTATAAACGCAAGTTGCATTTATAAAAACAAAGCTTGCGTTTATAGATTACTCCCTATAAAAAACAACTTTGCAATAGGACCAAAAGAAGTTTATATAGGGAGAAGAAGAACTTATCTATTAATAGATAATGGAAAGAAACAAGTGAAAAGAAGAAAGTCACTTAGTGAATCGAGAACCTTCACCCTCTATCCCCGATGAACAGAGAGAAGTGAAGGGTGAAGGGAATATGGGTGCAAAATAGATTTCAGAGATAATAAGTCGAAAAGTTACTCTTCTTTGGCTGTTCCGCCTATACTACGGATGTATTCATTCGGAGTAACTCCTGTACTCTTTTTAAATGAACGGAAGAAAGAAGCACGCGAACTAAAACCACAAAGTTCTGCCAGTGCAGTCAAAGTATAGCGGGAATATTGGCTATCCGCTACCATCTTTTTGAATTGGGTAACACGGTATTCATTGATGAAGTCATAGTAAGACTGATTAAGATACTGGTTCAAAAGATACGATAATGAATGTGAAGAAGTATCCAATGCAGAAGCCAAGTCACCCATTTTTAAGTCGGGATTGATATATGGCTTTTCTTTCTCTACATAAGCCACCAGTTTCTTATGAAGTTCTTTACACTCCTCTTCGGTCAGTCTATTGGTCTTATATTTCTCTTCAACAGTGGAAGATTGTTGCTCTGAAATTACTTCCGAATGTTCTACAGTTTGTTCTCTCTGTTGTATTTCCTCCTCCGTTGATGTCGAAATCGACGAAGCAGAAGAAGCAAGCAAACGACGCATACGTTTCCAAACATAATACCGTATAAAGGCTATAATTCCTACGATTAATAAAATGGAAAGTGCCCATCCCCACCAAGGTATCATAGGGCGTACTGTCACTTGACAGATAGCTTCCGATTGCTCATTTCCCGGAAGACGTACCCGGAAAGTATAAGTTCCGGAAGAAAGTCCGTAATAAGAGACTTCGTTCTGCGCAGCCAATAGTTTCCAGTCCTTGTCCACTCCCTCCAATCGATATTCATATAGTAAGGCAGATGGCAGACCATAGGCGAAATCTGTGAAACAGAAAGTCAAATTATTCTGGTTGTATTTCAAAGAGGAACTGGTAAAAGGTACGCCATTAGCCAGTATATCGGTAAATACAATCGGACGAACCTTGCCACGCACTTCGTCCACACGTTTCGGATCAACATAAATTAGTCCTTTGGTGTTACCAAACCACAATAGTCCTTTTTCATCTTTATAAGCGGCTCCATTCGTAAAAGTTGGTCCCGGCACTCCATCATTGAAAGTGAAAGCATCATACTCCTCCCCTTCTTCTTTGATACGCAACAACCCGTCATTACAGGCTACCCACAGCCAACCTTGGTTATCTTCTATAACAGACATCAGCGAATTGTCCGGAAGAGTAGAAAAGATAGAGCGATTCTGGAAACGATCCATCGTTAAAGTAGATGTAAACAGACTCCCTTTCTCACGGATAAAATAGAGATTGTGTTCAGCATCTTCGTAGATAGTACGCACTTTATCCCGATGAACGAATCCCTCCGGAAACACATTAGAGCGTAAACTTTGAGAAGCCGGATCATAAATACACATACCGGTTTCGGTAGCAATCCATCCTTTGCCCGTAGAATCAAAACTTACTTCATACACATTGCCCTCCGGCAGTTGGGAGTTAGCACTGGTAAAGTGTTTGATCTGTTTGGTCTGTCCGTTATAACAGAAGAGTCCTTGTGAGGTCCCTATCCAAAGATTTCCTTTTGCATCCGGTTTCACACAGAATATATGTCCCTTTTGAAAAAGCTCCATATCGCCCTGTGCAAAATATTTCAGAGATAATGTTCCCGGATTCAGTACCATCATACCGCCACCATACGTACCGATATAATATTCTCCTTGATAGAAGCTGATTGTCAGTATCAAATCTGAAGTTAAAACGGGCTTTACAAAACTTTTCACAACTCCGGTAGCTTCGTTTATATAAAACAAACCGTCACGTGAACCGATGACTTTCTCTTGCCCTCTGTTTACGAAAGAACGAATGGAAAGATTTGCCGAATTGAACAAAGGTGGATAGTCATACGTGCGGAAAAGGCCGTTCTGATAGAGTGAATAATCCAGCCCTGCCTGAAAATGCCCCACCCAGACAGTACCTCTATCATCTACAAGTAAGGAGTAAATAGAATTACTGCGAATTCCTTCCTTATCATTGACATCATGGTAGAAACGATGTGTCACTTGTTGGTCTTTGTGTGAAAGGAAATGGACGCCATTACCGTCAGTAGCTATATACACAGTCTCTTTCCCATCGCTGGATATGTCAGAAATGACATCGCAGCCTAAAGATACCGTATGAGAGAATATCTCCTTTTTTATATCGAAACGCACTACACCTTGGCTCATTGTGCCCAGGTAAAGAGTTTCTCCGATACGGGTCAGGCAACGAAAATAATCAGCTTCGGGCACATTCTCCTGAAAATGCCAGGAATCAATCTTTCCGTCTTTCAGTGAATAAGAGTACAGCCCCTGCACCGTAGCCAGCCATAATACGGTTTTATCTTCATTCAGACAAATATCCATGATTCTGTTACAGGCGGCAAGCATATTCCGGTCTGTCAAAACCTGCAGTAATTGACCGTCTTTATGAATGAATAAGCCTTTCTCTGTGCCGATATAAAGAATATCTTCATTAGCCAACAAAGTATTTACGGCAAAATCAATCTTTTCGGGGACAATTCTTTCCAATTGACTGTTTGTACGGTTCAATCGCCAAAGTCCGATTCCATTTCCCACCCACAGTTGTTTGTTGGCTGTTTCTGTAACGCTGTTTACCCGTTTCTTTCTTCCTGATTCAATGCCTCGGAATTCAAAATGGCGTACTTTTACTCCATCGAAACGGTCGAGACAGTTATCCGTTCCTAACCAGACAAAACCCTCCGAATCTTTATAAATAGCGTTCACCAACAACCCGGAAAGGCCGTCGGACATCACGACATTACGGAATGTGTAATCTTGGGCTTGTAATTTTACACCGCAAGCCAAACACATTATTAAAAGAATCAGATATTTAATCGTGTTTTTCACCTACACTGGGCTTTTTTTCATATTAAACATGTGACAAACTTACACAAAATTCTCCAAAAGAGAATATATCTTTTATTAAAATGAGAAAAATCCCATTTTAAATCGGCTATTGTTCGATACGAACCTTCAATGACGGATCTGCATCAATGTCCGGCACTTTATGTAAAAGTACCTCGGAGGATGAGTTTTGCCCGGCATTTATTTGGTGCAAATACAGCTTATCTACGTTCACTGCAATAATAGGATTACGAGGTTCCGGCTTTTCTGAAGTGAATGTTCCATTGCTCAACTCCAAAGTCTCTACATTTCTGATAAACAGGCCATAGCTGGGAAGATTGCGCCATACTGTGGGCTGCGGATAGCCTTTTTCATCCTCAATAATATCCTTGAAAGAAGCCCAATATTTATCCGGATACATACTTTTAGCCATATCATGACGTACTCCTTCTACAAGTTCTTTTGTCAAAAAGTTCCCCTTTGCCAAACCTCCTTTATTCACAAAACGGATATTATTCAAGTAGATATTCTCTATTTTACGTTCGGGAATACCGGTAATGGAAGAACAGAAGTTTCCTGTACCGTAGGCAGTGATATTACTAATTTGAATGTTCCGCATAATGCCTATCGGAGGAACAGGAGCACTACTGATATGCTTGCGTCCTCTATTAGCCAAACGTATATACAGTGGACATTCGGTACCTTCAATCAATATATTATCAACGGTTACACCTTCCATCACTCCACCGTCGACTACTTCCAGAGATATTGCCGTTATACCGGTAGGGGTTGATTTGATAACCCGTTCACCTTCAAAACGACTTGGCTTCACTATGCAATCGGAAATAAGAATATTACGAAAACCACCGGTGGATTCCGTTCCGCATTTTATTGCATTGGCAAAACTGCTGACGATGCAATTAGTTATTACAATATCCTCACAAGGAGCAATGCCGGTACTTTTTAGAACAATACCGTCATCATCGGAGTCAATAACGCTATCAGACAATATAAATCTGCGACAGCCATCAATATCAATGCCGTCATTGTTACCGTTGGCATGATTAAAAACTCTGATATCTGTAACGGTCACATCTTCACAATCCAGATAATGCTGATTCCAAATGGCAGAATTAAGCATCGTCACACCCGAGACTGATACATTCTTGCAAGATATAAGGAGAATATTACGCGGTCGTCCGTTGCAATCTCCTGCAACTCCCCGCACACGTCCCTTTCTCCCTTTCCCTTTGCCATCAATCGTTCCTTTTCCTGTGATACTTATATGACTAGCCTTTTCGGCATAAATTAATGCAACCCATCCACCGGCATCTTTCAATGAGCGATAGGTAGCAGGCGGGATAAGAGGAAAATCTGCATAATCGTCACTAGCTTCCAATATGGCTCCACCCGATAAGTGTAATTCGATATTGTCTTTCAGAAAAATAGTACCCGATCGGAATCTTCCGGCAGGGATTATCACTTTCCCACCACCGTTTCGGTAGGCACTCTCAATAGCATTGTTTATGGCTTGTGTGCAGACATTCAGTGTGTCCGCGCCATAATTCAAAATATTGTAAGTTCCATCTATATTTTGGTTTGCACTTTGCACATTCGTGACAACCGCACAAGTGATAAATATAAATAATAAGAATTGTCTCTTCATATTTGCTATAAGTTTATAGACAAATACGAAGAGGCAATTGCATTTACTCAATGCTATTTAAATTATTTATCAGCCTATCAACTCGATCATATAGCTATAACTATACTTCTTATCAAGTAAACGATATTCGTTATGCGGATACATCCCCCAGCTATTATCTCCTCCAAGTCCTCTTTGTTTCAGATCTATATGCAAGAAAATATTCTTTTGAGGAACAATATCAATAGTATGCTGCATCTTTCGAGTCAGCCCCGGATCAAGGTCTTCCGGCGAAAAGTGCAAAGCGGAGAAGGCGATAGGTTGCAGACCTGTAATCTTCACTCCCTGCCCCTTATTGTCTAATAAAGATAGCCAGCGAACATCTGTTTTATTTCCGGTTTCCTGCGGACGGATATACCAGTAAAACTGGTTTTCTACTTTATCATTATAACGGCCGATGAATGAACTTGAATAACGGTCGATGTAGTTTTCAAAAGGCCCTCTTCCATAATAGTTCAGATTCTCATAGGGTTGTTGCAATTCCATCCGCATACCGAAGCGGGGAAGCTCGGGAAGTCTCGTCCCTGTCAGGTCGATGCTTCCTGTCACAATAATAGATGCATTACTACGTATCAAATATTCTATCGTGTAAGGAACCTGAATATCACTTAATATCCAATCAATCTTTACGGATAATCCCTTTTCATTCTTCTCGTCTATTATTACATTCTTCACATAACGGTTGATATGAGCTGTCCGCCAAACACCTGCCAAAGCTGGCATTTTATTGCCGAAGTCGTTATCAACCGGAGCACGCCAAAAGGCTGGTTCCGGATACTGCTTGATGGGTTGTTTGTCATTTATTGTATAATTAAATAAAACCCCTTTCTTCAAATCAATCTTGCCAGAGACAGCACCTGATTTAAAAGATAAAATATGGTCTTTCGTTTCATAAGACAACTTGCCCGAACAAGCCGGAAGAGAAGTAAAGAAACTGCTCTTATTCAATTTTATCTGCTCTTTAGCTACTTCATGATGTACGGGAACTAAATCGGTAGCAACCTTTGTATAGGCATAGAGGTTGAGAAAATATTCATTTTCATCTTCCGGAATGACTGGAAGATTCAATCGCACCTCTTTTTCTGCATGAGGTTTTAATTCAACATTGAAATTTCCTGTAGAGAATTTCTCTCCGTTTTTATATACTTCCCAAGTGAAAGCATATTCATTCAGATTGGTAAAGTCATAACGGTTTCTAATTGAAATAATTCCTTTACTCAAATCTTTCGCATTAAACTGAATGTACTGATAGACTTTCTTTACTTCATACGCTTGCGGCTTGGGAATACCATTAGCGGAGATTAAGCCATCGGTTCCTGTATTTAGTTCCCCTTTCTTATCTTCCAACCATTTATAACTTCCCATTTTGCCATTATACATCCAGTAGGTACGTCCGTCTCTCGGTTCTGTCTTCATTTTAAATCCTTGATCCATAAAATCCCAGATAAAGCCACCTTGTAAATTAGGACTGTCATAAATAACATCCCAAAGGTCTTTAAAATTTCCATTGCTATTCCCCTGGGCGTGAGCATACTCACACATGATAAACGGGCGCTGTTTACCGGACTTCGCATATTCCGTTATTTTCCACATATTAGGATACATCGGACATACAATATCTGTATTCCAATCTTCCCAAGCTTGTTCGAACTGTACAAAACGGCTTGGATCGTATTCTTTCAGTCGTTTATATTCATCATGGAATACGATTCCATTACCACATTCATTTCCTAATGACCAGCCTATGATACATGGATGGTTTTTATCTCTTTCTACCATTCGAGTGATACGGTCTACATGTGCTGCATACCATTCGGGACGATAGGCGGGATGCGGTATCGTATCTTTGAAATAAGGCACTGATCCCATTCCGTGGGTTTCAATATTAGCTTCATCTACAATGTAAATGCCATATTGGTCGCATAATTTATAAAACAACGGATGATTGGGATAATGACTGGTACGAACGGCGTTCATATTCAGTTGCTTTATCAGCTTCAGGTCATTCATCATAATTTCACGAGTTTGAGTATGACCCAAACTGTCGTTATGTTCATGTCGGTTGACACCCTTTATATAAGTCGGAACGCCATTCACTAATAGTTGGGCATTCTTTATTTCTATCTTTCTGAAACCTGTCTTATAGGCAGTAACTGCAAGCTGCTTGTTTTTATCATCCAAAAGTGTGATGACACAATCATAAAGAGATGGTTTTTCGGCATTCCATTTAGAAACATTCTTTATGACGCCCGAAAAAGCTAACCGGGTAAACTCTTCTTCTACGTTAAATTTCTTTTGTTGTGACAAAACCGTTTTGCCGGTTTTATCCAATAATTCCAGTTTGAGTGTTCCTTTTTTTATATGGTTGCCTGTAAATTCACGCAAATCAACAGTGGCACTGAATATACCATTTTTATATGCGCCATCCAAATTTGATTTTAAGAAGAAATCCCAAATAGTCAGTTTAGGGTAAGCTTGCAAGAATACATCACGCTCAATCCCAGTCAGTCGCCAAAAATCCTGATCTTCCATATAGCTACCATCATGCCAGCGATAAACCTGCACTACCAGTACATTCTCTCCTTCTTTCAGATAGTTAGTCACATTAAATTCAGCCGGAGTTTTGGAGGCTTTGGTCATACCAACCTTTTGACCATTTACGTATATTTGTGCATAGCCTGTTATGGAACCGAAATGAAGCATTACCTCTTTGTTTTGCCAGTCAGACGGAACAGTGAAAGTCTTTCGATAAGTTCCTACCGGATTTTCCACATCAATATAGGGTGGATTAGGTGAAAAAACATATTGTATATTGCGGATAATGGGTTCTCCAAATCCTTGTAGCTCCCAGTTGGAAGGTACTTCAATATCAGACCAGTAATCGTTAGATAAATCCATACGATAAAACTGTTTTTCACTTTTATCAATAGCAGGTGAATAGATGAATTTCCATTTACCATTCAGTGATTTATACCAAGGAGACAATTCATATTCATCTTTAATAGCATCCCCGGAACGATCATAAATCATAAAATCAGTATGTGGTTGTTCCTTATTCCACTCGTATTTTACAGGATTCTCCCATTCATTCTGCTGGCTATATACAATGGTTGTTCCAAACAAAAAGAAAAGAATAGAAAGAATAAATGCGCTTTTTATCATATTTTCCAATAAATCAAATAAGTTTAAATCAACAAAAGAGAGAGAGTGCCAAAAGCTCGTTTAACCATAGAAAGAACTTTTGGCACATCATTCTGTTAAAACTCTTCAGTAAACTTTATATAGACTTCTTATTCTCTAGTGTACATGAGCGTACCAAATCCTAAATCATCAGCTTCAGCCGTCCCTCTGTGACCACCTCCTTCCGGACGCATTTTCTCTGCAAACTCTTGTGAATAGGGTGCTTTTACTCCCTTTACTTTTACATAATGGTTATAGATAAGCTCCCATCCCGGACGAGCACGCCCTCTTCCGTCAGCCGCAACAACATTATGCCATCCTTCTTTACCTGAATAATAAGGTGTATAAGGTAAATCAACGGCTTCTTCGGGATTCACATTATATTTGGCTGTATATTCACACAAATCAAGCACAATATTATCTTTATAGGAAAATAAATCTATACCTATATTATAGGCCGTTTGACAAAAATAAGCATGGAGAGGAACATTCAAGGTAGAATGTCCTTGGTCGCGTCCCATTTCCTGACTTTGAGCTAAATGTTTACCGATAACTTTTCCGGCAGGATCTTCATGCATCGCCACTACAGAGTTGTCAATACACCCCATACCTTCACCTTCATAAAAGTATCTCAATGCCAAGTTAATCTTATCTGCATCATCACACAGGACACCTATAGAAAGAATTGTCAACATTGCAGGTAAATCCCAACTCATCCAACCATCTTCAGGTGCCGAATTAAAATGGTCCCCGAGGAATTGATAGCAGATAGGATAAAAAACATCGGTTATCCATTCTTTGAAATATTCAAAATCTTCTTTCTTCCATCCCGGATAATCACGCATAATTTCTGCCGGATTGGCAAATTGATATCCAATAAAACCGGCTGCCAGTAAACGATGCCCGTCAGTCTGACCTGTCGTTACATTCACTCCCTTACAGGTTTTCGCCCATTTATTCAGAATATCAATGGAAGCTTTGGCATAATCCTCATCACCGGATATTTTCCATCTTAAAGCCAGTTGATAAGCTGCTGCCGCATCAAAAGCTGCAGTATTAAAGTTTCCTCCACTAGAGGTTCTGATAATTTCCTCTTGTGGCCTGGCAGTCCAGGTTAGCTTTGCTCCATCGCTTTCCAGCAATTTATTCCATCCATCAAACCAGGGTTGGGCTTGTTGGTCGACTTTAGATTTTACATAATCAAAGTCGGCCTGCGTATGCACCAAACAAGGATGCTTTATTGTAAATTCATAACTTACAGGTTCCCATGAGTCAATGTCAGACACACCATTCTCGAATTCTGCGCTGCAACTTGTCCCGATAAAGGATAAAGAGCCTATTACTAAATTTAAAATTATCTGTTTCATATCTTTCAACTATTTTATTCAGCACCTATATATGCCTTAAGTTCTTCTACCGATTTAAAAGATTTCACCCAATACACTTCATAAGATATATTTTCTGCCGTTCCCAAGTTCTGTATACGATAAAGATACTCATCCAATGTTTTAGCTTCATTCGTTGGCAATTTTGCCTTACCCAAATTATGCTCGGCCAAATTAGCATAGAATACAGGAACTCCATCAGCAGAGTCTATTAATGTTTGAGGTTTCCAAACATCATAACTACCATTACAACCGGCATAAGCACCCCCTAAATCCTTACCGGTCCATGAGTCAAATGTCAAATTACAAGTCGTCTCTATCTTTGTCATCTTAATTGCGACAATAGGATATAGTCCTGCATGGAAATCAGTATCCGGTATTCTGTGTATAGATGCTTTTTTCAAGGAAGCAGAAGCCTTGACCAACAATTTTCCATTCACAATTTCCGCGGATTCCGCATCACTTCCAAATTTCTCCCAATTACTTACACCATATAAAAAGGTATCATTGATTTTCCCTTTAATCACAGTTACTTCAAAAGACTTCTCTATATCTCCACTCTTAGCTATTAAACGAGTGGTACCGTAAGCTTTAACCGTAAAGACTCCGCTTTCTTTATTTATGCTCACCACATTCGCATTCTCACTCGACCATTCTATTGCTGAAACCGTTGCATTCGCCGGCACAGGGGTTATATTCAATACAGAGGTTTCATTCAATGCCAGTTCTTTCTGCGATTCATCAAAAAGAATATCTCTTAATGGCACAATTTCTTTCACCTCCACCGTTATAACCTTTGAAAAATGGCTACCGTCTCTCGCTTCTATTCTGATTCGTGCCGTCCCCGGAGTAATACCTTTTATCAATCCACTTTCCGAAACGGTCGCGATTTCGGGTGTTTCACTAATCCAATTCAAGGTAGTATAAGTTACAACTTCAGGTGTAAAACTCGTCTCTAACTGAAGCGAAGCGGTAACATACACTGATAACTGGTCTTCACCTTTTACATGAATATCCTGAATCTTTATAATCTCATCAATCACTTCCACTTCTATTGTTTTAGTTGCCGCAAATCCTACTTCCGGCATAGCAGTGATATACACCTTACCTAGTTTATGGGCGGTAATTCGTCCTTCTGCATTTACACTGGCAATCTCTTTATTTGCCGAAGTCCAAAGCAGATTCTTATTACCTGCATCATCAGGAAGTACAGTATAGGCAATCAATGAATCCGTATTAACCAACAACGGGAGCCGCTCTGTAACTTTCAGCTCTATCGCCGAAATTATTTTCTCACTTTCCAATGCTTCAAAATTGTCTTCGTCTTTACAAGATGCTCCCAATAAAGATAAGGCCATCATGGCTATCAACGAAAAGACTCTATATTTATAGATTAAATTCATCTGTTTCATAATTTTCTGTTTTATTATAAACATAGTATTTACTTATCCCATCCCGGATTCTGCTTCAAATTCGGATTAAGCAGTAACTGGTCTGTCGGCAATGGATATAAATAATGTTTGTCATTCCAAATTCGTCCGGATTCTAAGATTAAGCATCCATCCGCATTGACAGGACTGGAAACACTTGGCCATTCTTTCTCAAACTCGGTACCTTTCCATTTTACTCCCAGCAAATCCATTTTCATTTCTTCTCTCGCCGTATACCATCTTTTTAAGTCGTCCATTCTGAATCCTTCATCAAAAAGCTCTACAGTGCGTTCTCTGCGAATTTCTGTACGCATATTAAGTCCATTCTCCGCTACAAACTGATTAGTCAGGTCTTTCATATCAGGATTTATACGTTTACGTACCAGGTTCAATGATTTCTTTAAATCGGTATCCGAAATCTCGTCATCACGCTCGAATATTGCTTCTGCATAATTTAATAATACTTCCGCATAGCGGATAATCGGAAAATCATATCCCTCTTTTCCTGTTGCAACCGTTCGTTCGGTACACCATTTTTGTGTAAAATAGCCGCTGCCTCCTTTTTGTGCAGGATTAAACGGAGCAAAAGTGGCATTCTTCTTATCATCGGCATCCCCTGTCCAATTCACCCGTCCGGGGCCATTACTCCAATAATAGTCACCATTGACCATCATCGTATTTACCATGCGATTGTCACGGCCTTGAAACTCGGATTCCATATCCTGATAATTCCAAACAGCCGGATCAATCGGAAGCCCGTTTTTATCAAGATACATATTAGCCATTTTACGTGTAATATACAGTGCATTACCTAAACGCCCCTGGGTAATATTAAATCCAATGGCGCTAATAACCTCATCATGTCTCCGGTAAAAAATATATTCCTTATTATCCTTTTTGGTTAATCCTGCCGGATTGGATTTTACATTTTCCAGTATAAAGAGATATTTATAGGCAGTAGTAGCCAGATCTTCTCCCGGTTTGAATAGAGAGAATGTGTTGCTTTTGATAACTTCGTCAGCAGCCTTAACAGCTATGTCCAATAAAGATTTAGACCGCTCTGTATTCTGATTTCCATTACGGGATTTCAGCCAGGTACCTTCATATAAAGCTACTCTTGACAAAAAAGCCTGTGCCGCCTCTCTTGAAACACGTCCTTCATCAGATGCCGCAATATTCTTAAAAGCAGGAAGCATATCTATCGCTTCTCTCAAATCCTGGATTATAAAGTCGATGACATCTTCGCGGGAATCTCTCGCTTTCTGCAATTCCGCAGATGTGATTCCCAACGGTTGCCGTACTATAATAATGTCACCATAAACCTGTAATAAATCAAAGTGTAAATAAGCACGGAAAAATCGTGCCTCGCCAACTGATGTCTTTATATCTTCTTTTATCGGATAATTTTCCGCATTCTGCAAAAGAAGATTTACTTGACGGATGCGGTCATAATTATCGGTATAATTCTTATCCGAAGAAGGTATGGAATATGTACCGTTACTATACACATCCAAGGTAGCACCAGTCCTTAAGTCTGAACGTCCGTCGCTATGAGGACCGTCATCCAAAGCTTTAAAATCACGTGTCCAACTATAAAATTGACTGGCAAATAATTTATATTGTTCGGGATTCTTCCAAAGATTCGTCTCTGCCAATTGAGCTTCCGGTTCCAAATCCAAACATGACTGGAAAGAAAAACAAAGAGCCGACAATAAAACCATATATAATTTAAACTGTTTCATAATTCATTCTATTTAAAAAGTTGCATTAACTCCTACCGTAAATGTTCTATTGAATGGATAGCGTTGTTTATTCTCTACTTTCCGGGTTGCTTCCGGATCCCATCCATCATGAATGTAAGATTTCTCCCACAAATCACTTCCTGATACATATACTCTCAAGTTGGTCATGAAATTCCCCATTTTATTCAGTACAGATTTGGGTAATGTATATCCCAACACCACATCTTTCAGCCTTAAATAAGCACCATTATCAGCAGACCACGTAGAAGACATATAATTATAATCATTCAGATTCGTGTTGTTTGTATAAGTCGGATAGTAATTATCCGGCGTTTCCGGACTCCAGACATTGCCTACCGATTGATTGGTGGTGTTCAGCCAAATTGCTTTAAAAGGTACTTTCCAAGCATCAATGCTACGGTAAACAGTTCTTTTTCCTACTCCCTGAAGAACTGCAGAGAAGTCAATTCCCTTCCATGCAAATCCAAGATTAAAAGAGAATGAGAATTTGGGATCATCGGAACCTAAATAGATCAAATCTTCCTGACTCAACTTACCGTCATTATTAACATCCTCATACATGTTGTCTCCAAGTCTCAAATTAGCCGGCATTCCGATACTATTATTCATAAGATAGCGTTCCTTGTATTTCTTTAATTGTTCCTCATTCTGTATTTTACCGACGCAACGATAACCAAATACAGAATTCAACGGATAACCGTTCAATGCAGAATTGTAACCTACAGCTTTCACATTCTCACCACCGCTGATTAACTTATTCTCCATATATGTCAAAGTCGCTCCTACATGATAGCTAAAGTCCGAGATTTTATCTTTCCATGTCAATGTCCCGTCATATCCTTTACTTTCAAATTTACCGCTGTTCATATCAGGAGCTTTGCTTCCCAATACTCCCGGATATAGTTTGCCTACAAGCATATTATTATTCTTTTTCATAAAAAGCTCAAAACTACCGGATAAACGACCTCCTAGTGCTGTGAAATCCAAGCCCAAATTATAATTGTGAATACGTTCCCAGGTTCTCTCCGTACTAACCAAGTTGCCAGCTTTCAAATATGAAGTCAATCCGTCACCCAAATATGCTCCTGCATTGGATACCGATTCATATAACTGAATGCCATCATAGCGACTAATACCACTCTGATTACCAACCTCACCATAGGAAGCCCTCAATTTGATTTCATCTACATAATTTCTTACCACTTCCATAAAAGGTTCCTGGGTAATTCGCCATCCACCGGAAAAGCCATAAAAGAAATTCCAACGGTTTTCCGGCTGAAACTTTGAAGAGCCGTCATAACGGGCATTTGCCTCAATCAGATACTTTTCTTTATAATTATAATTCACACGGCCAAAATAGGACATGATAGCTTCTTTCCATTTATCCACCTTATCAATAGATACGATACCTGTTCCATTCAAAACTCCTAAAGTCGGATCTACATTCTTGGCCTTTGTACTGCTATATTCATATTCTGTCCGGTCATACTGGGTTCCTACCATGGCAGTAAGACCATGCACCTCATTCAATTGGGTAGTATAACTCAAAAATGCTGCTGCTGTATAATTATCCGTGCGTGCCGAACTTTTCGTATAAGAACTGTCATCCTGAGTCGGGAACGGACTATTTTCACTTTTTATCGGATTTCCATTATAGCTATACCACTGGATGGAAAGGTATTGTTCATCCCTGATTGCGCTATTCGTGCTATATCCTAATGTTACATTGACATCCAATCCTTTCATCAGATTATATTTAAACTGTTCGTTCACATTCATTGCAGTTACGACCAATTTATTGTCACCACCTAATTCCGCCTGCCAGTTACGAGTATATTGTCCACCCCATGCATAAGGTTTACCATCAATAGTGGAAACCGGAAAACCCGGCTGCGGAATGGACACACCTAATGTAGCCCCTATTTGAGTGGGAGATACTTGATTTTGGCGACTTGCCGACATTACAGACTCAACAGAAAAGCGTTCTGTCAACTTAAAGCTGTTTGAAAGACGTACATTAAAGCGCTCATTTGAATTATTTCCCCATTGCAAAGTTCCTTCGTCATACAAATATCCTGCGGATAAACGGTAAGTATTTTTATCAGTCCCCCCTGATATACTCAAGTCATGCTGTGTTGAGTTGGCACCTCCCCACAAAACATCAGTCCAGTTAACATCATCCATAAATACGAAGTCCGCAACTCCTGCAAATGAACCAGGAATCGGATCAGGGTTTTGTCCATCGGTCAGGTCTATATACTTTCCTTTCATCTTCTGTGCCAGTTTAGCATAACGTACCCAAGTGTAGTCATCTCCCCTACCATCATTATAACATGCCTGGATAATGCCATCCATCCACTCGTCATAGCTCATCATCCGGGGTTGTAGCCCTACTTTTTTACGGGTATATGAACCATTATATTCAACTCTCGGTTTTCCGCCCTTCGCCTTTTTAGTTGTAACGAGAATTACTCCACCTGCTGCTTTAGATCCGTAAATGGCGGCAGATGCGTCTTTTAAGAAATTGATGGATTCTATATCAGCAGTATTCAGTTGAGCCATTTCACTCACACCGCTAGCCGGAACACCGTCTATTATCAGTAAAGGTTCTGTAGAGTTTTTAGATACTGCACCACGAATAGAAATGCCCCAGCCTTCTTCTCCAGGAGCTGCTGAAGAGCGTGTAATCCGCAAGCCCGGCACTTGTCCCTGCATTGCCTGGAGTGGGTTGGCTACTGTACCTTTGTCTTTAAATATTTTCTGGTCTACTACGGCTACCGAACCGGTCAACGATTCTTTTTTCATTGTACCATAACCGACTACTACGACTTCATCCAATACTTCTGTATCTTCGTGCATGACAATACGTGCCAAATTCGTACCTTTCACGGGAATTTCCAATGTCTTATAACCTATAAAAGAGATAGTCAAAGTACCGCCCGATACATTATTCAAAACAAAATTTCCATCTATATCGGTTATTGTCCCGTTAGTGGTACCTTTAACCATAACATTGGCACCGATGATAGGATCGCCATTGGAATCCACAATTTTTCCTTTGATTGCACCAGCCTGTAATACGGCTTGTAGTTCCCCAGCATCTGCAAAGACAGTCTGCGAACCACCTGCTAGAAGAGCAGAGGCTATCACCGTGGAGAATAGAATCCTTCTCGATGAAAATCTGAAGAGATTTTTTTTCATATACATAAAATTTAAAACTAACATTTATACTATTTATTCTAATATTAGATACACTGTTGGATATATTCGCGGATTTCTTTCCGGCTGATAAACAAATGGTTTTCTACTGTACGGACAGATAACCCGAGACAAGCGGAAATATCTGCTGATGATTTATGACCGAAACGGCTCATTACATAAATCTTCCTTCGTTGCATAGGAAGTCGGAGAACTCTCTCCTGCTCACATGCAGATATATCATTAGCTATAATCTGGCTTTCTACATTATTGGTAGAGGTAGGAATCAGATCTAAAAAATAGGATGTGATTTCCTGCATTTTATAATGACGACGCAAATAATCAGTAACCAAATTCCGACAAATAGAGAAGATAAAGTACTTTATTGTTTCCGGCCGCAACATTTGCTTATAATCCATCAAACGTAAAAATACATCTTGAGCCAGATCTTTCGCGTCTTCATCTTTTCCTATCTTATATAAGATATACAAGTAAACGGAACGATGATAGTTCTGATAAGAATCAGTAATCAACTGTACGGATGACATATCTATATTTTCCATTGCTTAGATTTTTGTTTATCATTACGTTGGCAAATATAGAGGGTAAATATGAAAACGGATATTCAAAAAGAAAGAGATAAATTCCGTCCTATTGGCAGAGAGCAAGCAACCTAAATACAACCTAATTATCAAGCAGTTAACTTACAATTTCATAGAGTCTCAATTTATTATTTGAGACTCTAAAGAGATATTTATCAATCTAAAGTTTAAAATAAAAGGTACATAGGTATACTATTCTCCATTAGTCTTTCCGATACCTCGAATATATTCATTCGGAGTAATTCCAATAACCTTTTTAAAGTAGCGAAAGAAAGAGGTGCGCGAACTAAAACCACATAGTTCGGCTAAAGCTGTCAACGTATATTTAGAATATTCATCTTTATCAACTAAACGCTTAAACTCTTCTATGCGATAGTCATTCAAATAGTCATAATAGTTTTTATCCAAATATTGATTGAATAAATAGGATAATGTATAAGTGGAAACATTCAATATTGCAGCCAAATCTGCTATTTTCAAATTTGGATTAACATATAGTCGATCCCTTTGCATCAGAAGTTCCAGCTCGCCAGCCAAGCGTCTACATTCTTCTTCAGTCACATTGCTCTTTCTATATTTTTCCTCAATCACCGGCTGTTTTTCCTTCGATTGAATTAGGTTGTTTCGTTTTATTCTCCGGTGATAATATATATAAGCCAAAGCTATTATCAATATCACTAAAACAGTCACACTCCACATAACAGCATTGAAACGAGGAGCAATAGTCACCATCAGACAAATTTCTGACTCCGGATCATCCACCCGATGAATTCTAAACTGATAATTGCCGGATGATAAGTCATAATACGTTATTTCAGATTGTCCACTCAATAATTGCCAGTCGCTATCTATCCCTTCCATCTTACATTTATAAGACATATATGCAGGCTCCGAATAAGTGAACCCAGAGAAACGGATTGTCAGATTACGCTGTTCTGCTTCCAATTTTATTTTATACACGTTATTTTCTCTACTCATCTTAGCATAAACCGATTGCTTTCCATTCACTAATACATCGGTAATAGCAACCGGATAATGCCATTTTGCTTTTCCGCCGTTTTGTTCCGAGGTCAGATAAATCATACCTTTCGAATTGCCGAACCACATCGTACCCTCTTCATCTATCACAGGGAAACAAGTAATAAATATAGAACTAGGCAAGCCATCTACGAAATTATAGGGAATAAAATAATCTTTCTTATCATAACGATATAAACCCAAATTAGTACCAATCCACAACCAACCTTCATGATCTTCTATAATAAACATTGCATCCTTTCCATCCAAAGGAGTGCCCGACTGCATTCTCCGAAAATGATTCATCGACAAATCAGATATAAAAATTGCACCTTTATCCGGAAGGAAATAAAGCTCATGATTAGAATCTTCGTATACTGTCCGGATTTTATCTTTATGAATAAACCCTTCAGGAAACATATCCGACTTCAAACTATTGGTTGATGGATCCCAAATGCATAAACCGTTCTCTGTACAAATCCATCCTTTACGAGTGGAATCAAAACATATATCATATACATTTTCTCCCGGTAATTTCGAATTTTCGGTAGTATAATGCCGGATTTGCTTTCCATCTCTATAACAGTAAAGTCCCATAGATGTCGCCATCCACAAACTTCCTTCATCATCTGATTTTATGCAAAACACATGTCCTTTCAGGAATGGAGTTGATTTTAAGTCTGCTGTTTCAAAATCGGATAAAGTCAACGTGGAAGGATTGAGGATATATATACCGCCACCATAAGTACCTATGTAATACTTTCCTTCAAAAGCATAAATACACAAGATCATATTGGAACGTAATTCGGGAACCTTAAAACTTTTAAACCGCTGTTTCTTTTCGTCTATATAGAAAAGTCCATTGCGCGAACCTATCAGTTTCTCGTCTTTCGAAACAGCTATTGCACGAACAGGCATCTCTTTGGAGTCAAAATAAGGAAGATAGGCATAGGTAGAAAATAACCCGCTCTGATATAGTGTATAATCCAAGCCTAGCTGATAAAAACCAATCCAAATCACTCCTTCTCTATCAACCAATAATGCATAGACAGAATTGGAACGGATCGCCTGTTTATTTCCCGATTCGTAACAAAAAGAACGAACAATCTTCATGTTATTCGCAGAAACAAAATGTACCCCATTTCCATCGGTACCTATATACAACAGATTCTTTTCATCACTGGAGAGAGACATGATAACATTACAACCCAAGTCAATAATATTTTCTTTAAACTCACCCGTCGAGCTATCAAAACATAGCAACCCATGATCCATTGTTCCTAAATAGAGCTTTTGGCCGATACGTGTCATATTTCTATAGGAGAATCCCTGCTTGTATGGATAAGAGGTTATTTTCCGGTTTGAAATATTCAGGGAATGTAATCCACCTTTGGTAAGAATCCATAAAATTCCATTTTCATCCAAATTCAATGCAACGATGAAATTTTCTGCCGATAAGATGTCGGAACTTACTGCCAGTCGCTCCAATTGATTATTTCGATAGATAAATAATCCTTTTTCACTACCTATATACAATCCTCCATCCCGAGTTGGTAAAAGGGCACGAACACCACAATTAATAGTCTCCGAACTAAAGGATTCCAGTTTTTCTGTTTCCTTATTAATCGTCCACAATCCCATATCATTCCCTATCCATATCCTATTACCAGCCGTCTCTGTTATTACATTCACCCATTTTTGTTTTTCATTATTCCCTAATATAGGATAATGTTTCAAATGGACTCCGTCAAAACGTTCAACAGAACTTGCCGTGCCAATCCAGATATAACCTAATGAATCTTTATAAAAAGAGCTGACCATCAGGTCGGAAAGTCCGTCTGTTTCGGAAATGCTGCGAAAAGAGTAAGAAACCGGATAAATAGGCATGCTTATGAGTAGCAGACAAAGAGTAACTAAAGCCTTTACTATATGTCGTATTAGATTATGCATAGAGGATTCATATTTAACGAAACAATGCAAACCTACATAAAATATCTCGGATTTTATATAGGTTTGCACAAAAAACAAGGAACTTACTCTCTTTAAAAAGATAGAATCTATCCCGGATATACTTATTTATAATTTCACCTTCACCTGCGATTTCTGATAAACTACCGGGATTTTCTTATCATTCACTTCTACAGACACAGGCTTCTTTGCGCTTCTAAAGGTGGTATTTATCTTCGGCTGTCCATCTATCCAAAGATTCAGCTTTTTACCTTCCTCTTTCTGAATAACAAATAATTTGGAAAGAGAAGAAAAATAAGTCTCCTTGTCGCGTCTCAATGCACTGCCATGACAGATAAAGAAATCTTTTGCATCAGCTGCTTCCGTACCTTCGGGATAAGAGACAGCAAACATATAAGCATCTGTCATCCAACCATCCGGCATAATCCACGAGTTGCTATGCATTAGCCTGCCATCTGCCAATTGATTAATATAAAGATCGGTCACTTTCCCTTTATGACGGATACGAAGCCCAATCCAGTCTTGTCCTTCCCTCCGTTCCATTTGCGGCAAGTCTTTCTCATCAGGAGTCTCCTTTAAAATAATAGCTGTCATCCCTTTTACACGATTGACTTCTGCCGGCAAATGAAATGAATAATAGGTTTCAGTGCCTTTCAAGTCTTCGGTTGGCGCCTGTATTTCTTCCCAATATAAATCTTCCGGGTAGTCATGTACAAAATTAGACTTGGCTAGTAACCGTGGATAAAGTGGACGAATCACTACTGAAGATTTGCCATTTGTCACATTTACATCAATCCCGGACTTTTTATACGTTCCATTCGTATGCCAAAGCCATTCAAATTGCCCTACTTTATGTGTCTTCAAATCATCAATCATATAAATCACATTATCCATCCAAAGGAAATGGCGGAAATTACGACTGAAATTATTAGACACAGGACCTGTTCCATTAGCCAGAACGTATTTCACATTTCCCGCATCCAAAAGATGATGCAAATATCCTCTCAAAGTAGAGCCACTGTACTGCTGCTCACGAGGTTGCCCCTCTCCATTAAACAAAACCACATTGTGCGCCTGACTTTGGAAGAAGTAATTACGATAATTAGGATTAGGATACCAGCAATGTCCTCCATCTTTAATAATATCAACTCCTTTATGAAACACAATGAAAGAATTGGCATCCGCATGAGAGTGATTCCATGTGTGACCACTTTTAACTGCCAACATAGTAGCATCCTTTTCCCACGAATCACGCATCGTCGCCCAACCAAAATCGGCAAATAATTGGGAAGTCGGCAATTGAGGGATAGACGGAGCCTTGCTCAAATCAGGGGTATACAGAAAGCCCATCGGACGATTGAGGAAGTATCCATCACGATGTTGTCCTTGCTCTACCTGACTGATATACCATAGAATATTGGAATCTTTAATTCCCAATGCATACAGTAACATCAGACTGGATTCTGCCGTTATATTCTGGTGACTATCTCCGAAATTAAGACTGTGAAGTATGCCGGTACGCGGGTAACATACTTGTGAAAAGTAATTAGGAAGTTTTGATAACTGGGGAATATCACCCGCACTTTGTCCCGGATGCGTATTTATCCATGCGATACGGAACAACAAAGCTTCCTGAATACCGAAGTTAGCATAATTCAGACTTTCATACATGCCGCCGGCCTCATCAAAACTCTTTGCTTTCTGTTGCAATACATCACCGGCAAAATCAAACCATTCGGGCAGTGATTCGTGAAGTTGCTCCACCCAATCTTTTACTTCGGGAAGTTCATTTTGAAGACTCAAAGCCAATATTCCACCCTGACAGACACAGGAGGTCCACCAATTATGCCCCATCGAATTCAATGAGTGAATACGGGTCGGTTCCAGCAACCAGTCTCCCAATGCTGGTTCCACAGCCAACCGTTTCAATCCTTCGGCAATCTTTTTTCTTTCTGAAGAAGACATGACATTGTATGCAGCATCATACCCCACTGCGGAAAGAAAACTCTTATGAGCCATACCGAGTTGTGAACGCCATGCAGGAATACGCGCCATCATTTCCACATCTCCCCATGATTCGGCTTCCACAGCTTTCAGGAGGATTTCTTTGATTGCGTCTGCATACTCCTTATTATCAGTCATCAAATAAGCTAACGACAAATAGTCCAATCGATTAAAATCTTTCTCTTGCAAAGCTTCATCTGCTGTTCTCTTAATATCTCCCCATGCTTCCTGCAATTCAGGTTCATGCTGCATACGCTGTTTCACTTGTTGTATGCGTTGTGGAGTATACAGTAATGAAGGATGATTTATTTTTTGTGCTTGTATGTATAACGAGGGAACGCACAAAAAACAGATAACGGCAATAATAGTTTGTTTCATGATACTTAGTCTATTCTATATATAATCAGTTACAATATTATTCTTTATTGAACGCTTTTCAAAAATTCTTCCAATGCTGCATTAAATTCTTCCGGGCGTTCCATATTCAGCATGTGTCCGCAATCGTCAATTACTTTCAATTTTCCATTAGGAAGATATTGTAAAATAGGAGGTTCTTTTGAGAATCGGTTGTCGGAAGAATGACCTTCAACAATTAAAGCAGGTACATCGGGATGATTCTTTTTCAACTTCTCGATAGCATCTAAACCAGCTACCACCCGTACTTCTTTGTGTAAAGGTTGCCATGCATCCCATTCGTCGATCATTTGCCATAAAGGCTGACGCATCCGTTCCCGCTGACTTCCTCCAGACTTCATTAATCCTTCAAACCATTCTTTCTTCATCACATCTACCCCTTTCTCTTTTAAAGCTGCAATCTCCTTATCACGTACTTTTGCTTCTTCCGGAGTCATAGGTTCACTCGGACCTTTCGACTTTCTTATATTCCCACTGGCTAAAAAAGCAGATAACATCCGATCCGGGAAGTACGCCAACATATCAGCAGTAATAAAACCACCTAAAGAAAGTCCGACGATATGTGCTTTCTTGATGTGTAACGAATCCATCAAAGTAACTAAATCTTCAGTGTGTGTGAATTGATAGTCTTCCGTTTGTGAGGACGAAATGCCATATCCTCTCAAATCATAGCGGATTACACGATATTTTTTTGCCAATACAGAAAATTGTTCATCCCACATACGATGATCCAAAGAATGACCATGAACAAAGATGACAGGGTCACCTGTGCCGGCTTCCTCATAGTAAAGGGAACCGTTGCCCACTTCAACACGGCCTTGTTTCACAGCCAACGGGTGTCCCTTTACAATCTCTGAAACAGTTCTCGAAATTACAGGACTACCATAAAAAGAGGAAAAGCCATCTTTTTTACTGGAGGAACCCACTACATGGGTGATAAAGAAACCATAAACATTCTCCCGTTTATTGATCCACGGATAAGCACCAGCCCACCCCGGAGAACTGATTTGATAAGCCTCTCCTGTCTTTCTATCGACCAATTCACGCCACTCACCCAATCCGTAAATTCCATTATGAGACTGCCCCAATGCTCTTTCCGTATATTCTCCAGGAGAAACAACAGCGTTTTTCACTTGATCCGCCTGCATCTCCTTTACTGTCTCCGCTGTCAATATCCGTTTATCTTCATACATTCCTCCGTGATAAATCATAGACAAGAAATGAATATAATCATTCAACGTAGTACACAGACCACCACCCAACATCGGGGCATGTCCGCCATCGGTGTTTATCGGAGTAAAATGAGAATTCTTCATTTCCAATGGTTGCGCCAATAGCTCTTGAAAGAGGGTTTCAAACTCTTTCCCCATTGCCACTTCCGCCATTCTTCCGGCAATCTGCATGGCAAGTCCCCCATATTGAAAACGACTTCCCGGAGTAAATATCGTATCCAACGGCAGTATCTCAATAATGGCAGAATCCAGACGATTGTAATTATCTATACGAGGTTCAGGAAGATAAGGACGCACTCCGGAAGTATGAGATAGTAACTGTCGCAAAAGGATTTTACCTTTGGCATCTCCTTTAAATTCCGGCAACCACTTCTCCACAGGATCATCCCAACCCAAATCAGTACGGTCTACTACTGCTCCGATTACAGCCGCCGCCACCCATTTTCCGGCAGAGGCTACATATACTTTCGTATCAGGAGTATAGTTACCATAGTCTTTTTGAAAAATGATAGAATCATTCTTCACTACACAGATGGAAGCTCCGGGATAATATCCTTTACTAACCCATCCTTGAATGACAGAGTCCAATGAAGAGAAGTTATAACGACTCCCCTGTACGGATGATACATTGCAGGAACCTGCAATAAAACAAATACTTATAATAATTACTATTAATAATCTCCCCTTCATCTTCTTTATCTATTTAAGTAATAACTTCTTATTAGGCACGGATTACGCAGATTACGCTGTTGCTTAATGAAATTATAATTATAAAACCACGTAATCCATGCAATCTGTGCCTAAAATTTTCTATTTCGACTGCAAATCCCAATATACCACATAACGCTGATGATGCAAATCATAAAGCGGACGAATCACATCTCCTTGTTCTGTTGTAAATTTCAGATCTTTTCCTGTACGCTTCAAAGTACGTTCCGGATGTTTCATATCTACTTTCAAAGAGGTACGCAAATCGGCAGGTACATGGAAATTATAAGTATAATAATCATTATAAAGAGCAGGATTAGAAAAAGGTGCAGGAGCCTGCATACCTTCCGTACCCCGTTCTCCAGCAAGCACTAACGGGCCATACAGTAAAGCCACTTTATTCGGATTATCGGGAGTGGCTTCCAACTCGATCTGCATCGGGTAAGTAGCCGAGATACGGTCATTATCTTTCCAGTCACGGGTGATAGCGATGTAAGAACCCGGCTTTTGTTTTACTATTACTTTTTTACCGTTCACAAGAACTTCCGCTTTTTTACTCCATGAAGGATATCTTAGATAAACAGTAGTGCGAACCGGTTTCTCGGCACGAATAGTAAACCGGGTCGTTTCCTCTTTCGGAAATTCCGTTTCCTGGAGGAGGGTTAACCCTTTTTCTTCCCAAGTGACTTGGGAAGGAATAAACAGATTTACGTAGATTCCCAGATTGTTGTGGTAGTAGATAGCTTCTCCATATTTGGCATGATTTTCGAATCCGCTGCCGACACAACACCAGAAAGAATTCTCTTTTGTACTATACAGTTTATGTGAGCCCGAAAGTAAGGGTAAAAAATAAGTGACCATTCCTGTTTCCGGATCTTGCTGTCCCAGAATATGATTATATAGTGCCCTTTCATAATAATCGGCAATAGATGAATCGCCCGTCCAACAGAAAAGATGACGACTAAGCTTCAACATATTATAAGTGCAGCAAGTTTCTCCAGTATAGCCGGTCAAGTGTTTAGAGAATTTCTTAGGGTCGAAAAAATGCTCTTTATCACTACTACATCCCGGAGCAAAAGTATGGTGGTCAATCATGGTATGCCAGAAAAACTCGGAAAGTTTTTTGCTGGTCTCATTCTCTGTCAACTCATAATTACGCGCTTCTGCAATAACTTTTGGAATAAAGGTATTGGTGTGTTTGGTTCCCAAATCATCCCGAAGTTCTTTCAATGGGTCAATCACGTCATTATGATAGAAATATTCCGCTAACCAACGATAACGTTCATCTCCTGTGATAGCATACAAATTATAAAATGATTCATTAATGCCTCCAAACTCATTACGTATCATAAGCCTGCGAGTTTCTTCGCTAAGAGGCTTTAGTTTGTTATAAGCCCAGTCACCCATTTTGGTCACTACTTTCAAAGCCTGTTGATTATCTGCATACAGGTATTGGTCTATCAGACCGGAATAAAGTTTATGTAAAGTATACCAAGGTGCCCAAACACTTTTTCCCTGAATATTGCGGTTTATCAATTCTTCGGGATATGCGCTTAGATATCCGCCTTTGAGTGCATTCTGCACTTCAGTCAACCCACTAACAAGACTATCACCTTTAAGTTTGAAAATCTCACTTCCGGTAGCGGCATACATCAGTGCGTAAGCTGAAAGCAGATGTCCGGTAGTATGTCCGCGAAGTTCACAATCCAAGGATTCCCAGCCACCGAGTTTCTTCACCGTCATATAACCACCTTCACGACCTGCAAAGACTCCGGCATTTGTACGGAAGCTATGCAGCAAACGATTCACATCAATGGAAGTCATCCATGCAGAATCCCGCAACATATTATCACGAAAACGGCTCGGAAGTAACCGAACATCTTTCAAATCAAAACTTTGTACCCGTACAGGAGCTACTGTCTCTTTTTTCATTTTCCCCCGATGCTGACCGGGATACACAGATTGAGCCGACGATATAGCCGATACTGCCAATAATGCGATTGCAACTAAAGATTTCTTATTCATAATCATTTTTTATATCCTTTATTTATAGGATACGAATAAGCTTTGCTTAACACTCAATACAAAAATACAAATTCTAATTTAAGGGCGTAACACTTTGACTATGAAAAAACTTCGTTCCACCGGTTCGGCTGTCTGCACTTTTCCAGCCAAACCATATTGCCAAGCCACCACAGTCACTTTCAGCGGAAATTTGCTGCACGGAGGAATTTGAGTAAATATCAGTTTATTTCCTTCTATCTCTGCCGGCCCCTCTTTTACATAATAAGATACAGGCAGTCCACAATCGGAAGTTGCCTGAAGTGTAATTTCCTCTACCCCCTTTTTCACATCCTCAATACCCGGGAAAAGAATATGCTGGCGTTTACCTTCCGTATTACGGTATGGAATCCGAAAACTAAGTTCTTGAACAGTACTTTTATATCGACCGTCACCATCATTGCTTGCTAACAGACAAATATCTCCTGTACGACGCTTATTATACATCCCCATACGGTAAAAACAAACGGTAAAAGTTGTATCATTCACTTTTTGTACCGGACCACAAATACGTGTTATTTCCGGATGAGTTGACGAATGTTCGTCAGAAATTGCAGTATGCAAGCTATCCGTATATACAGCTTTCAAGTGAAAAGTCAGTCCATCTTTTTCCGGCAGGAAGCGGGCGGCAACTTTCACATGGGATTTGGGATTATATGTGAGTAATTGCCCTTCTTGTACAAATCCCAGATATTGAGTTTTCTTTCCCCTTTCCTGACGGTAACGGTCTTCCGTCATTTCTGCCATCTCTTTATCAAAATACCAAAATGCATCATGCGGGTCTCCTTTATATTGCTTATAAGGAGCAGCTTTAGCACGCTTCTTTTGATTAGGGTGCCAACGTTCGGCGAGCCATCCATTCTGTGGATTCAGCTTTTTTAAAACCACAAGCTTATTTAAATCATACGTTTCAGGCATACAATATTCCAGTGCTTTCTTTAAAAACAAAGCAATATATTCAGCCGTACGATCTGCTATATCAAAATGTCCTCGACCTGCGTCGCAAAGAAAAGAGACACAACTTCCAGGATACATCATACGAAAAGCCAGAGCCGGATTTACACGATCTTCCCACCATTCGTATTCGCCTTCAATCATTAATCCCGGAATACCGTCGATTGTACGTTTTCCCCACTCCATATTATCGCGACCATAACCTGTCAGATTGGTACGCGGCGCATCTCCATGCAAAGAAATGATAGCTAAAGTACGATCCGGATTCCAGGCTGCGAAGTTCCACGGGTAAGTAGCCATTGCCGAATGTCCTAAAGGGACAATAGGCGCATATTTCAATTCATTATAGCCACTGACATTCGCAAAATCCTCCATCATCTTTTCAAAGGCTTCCTGACATCCGGTAGTTATATCCCATCTTTGATCCCATCCGGGGGTAATCCATATCAGTGCTATACCCGTTTCTGATAATCTTTCACGAAATAGAGGATTTTCAAACAAAGTCTCCTCTGTCATATTATGATTGCCTACTATCACAGCTTTCACTTGCATACAATCAGAAGGTATCCACAAGAATGCTCGCGGATGATCGTTCGTTTCGTTGGAAATAATACCTGGCAGCTGTACAGACCATTGCCATTCGGCTGCCATATTGCTGGGTAACAGAATAACGGACATTATTCCAAACACCCAAAATCGAAGTAGTTTCATGTTTAATTCATTTATCATTGTTTTATATAATACGTAGCAGGAAGAAAGTATACTCAACCGAAAAATACAAAAAAACTATTATTATAGAAAGCCTTTCACTGACTATTCCATAAAAACGTTGTATCTTTATTCTCAATTTAAGAAAGGAGTGATATGGATTTACGTACAGCAAATGTAACAAGATATATTCTTCCCTTGCGGGAAGGAGGATCATTGCCGGCTTTGGCTGAAGCGGATGATGAATTCAAATATGTCGTAAAATTCAGAGGAGCAGGACATGGGACTAAAGCCCTTATTGCCGAATTGATAGGGGGAGAAATAGCCCGTACACTGGGATTCAGAGTACCGGAGATTATATTTTTAAATCTGGATGAGGCTTTCGGACGGACGGAAGCGGACGAAGAAATACAGGATTTACTGCAATGGAGCCGTGGGCTGAACATGGGTCTGCATTTCCTGTCCGGTTCATTGACGTTCGATCCTGTTGTGCATAAGGTGGACGATAAAACTGCTTCGCAAATTGTATGGCTGGATGCATTATTAACCAATGTAGACCGTACAATCAAGAATACGAATATGCTGATGTGGCATAAAGAATTGTGGTTAATCGATCATGGAGCTTCCCTTTATTTCCATCATTCGTGGACGAATTGGCAGAAACACGCACTTAGTCCGTTCGTACAAATAAAAGATCATGTACTTTTACCATTTGCCGATCAGCTGGAAGAAGTAGACGCAGCATTCAGGCAACTACTTACCGATGACAAGATACGGGAGATAGTCAATGCCGTCCCCGACGACTGGCTGAACTGGACGGAAGGACAGGAAACTCCGCAAGACTTGAGAGATGTTTATATTCAATTTTTAGAAGAAAGGATCAAGCATTCCGAAATATTTGTAAATGAAGCGCAACATGCAAGAAAGGCACTTATATGAATACGCAGTTATCCGTTTCGTTCCTAAAGTAGAACGTGAGGAATTTATCAATGTGGGTATTGTACTGTTTTCCAAACGATGCAAATATCTCAAATCTCTTTATACAATAGATGAAAACAAACTGAAACTGTTTTCTTCTGAATTGGACATCAACTGTCTGATAGAAGGTCTGAAAGTCTTCGACAAGATTTGTCAGGGAAATAAAGAAGGAGGAGTTATTGCCAATATGGATATTCCGGACCGCTTCCGGTGGCTGACTGCGGTAAAAAGCTCCTGTATTCAAGTGTCCCGTCCTCATCCGGGATTCTCTTCAGATTTAGATAATACTTTAGAAAGGTTATTCAAGGAATTGGTTCTTTAATTCCTTGAATAACCTTTCCACTCAATGAGTGAGTAGTGATACATTTGCATCAATAGATGCCAACAAAGCAACAAGAGAATATTATTCATAATGATTCTTTTAATTGATTTAACTCCATATAATATGAATATGGAGAACAAAATACTCCTCAAAAGACTATATATTAAAGACTTAATTCCAAAGATAGAGCTATCCGTAAAAATGGTAGTAAAACCTGTAATCTATATAAGAACAGATTAGTTTCTACAAACTAACTTTGCATACAGAGAATAAGGATCATGCAATCAGTGGAATATGACTTTAATTAAATATACTCGATTATGGAAAAAGTAAAGTTGAACAATGGCATTGAAATGCCTATTTTAGGTTATGGTGTTTATCAGGTTACACCTGAAGAATGTGAACGTTGCGTATCAGATGCAATCAGTGTGGGTTATCGTTCTATTGATACGGCACAAGCCTATCATAACGAAGAAGGTGTTGGAAATGCAATCAGCAAATGCAGCGTACCACGTGGGGAACTGTTCATCACTACAAAAGTATGGATTTCAAATGCCGGTTACGAAAAGGCTAAAGCTTCTATTGATGAATCACTTCGTAAATTAAAGAGTGATTATATAGACTTACTACTCATTCATCAGCCATTCGGTGATTATTATGGAACTTACCGGGCTATGGAAGAAGCATATAAGGCTGGTAAACTCCGTGCGATCGGTGTCAGCAACTTCTATCCTGACCGTTTTGTTGACTTGGCGGAATTCTGTGAAATCACTCCTGCCATCAATCAGGTAGAGACACACGTTTTCAACCAACAGATAAAGTTGCAGGAAGTAATGAAAGAATATGGTACTAAAATTATGTCATGGGGACCGTTTGCTGAAGGACGAAACGACTTCTTCACCAATCCGACTCTCCAGGAAATCGGTAAAGAATATGGCAAATCAGTGGCACAGGTCGCACTGCGTTATCTGATTCAACGCGATATTATCGTGATTCCGAAATCGACTCATAAAGAACGTATGATTGAGAATTTCAATGTTTTCGATTTTTCGTTAACACCGGACGATATGGCGGCTATCGCTGCGCTTGACACAGCTAAAACGCTCTTTTTCTCCCACTATGATCCGGAGATGGTGAAGTGGTTGATTAATTATAGTAAATAAGAAAATGAAATCCCCTTTAATCCTTGTTATGACTTTCAACGAATGAAAGACAGGATTAAAGGGGATATTTCTTATTATTACACTTATCATAGTGTATTTATCAATAAACAGCTAATTTATTTTCCAGTGGAGTAAAATGCAATGCGGCTCCGCCACTTGCTTTTAGCTTCAAAACAAGCTTATCTCCGGCTTTTATCTTCTTATGAGTACTGCGTACTTTCGTTCGTGTATTCAGCTTGTCATCATCTTCGTACAGATGAAGCATATACTTCTTACCCGGTTCCAGAAAATCCGTAGTCAATGTAATTGTGCGGGCTTCCGTATTCGTCATTGCTCCTACAAACCAGTCATTCCCCGAACGACGTGCCTGAACGATATATTCACCAATCTCTCCATCTAACGCGCGGCTGTCATCCCATACACTCGGAATTGCTTTCCAAAATTCCAGTTCTTCTTCTCCCTGGTAGAATTCCGGTCTGTCATACCAAAACATAAATTGCAAAGGACTGTAATACACAGCTGCCATCGCCAACTGATGTGCTTTCGTATTCTTCACCCGGTTATTGAAATAGCAAAGCGTATAGTCTCCTGCACCTGCCAGATAGCGGGTAAAAGGAAGAGTCGTATTGTGTGTGGCATCCGGCATTTCTTCATTTCCACGAATACCCTCCTGCGTCATCAGGTTAGGATAAGTACGGCTGAAACCTGTCGGACGATATTCGTCATGAATATCTACCATCAAACCATATTCTCCACATTTACGAACTGCATCATGCAGCCAAGTACTCCAACGTTGATTACCTATCTGTACAAAACCGAACTTGATACCTTTCAATCCCCATTTTTTATACAAAGGCAACAGAGTATCCAACTGCTGCACTAATGCACGCTGATTGACATACACCATAAGTCCGATTCTTTTCGATTCGGCATATTTACACAAAGCGGGTATATCAAGGTCTTTATCAGGAGAAACAGTAGTAGCGTCCGAACTCATTTTCATTTCAGGTCCGTACCATCCTGCATCCATGTGCACATACTGAATACCACGTTCTGTCGCAAAGTCAATGGCTGCTTTTACTCTATCATATTTCAAGTCGCCCGAACGGAATACCTTCCCGGGTTTGATCCAAGAAGTATCAGCCAGCTTACAAGCCGGATTCAGATTCAAGACAATATCATTATTATTAATTAAATCAACCGGACGTTCGGCAGCCATGATTACACGCCACGGAGTGCTGTAAGGAGATATAATATCGACGCTACTATACAGGCTTGTCTCCAAAGTGGAAGGTTTCTCTGCCGATAAACGGAATTTACCACGAACATAATCCACCATTTCCGCTTCCAACAAAGCTACAGATAATCCATCAGGCAGTTTCAAGGTCAAAGGACGCTCACTCTCCTCTTTGCCCCATCCTTCCAACGGACGAAGTACACAAGGTCCTTGTGCCCAACGTTCGTAATATGCCATCGTTCCTTCAGGCATTGTGAAGCTAGTCTGCTCACCGACGATATGTAAGAAAAGTCCATTTGTCGTTTCCGGAAAATGATAGCGAAAAGCAATTCCTTCATTATAGGCACGAACAATAATGTTCATAAAGTAATTCTTACGCTTATCATAACCACCGTCCTGATTGCCATTCCCTTCTCCCTTCTTGAATTTCAAAGTCATCTCATTGTAGCAATCACGAACCTCCGCGCGTTCGCCGTATACGGGCTTCCATGTTTCATCCGCCTTTCGTTGTTCAGTCCCTGTCAACTTCAGATTTTCACACCAAAAATGACAAGTATCATTCGGAACTCCCAACGCCGATTCAAACAACTGATTTTCAATCAGAACCCCCAGTTTACTTTCTTCAATCACCGGACGATTTTTATAAGTCAAGGTATAATACATTTGTGCATTATCCTCTCTCACCGCACGTTGATAAAAGGTAAAACGATAAGCTCCATCAGGAGACGTCAGTTCCTGACGAGTTTCTGTCATCACATCTTGCGCTTTTACCAATGCTGGTATCACCAACAACAAAAGCAGAATTCTTTTCTTCATTCTATTTACGTTCATGTTTATTCATCTTTCCTATTATATACGAACGAGAAAGAAATTATACTCAAATGTTTATTGCCTGAAAAGCTCATTCCATCTGCTCTCTATATAAAGTCGGTGTCATTCCTGTCACCCTTTTAAAGATGCGGTTAAAATGTACAGGTGATTCAAATCCGCAAGTAGCACTGATTTGAGATATATTCATCATACTACTATTCAATAGTTTACAAGCATATCCGATACGCATATCAAGTACATACTCTTTAAATGTCTTTCCTGTGTTTTCTTTAAAGTATCGGCAGAAAGCGGCAGGGTTCATCGCTGTATAAGAAGCAATTTCATCCAGACCGATGGACTCGGTATAATGTTTATTCAAATAGGCAATCACCTTTTCCATTCTTTCATTACGCATAATCGAAGGGGACGGAGTATAATGAGAAGTAGTCAGATATTTCTTATGATTGCTGATAGCCATCATCTGTAGAAGTGAAAGCAACAGGATAATTTGATCTGCTCCTTTAGCAGAAGGAATCTGTTTCAATAACTTAATGATTTTCCCCGAACGGGTAATTGTGAATTTGATTCCTCTGCAAGCATCCTCCAATAAATTCCTGATAGGAATAAACTGGGAGTATTGAGAAATTGAATAATGCATAAAATCTTTCTCAAACTGAATATTGACTCCTCTTACTTTCGGTTCAGATTTTTCTTCGTTATCAGATTCTTCCCCGTCGTCCGGCGGGCTTTGCATACTATGAGGCAGTTCGGAACCGAAAAGAATCAAATCACCTTTTGAATAGGAGATAATGCTGTCACCCACCAGACAATCCCCCTCTCCCTGCTCCACATAAATAATTTCATACTCACTATGAAAATGCCACGGATACGTGAAACGCGGATATTCATAAAAGCGGGCACGGACGGGATTGGAAGTCGTAATAGTCAACTTCTCATTCATTATCTTCTTCATAAATCTCCTTTCTAAACTGCTTTTGCAAAGATAGGTAAATATCTTGCAAAAATACGCATCATAGCATGTATAAAAACCCGCTATTTTTGCATCCATTCATAAAAACATTTGATAGAAACCATGAACGAATTATTTAGTATTGCCGGTAAAGTTGCTGTTATTACCGGAGCAGGTGGTGTACTGGGCGGAAATATTGCCCAACACTTTATACAGCAGGGAGCAAAAGTTGTAGCTATTGACATTCGTCAGGAGCAACTGGACAACCGTGTGGCTGAACTTAAGCAATATGGTAACGATGTAATCGGCATCATCGGTAATGTACTTGACATCGCCAGCCTGGAGAAAGTAGCCGAAGAAGTCGTAGCCAAATGGGGAAAGATCGATATTCTATTGAACATTGCCGGTGGCAATATGCCGGGAGCCACTCTCGAACCGGATCAGCACTTCTATGATATGGACATCTCCTGCTGGGAAAAAGTGACTAACCTGAATATGAACGGTACGGTTTATCCGTCTATGATATTCGGTAAGGTAATGGCAAAACAGAAGAAAGGATGCATCATCAATGTATCTTCTATGGCTGCTTATAGCGCTATCACCCGTGTACCGGGATATTCGGCTGCAAAAACTGCAGTAGCCAACTTCACCCAATGGCTGGCAAGCGAAATGGCACTAAAATACGGTGATGGTATCCGTATAAATGCTATCGCTCCGGGATTCTTTATCGGTGACCAAAACCGTCGTGTACTAATCAACCCGGATGGTTCATTGACCGACAGAAGTAAAAAGGTGTTAGCCAAAACTCCGATGAATCGTTTCGGTAACATCAAAGAATTGAATGGTGCTGTACAATTTCTGTGCAGTGAAGCCGCTAGTTTCATAACGGGAGCTATGTTGCCTATCGATGGTGGTTTCAGTGCATTCAGCGGCGTTTAATATTTAATCTTTTAATTTATTCAAACGCTATGATGGAAAAAACATGGAGATGGTTCGGCAAGAAAGATAAAATCACCTTGCCAATGCTCCGTCAGATAGGTGTTGAAGGAATCGTCACTGCATTACACGAGGTACCAAACGGAGAGATTTGGACAGTAGAATCCATCAACGATTTAAAATCGTATATTGAATCGTATGGGTTGCGCTGGTCGGTCGTGGAAAGCCTTCCGGTTTGTGAGGCAATCAAGTATGCGGGTACGGAACGTGAACAGTTGATTGAAAATTATAAAGTAAGTCTTGCCAACCTGGGTAAATGCGGAGTGAAAACAGTCTGTTACAACTTCATGCCGGTAATCGACTGGATACGTACGGATTTACAGTACCCTTGGCCGGACGGTACCAGTTCGCTTTACTACGACCGTATTCGTTTCGCTTACTTCGACATCAAAATACTGGAACGTGAAGGAGCTGAAAAAGACTATACAGAAGAAGAACTGCATAAAGTTGCCGAACTGGACAAAGTGATTACAGATACCGAAAAGGACAATTTGATTGATACTATTATCGTCAAGACACAAGGATTTGTGAACGGTAATATCAAAGAAGGAGATAAAAACCCGGTTGCTATATTCAAACGTCTGTTAGGTTTATATAAAGACATAGACCGGGATGCTTTACGAGAGAATATGTGTTACTTCCTTTCTGCAATTATGCCTGTATGCGATGAATATGGTATCAATATGTGTGTACACCCGGATGATCCTCCATTCCAGGTTCTCGGCCTACCCCGTATTGTCACCAATGAAGAAGATATAGCCTGGTTCCTGAATGCCGTAGACAATCCGCATAATGGGCTGACTTTCTGTGCAGGCTCTCTTAGTGCAGGCGCACATAATGACACTCGTGAATTGGCGAAGAAGTTTGCAGGAAGAACCCATTTCGTTCATCTACGCAGTACAGAGGCCATGCCGGGTGGAAACTTCATCGAAAGTTCTCATCTATCAGGAAGAGGACATCTGATTGATCTCATTCGTATTTTTGAAAATGAGAATCCGGGACTTCCCATGCGCGTAGATCATGGACGAATGATGCTCGGAGATGAAGATAAAGGCTACAATGCCGGTTATTCTTTCCACGGACGTATGCTGGCTTTAGCACAGGTAGAAGGAATGATGGCTGTGGTGGATGATGAGAAACAACATAAGATAGAGTTTTAATCTTATTTTTCATCAATATACTTTGAAATACAGGAAAGGAGCTTTACTTTTGTGAAGAAATAAAAAAGAAGAATATCATGAAAGCAAAAATGACGAAGCTCTGTCTACTATTTATTCTATTATGCTCCCTTCCTGTATTTTATTCATGCAGCGACGAAGCTGACGTTTTTTACCTATATGAATACTGGGAAGTAATGCTCGACCCGGAACCTCCCATTAGTGAAACCAGTTTGTCAATCACGGGAGGAACAAAGTTGGGAATTAAGGGTGGCGTAGCTCCTTATACAGCAGAAATAGCCGATGGGCAAATTGCTACAGCTTATGTGGATGAAAACAATGATATTCAAATCAGCTCTATAAAACTGGGCAGCACGTCATTGATGGTAAAAGACGCTGATGGAAGAATCATAAAAATAGGGCTAAAGGTCGTCAACGGCAAACAATCTTTTTCAGTGAATTCTGTGGAAGCAAAAATCACAGGAATAGATGAAAGTCTGTTGGATGAACAACAAAAAGAAAAACTAGAAGCGGTCATAAAAAAGATAAAGGAGGAAGCGGGTATACAAGCTACAGGAGGAATAGCTTTCTCTTATGACCAAAAAAGTAGTGGCAAAGTGACAATTGTTACTAGTAAAGATAATACTCCGAAAATAGAAGGAAGCTTCTCCCGCTCCACATCAGAGTCAGGCACTACATTCCAAATTACAATCAATGGTAAAGAGTATGACTGCAAATTTAAACTTCCCGAACGTCCCGATACTTCAAAGAGTATCACCACACGAGAACTTGGTCCAATTCCTTATTGGTTAGTGGAAGATGTGACGGAAGATTATAAATCAGAAGTGACAGGGTTATTCGGAACGAATACCACTTCCCTGAAAATAGAACGTATTTATATAGGTTCATTCACTCCGTTACGATAGGTTTATTCCTCTTTCTATAAAATAGATGCGGCAAAAAGCACGAATAACTGTTTTTTGTCGCATCTTCCATTTAATTAAAAACGCTATACACAATAGTTTTATTAGACTTACTCTCACACTCTCACCTTTTTCTTATATCCCTTTATTCATCGTGCTTTCAAGGGTGAGAGTAAAGGTGAGAGTAAAATCAACACAATCTTTTATTTGTTAGCTACTTTATTCGTATCTTCTCTACAAAATCTTTTTTGTCTATATTCAGTTCTTTCAAAGAAGTGATCCGTTTACCGTTCAACACAATGTTTTCAAACAAAACATTCTCGATTTTCCGATTCTTATCGTAACCTTCTATCAAAGAAGGATTGATATACTTCCCCGTACATGAAATATTACGAAATGTTATGTTCTTGACACCTCTGCCGGGACCTGTATTGTATTTTTGGTTATACATCACCCGTAGATGAAACAATTGTCCTTCCTGGATATGTTCCACACGAATATCCTCAAAAGTAATATTTCGCGCAAGGTTATGGTCACCTACGTTGATAGCCATACATCCTTGATAATCACGATCGTCCTCATCATGTTCCAAGATATCGATATTCTTGAACAATATATCTTCTAAAACCTCATCTCCTGTTTTCGTATTTCCATGCGTACCGATATTGATAGGGTGAGCAATATCCGCCCATAGTGTAGAATTAAGTACACGGATATTACGAGAATCTCCATAATAATTCCAACGATGCGTATAGATGGCTATACAGTCGTCTGAATTACGAAGAAAAACATCATCAATCACTACATCCGAGCAAGACATAAAATCCAATCCATCACTCCAACCCTGATAACTGAATGATTTCAGATTCTTGATAGTAATTCCCTGTGATTGTCCACCGGAAACTGTATAGTGACGGGAGTTGACAACTGTAATTCCATCAATCAGTACATTCTTGGAGTATGCCACCGATATTCCCTGCTGTGGTTCAAGCAACATACCGTGTCCGAGAATCTTTACATTCTCTACACTGTCGCAAGTCAGGCAACCTTTCAGCACCGCTCCACCTTCCAGATAGACAGTCGTGTTGGAAGGAATACGGAAGCATTTGCCTGCCACATCTGTGGGTTCATGTATACCGGACTCAAAATACATCACATTCGGATCATTCTTATCAGGCACATTCTCAATGATCGGATTGGCAAACACATGCAGATTATTCAAACGGTCACCGTTGAACTCTACAGAGAGTTTTTGTGGTTTATCCAATGTGAACAGCAGAAAATTTCCGTCTATCTCCGGATGAATGCCTTTAGATAGTGGACGCACTACTGCTGAACGGAGTTCCCCGTTATTCTTTTGCACCAGCACTTCCACTTTACCGGAAAAATCAAACTGTACCATGGTTGCATCCGACTTGGTATCCATATCCACCTTTACATTATATTCATAAAGGTCTACCCAATCTTTTTCACCCACTTGCCGTACTTTTACTGTATAATCGTCATTGTGACGGGCATAGTAGATGCCTTGTGGCACCGGATAGATAACAATTTCTGCCTGTATAACTCCTGAAGTCATTACAAGTAAAAATGTAAGCGCTATTCTTATCAGTCTATTCATTTTAAGTTATTCATTTATTGTGCATACATCAATGTACCGAGTCCAAGTACATCATACCCGCCGGAGTTAGCATCATAATAACCGCCTCCTCCTTCTATTCCTACATATTCGGTAGCAATCTTAGTGTATTTGAGATTATCATCCGAGATGTTTTTTACCCCTTTGTAATGATAGTAAGGCAACGCCCATATTGCACGTTTTATCCATTTACCGCCACCAAGTGTTGTTTGCTCTTCCGGAATCGGATATCCCCATTGACTCTGTTTTTGCCATATATAAGTAGTATATGGTACAGTCTCATTAGTGTAATTACAACAAGCAGCATATTCGCAAGCCCGCATGAACAGATTGTCATCATAAGCAAAGAAATCGTCTCCCTGACTCCATGCCAACTGACAAATAACTCCCATCAATCCGACACACATCAACGTGTGTCCTTGGTCACGTCCACTTTCCTGCCATTGAGCAAAGTTATAGTCCGGTGCATAATCGTGATAGATAGCACGACGTAAACGTCCGTTTGTATCACCTGTCTGCAAATGGGCGATACCTTCATTATAAATATCACGACGATCGGTTACAATGCCGATAGCCATTTTAGCCGCTATATTACAAAGACACCAGTTAGCCCAATAATGTAACGCATTCGTATCGTGATGACGTTTCAGGAAATCATCATTAGCAGGATAGAACACTTTAAGCAACCAATTCTGGAACGCTGCGAAGTCCGCACGATCCCATCCTTCATAATCCCTCAATAATTCACCGGCAATAGCAAATTCATAACCATAAAGTCCTGCGGCAAGCGATAAATTCGTATTACCTGTTACACCTACACAAGTCTGTACCCACTTATTCAGATTCTCCACTGCTTTTGCCGCATATTCATCATCTTGTTCAATCTTCCAACGAAGCGCCTGCTGATATACAATAGTGGCCCCTCTGGCTGCATTCATATAATTTTCATCACCGGAAACTCCACGTTTAATCCATTCTGTAGGATAAGTATCTGCCGTCTTCTGCGAAAACTGACTTTCTACTAATAATTGATAAGCGCTAACCCAAGGCTCTTCTCCGGCAGCTTTTTTATCCTGGATACGCTGGAAGTCTTCCTCTGTATGCAACCCTTCATGCAGCATGGGTTCCGTTGACGGTTTAAGTTCAACCTGTTCCAAATTTACGTTATTATCAGGAAGAGGAATTTTATTCAAATCAGTTTCCACATTGACACCCGGAAGGTCAATGCCGTCACCACATCCTACCAAAAACAGGGTAGCGAATACCACGGCTATATAATATATCTTTTTCATCATATTTTGGGTTTAATGGTACACCGCATCTACCATTGATTATGGTGCACCCAATTATAGTTTATTGCTCTACTAACTCTAATTTGAAATTATCTATCTTAGCCCGTCCTTGTTTTACTGTAATTGTACATACAAAACCAATGACAACATCGGTAGGCTCTTCAACAGAAATATCAACTACTACATCACCCGTACCCGAAATAGAAGCGTTTGCCAGACTCTTACTTGGTATATCACTCGTATTTGCCATCTCGTTACCTTTACAAACTGCAACATAACCGGTAAAACCTCTGCCGTCATATTCATAAACGTGTGCCGTCAATTTATATTTTCCTTTTTGAAGATGAGAAGTCTGATATACCTTACCATCATTTTTAGGATTGTCAAATCCCCAATCTGTTTGTAAAGCCAAACCAGCATCACTTCCATCACCATATTTCGTTTTAAATGCCAAATCAACAGCAGCACCTCCTTCACCAGCAGTCAAGTTAGAGTTCTGAACTATCCAATAAGCAGCTTTTGCCCACTCTCCTTTTTTATGGAATCCTTTATCCCCACCTTCTTTTACATATTCAAAAGGCTGTTTATAGTTCATGAGTACATATTGAGAAATATCTCCATCCACCGGCAGAGGTTGCAATATATCACTCTCTACGGGTTGTGCAATACCTTCAAACACCATTGTTACTTTTCCACCATTGAAACCTTGCGGAACCGTTACAGTAATAGAAGTCGTAGTAATCTCTTTAACCGTAACGGGTACGGATATTCCCTCAAATGTAACTGTAACAGAATTCTTATCCGTTCCAAAACCTTTTCCTGTAAATGTTATTTCCTGTCCGGCTTTTACTAATGTGCCATAAGGATAAATATACGGTGTTTCAACAGAAGTGATTTCCGGAGTTGCCCAAACCTCAAATGTGCCTGATTCGCCCATCTCTATTTCCTTACCCTGAATGATCAGTTTAATCTTCACCGGAGCTTCAGATGAAACTCCTTTGGGAACATTCACTACGATATTACCTTTATCATTCAGTGTCACTTTATCACAAACTGTTTCTCCGAAAAAGACCTGAATATTTTCAGCTTTCGTACCAAAGTTCTGACCAATGATCGTTACTTCCGCATTAATATATCCGGCTTTCGTTGAAATGCCTGTTACTGTAGGCATCGGTAATACCGTATATTTCAACTGTGTCCCGATAGTTTCAAACGGAGTAATGACAGTAATTGTATAATCTCCGGCTTCCAACGAAGCAGGTACAGTGAGTGGAATACTCTTATCCGTCAAATTATCTGTATCTATTGCAGCTTCTACAGGTTCTCCGCCAGCTTTAGAGAAAGTTACTTTCAAAGGCTCCAACCCTTCAACAGACTTATCCAGCAATTCTTGCACAAGATTGGTTCCTGTTATTGCAAATTTACTGCCAGCAAAACCTGATGGAACCGGTTCGTCTTCCTTAGGAGTATCAAGCGTTGCATGCTTCAACACAGTGAAAGGATAAGAAGCCAAATCAATCGTTTGTTCTGCCATAATAAGTGTCATAACTCCACTGACAGCTGTCTCGGGAATTTTGGCCGTAAATTCGGTATCAGTAGGTGTACCCACAATCTCTGCCTTGTCTGTGGAAGTCCCGAAAGTCAAAGTATACAGTGTTTTAGAAGAAACAAATTCTTGTCCTTCGAAAACGATACTGGCACCCGGAAAACCATAAGAAGGTTTCACTACGCTGACACCCGGCTTACCAAGTACACGATAAACTAGATCAGTCTCCACACGTTGCCCGAAAACCTCAACGGTTATCTTTCCGTTTGTTGCCGATTCCGGCACTTTCGCAAGGATAGCATCATCGGCGCAGGAGACTACTACTGCCTCCTGGGAACCGATAAATACTTTCACATCTTCTGTTATGATACCAAAATCACTGCCACTAACGGTAAACTCATTCCCAACATATCCTTCTACGGGATCTATCTTTGTTACAGTCGCCACAGGATCAGTGTAACTCATTGGAACAATTTCTTCATTATCCTCGTCACAAGCAGCTAATGCGAAAAGCGAGAGAAAAACGGGAAACAGATAGTTATATATTTTCTTCATAATCTTAATTATATTATCACGATGAATTACTCTTTTTTCTTTTTCCACATCATTCAAGAATCAATTTCAATTCTGTCACCTTAAAGTATGAATTACCTTTAGCCAGAGAAGTCAGGAATCCAATGACAACATCCGTTGTCTCCGTCACTTCAAATGAAGGTGTTACCAACGTACCCGAATCATTCGCTGTTCCCATTTTATCATAGGCCACATAAACTCCATTTAGTTGCTCAAGATCAGCGACATTTGGTATATCACTTTCACTATCTCCTTTAGCTATCAATACGGAAATAAAGTTCCCCGCATCAGTAACTACCAATGTATATGCATAAGTAACTTCCAGTCTGTATTTACCAGGACGAAGTGTAGCAACTTGCCACATTTTCCCATTCGTATAAGCTTCTTTATCCCATCCATTCTGGAATGCTAACGTTAAGCCTTCTTCTGATTTATATTGCATTCCGGAAACAGTCGTATTGCCTTTTGCATTGAACGATGCTGCATTTTGATTCCACACTGCCGGAGTCCACCATTCACCGTTCTTCCAACTTTCATCATTTGCCTTGGCAAACGGCTGCTTATAGTTTTGAAGATAAAGCACTGTCACATCACCCTTCGAGTTAGGATTGAACATTGCACCACCTGTCATTGTATATCCGTGAATAGTCACAGTCACACTACCTGTCTGATAATCAGCAGGAGTTGTCGCAACAATAGTAGACTCATCCACCAGCTCAAATTCGGCCAGCGTTCCATTGAAACTAACAGAAATACCGGATGGATCCGTACCAAAGTTTTCACCTGTTATAGTGACCTTGTCTCCCGTATCGGCTACCCCTTCACCGTCTTCACTATCAGAAGTCACTGTAATGACACGTGGCGTAGGCAGTACTGTATAATGACCGATATTCTCCACCTTTTTATTATAAATCTGTAAAGACAGATTGCCTGTTACTGCAGTTTCCGGCACTTCCACTACCAAACGGTTATTTTTGCAATCGAGTACTTTATTGGATTGGGCTTCACCGAAGAAAACTTTCACTGCTTCAGCACGGTCACCAAAATTGGTTCCCGTAATAACTACCTGTGTAGTGACATATCCGTCCGTAGGATAAATGCTCTCCACTACTGGCACAGGATAATCATAAACTCTATACTTGGGGTCTTGCTCACAACCGGAGAAAAGTGCGGAAACACAAGCGAGTATTGCCAAGTGAAATGTATATTTGAATAAAAACTTCATATAATCTATGGTATTATACGTTAAACGATTGAATGATTAATATCCCGGATTTTGTACCAGATTTGAATTCAGGTTGATTTGATTTCTTGGAATCGCCCACAAATAATCTCCCTTAGTAAATGCGCAGTCGGATGATTTGAGGAGCACTACACAAGGTAATTTGCCTTTACCTGTTTCCACTTCTTCCGTCCCCTTCGTAAAAATAGCCGGATTGAAAGCACTGGTAGCGTTTCCGTTTTCGTCTATAAATGCCGTCGGATAGCTGGCATTACCTACTACCGCACCGCAACGAGACTCATTCAGATTCTCTTCCGCAATGCCCCAACGTTTCAGGTCGTCACAACGGAAACCTTCCATATAAAGTTCCAAAGCACGTTCACGGCGGATCTCATCCAACATTACCTGATTGACTGTCTTAGTCGCATTTGCCGGCACTCCTTCCTGAATTCGCTTTGCCAATGCATTTGTTAGGTTGGCAATTCCCGCACGGGCACGGATTTTATTTATCGACTTATTCAACTGGTCATCTGATATTTCACCATAGCGTTCCATCACAGCTTCAGCATAATTCAAGTATACTTCTGCCAACCGAAGTACCGGATAATTGGCCGATTCATCTTTACTTTGGCGTTGAATATCAGTAATAGCAAACTTGGAAACACCATACCCACAGTTCTCAACTGTCAGGCTCGTAGCATATGAACCTACATAAGAAGTCAAACGGAAATCCCGATTCTGAAATTCGTCCCCCGGATTCTTATATCCCTGAAACTTATCAGACATGCTGACCGGAAGCCCGTCAGTGCATAAAAACATATCAATCAATTTCCGGCTGGGACGCATATCCGTATAAATCACCTGATTCAAATCTACCTGTCCTTTACGCGTTTCCTGACTATATACAGAAGCGATGATAAATTCCTTGTTCGTCGCTCTTCCGGCACCGGCAGGATTACTGGCTTCTTCTTCAATATTAAACAGGTAACGATTGCTCATATTTCTCATAGCTGCAACATTGTTATAATTCCAAAGGGAATAAGCAGCATCTCCCATCACTGTTTCGGATAATTGAACGGATTCTTCCAGAAAAGCATTTACCTGATCGGAAGCCGGACCGGCAGAACCTTCAAAATCAGTAGAAGTACCATTGTACTTACGCCAGGTAGCTTCATAAAGTAACACGCGAGCCTTAAATGCCTGTGCAGCCTGTTTGCTGATTTTACCTTTGTCGGCAGAGGTTATATTCTGTTCCAACGGCAACCCTGCGATAGCCTCATCCAAATCGGAGAGAATCAAGTTGACAACCTCATAACGGCTGTTACGTTTTCCATATAACTCCGGTGAAGTCACGTCGAGAACTTTCGTAACGACAGGCACTCCGCCAAAAAACTTCAATAAGTAAAAATAATTATAGGCACGGAAGAAATGACCTTCGGCTAATTCTTTTCTAATGTCCGCTAAATTACCCGTATAGGAAGAAACAGCTCTTTCAAACATGTGATTAGTGGCACGAATATTGCCATAGCAATTACCCCAACGACTATCGTCATTAGGAATTCCCATCACACCGGTCCCCACACCATACGAATATCTGAAACAAGTAGAAAGATCGGATGCCGCATCCATGTGATCGAATATACTTCCATAGGAAGACTGCCATCCCAATAATTGCCCGTAAAGCCCGTTAGCATATTCACGGAAATGTTCCGGTGTCTTGAAATAAATCACATCTGTCTTGGCATCTAGGGGTTCCAAATCAAGGAACGTATTCACGCATGAAGAAAATCCCAATGCGCAGGTACAAATTAATATATAGTTCGTTATCTTTTTCATATCTTCTGTTCTGTATTTAATTTTCCATAGCTACTATAAAGTGATGTTCAGACCGAACGACCAAGTACGTGCAAACGGGTATCCACTGTTGTTGGAGGCTGCTCCCATTTCCGGGTCGAAACCGTCTCGAATACTGGTAGCTTCCCATAAATCATTACCAGAGAAGTAAACACGCACTTTTTCCAGTTTCACCTTGCGCGTCCATATCTGCGGCAATGTGTAGCCGACTATTAATGTTTTCAAACGGATATAGCGATTATTCTGCATCATAAAATCGTTATTCTGATAATTCCAGCGTGCGAGATTCGCATTGGTAGTCAAGCGAGGGAATTCAGCATTCGGATTGCTCTCTGTCCATGTCTTTCCCAAATATGTCGGGTTCTGATTGGCAGTACGTGTTTGAAAAGGATAAGCCATCCAGTCATTACGGATAACATACTGCTTGCCGACACCTTGGAACATTGCGTTCACATCAATACCTTTCCATGATCCTCCCAATGTGAAACCGAAAACAAAATGTGGATTGGAGTCACCGAGATATTGCAAATCGCTATTCTCATTCCCTGCACCGGAAATCTTATAATCACCATTCAAATCCAAACGTTTGGTATCACCCGGACGTAACCGGCTTGCACTTCCCGCTCCTACCCCAGTCAAATCTTCTTTACCCTCTCCATAGAGTGCATAATAGCGGTCTACTTCTGCCTGATCTTTAAAGTAACCATCTGTGCGATAAAGAAAGTACGAATTCAACGGATACCCATTCACGGCTGCATTCCAACCAGCCCCATAAGAATCTGCTCCTTCCATCTCTTTCAACAGACTCTTTGTATCACCAATATTAAAGTTGGCATAGTAAGAAAAGTCTTTAATCTGATCGCGCCATCCAATAGTGAATTCCCAACCTTTTACATTCAAATGACCACTATTCGTTTTAGGAGCTTTACCTCCTAATACACCCGGATAGGTGACATTTACCAACATACCGGTATTATCTTTTATAAAATAATCGAATGTAGCTTTCAAACGATTATCGAAAAAGTTAAGATCGATACCAAAGTTTTTCTGTGAAACTTTCTCCCAAGTACGGTCATAAGAAATTAAACCGCCAAAACCTGAAGATACCTGATTAGCAGGTATAGTTCCAAAACCGGCTGTTCCAAGAGAGACAGTAGACACATAATCGTAATCACCCAGCCCGACATCATTACCCGAACTACCGTAACTTAAACGCAACTTACCAAAAGAAAGAACAGGTTTTAAAAATTCTACAAATTGTTCTTCCGAGAATGCCCATCCCAAAGAAACGGAACCAAAGCTTTTGAAACGATAACCGGGAGCAAACTTGGAGTTTCCGTCACGACGTCCCATCAATTCAACCATATATTTTTCCGCATAGTTATAATTCAAACGGGCAATATATGAATAGGTACCATTATGAGTCTTTCCTCCACCGTTACCCTGTGTACCCGTAGCCAAATTCAAATCGTAAATTCCGACATCCTCAAACTTTTCACGGGCAGTAACAACTTTCTTAGTCACCCATTTCTCGGCATTGATGCCGAACATCGCATCTATATTATGTACTTCGGCAAATGTACGCTTATATTTCAATAACCCTGAATAGTACTGATACCGGGCATTATTTGCCTGTACCAAATATCCCGGCTGATGAGAGTCTTTAAAATTCATCACATCTTGCGGAGTACTAAGGGTTTGTGTTGTTTCATATACTAACTTCGCCGTCTGCTCGCCGAACCAATTGTAACACTGTACCGGAAGCGAATAGCGTTCTCTGCGATATTCCTCATTTTGAAATGAAGCAGTACCCTCGAAAGTGATTCCCCTCCAAATATCCACCAATGCTTTAAAATCGACACGAGTAGTCAACTTCTCTCTCTCGTCACGTCCACCATCCGTTGTAGCTGCTGCCGCATTGCGATCACCTACATTACCGAAGTTAGCGTACCATTGTCCATAGGGATTTTTTGCCGGGAAAAACGGAGCATCGTTTCCGTAAAGTGTACGGTCGATACCATGTGTGGGTGTTTCGGTATTTGTTTTAATCATACTGGCTGAAGTCTCCAGTTTGAACCAATCAGTCAATTTGATTCCGTAGTTCAAGCGCAAGTTCAACTGTTTCTGCCCGTCATAAGCAGTGGCCAGATTGGCCTGGTTATCAGCATAAGCTAATGAGATGCGGTAATCAGATTTATCCGTAGAACCTGCTACACTCAAGTTATGCTGGTAAGAATAACGGCGGGCAAACAATTCATCCAGGCGATTGGCATTACCAACGAACATCGTACCCCAATCGGCTACAGTCGACTCATAAATACCTTCAATGCCTTGAGCCATCTTCTTCAGGTTTTCTTCTCCCCAGCCCCACCAGTCATGTTCCGGCATTTCTTTATTGGCTTCCAGCCACATGGAAGCATATTCCTGCATACTGGGAGAGAAAGCCATAATACCATTGGTAGTGAAACGCATATTGAAGCCATAATCAACCGTTGTCTTGCCTTTACCTTTTTTGGTAGTTACCAAGATAACGCCATTAGCTGCTTTCGCCCCATAAATGGAAGCTGAACCGTCTTTCAAAACACTAATATTCTCAATATCATCTGAGTTTAGATTTTGGAATGACTCTGAATTCAATACAGGTACCCCATCTACAATAATCAACGGACTACCTCCATTGACAGATGTCAGACCACGAATCTGGAAATTTAAACCTTCATTACCCGGACGTGAGGAAGAACGAGTGACTACCAAACCCGGAGTGGCTCCTTGCAGAGCAGCACCGACATTGGTAATGGCACGACTTTCCAATACCTGGCTACCAATTTGTTCTACCGCCCCTGTCAACGTCGCTTTTTTCTGCGTGCCATAACCCACTACAACAACCTCGTCCAGTGCATTATTATCTTCCTTTAATACCACTTTAAAATCAGAGCGGTCATGAAGGTTAATAATCTGATCTACATATCCGATATAGCTAACTTTTATCTGTTTGGCATCAGCAGGAATATTCAGCGTAAACCGACCGTCAATATCGGTAATTACTCCTGCATTGCTTCCTACGACCACTACATTACAACCAATCAGTGGTTCACCATTCGCATCTGTCACAAGTCCTTTGATGGTGCGGCCCGTCTGGACTACCATCAAACTCTCTTCTACAGAATCATTTGCATAGAGCAATACACCGGGCGAACCACCCAGCAGCATGGCGAAAGCCAATGCGACTCCTTTTGAACATAAGAATTTGGATTTAATTTCCATAATACTATTAAATTGTTAAAGTTAATATGTGTTTTTCCGAATCTGGTATTTAACCGACTTTGGAGAATTCATTTTTCAAATAAGTACGAACCGTTTTACGAGCCAGTAATAATTGACATTCTACTGTACGGGGAGATAAGGACAGCTTTCCTGCAATGGCAGGACAAGAGAGTTCATGATTGAAACTAAGTTCATAAATCTGACGGCGTTTAACAGGAAGAGTTTCCATAACCTGGTCATGCATCTTCTTTAGTTCACGAAAATGAATGGTATCTTCTGTGGTATTCCGACTGGTGTCTTCCATCCTATTATATACATAAGCGACGAAATCTTCCTGTTTATAATAACGACGGATTTTATCGGTTACTATATTGCGAGCGATGGTAAAAAGCAAAGACCAGACTGTATCTTTGTTCACGAATGCCCTGTGTTCCCATAAGCGGACAAAGACATCCTGTGCCAAATCTTCCGCTTCATGCGGATGGCAAATGCGGATAGCGATATAGTTCTTGATATACTCCTTATATTTAAGATAGCATTCAGAGAAGAAGTCGTCAAATGTAGCTTGCTGTTTATTCATGGCATTAAATTTATCCGTTTAACGATGATACAAAAGTAGGAACAAGTTTCAAATTCAAATATCACAAAAGTAACAGATAACAAAACTATCGTAACAAGCGTGTATTTTTGCAAAAACTTCCCATTTCATCGGGATAAATCTAACCGTCACACCAATAAAAAAGGGGATGTCGTTACATTTGACGACTCCCCTGTTCTTATATTTGCATGGATGAAAGCTTTCATCCGGAAGGATTCATTATTTATTTTCCTGTGATGCCTGGAAATCCGGTATACGTTTTACGTTCGCACCTTTCATCACACCTCTTTTGATCGCTTCATTCGTATCGGTGATTTCTTTCTTCACACGTTTATAGTATTCTTTTGTCAGTCCTTTCTCTACTGCTTCCGATTCTGTTACTGCCCAAAGATACTGATAATCCATCAACATCAAATCCGGTGCCACTATTTTAAAGAAAACACTATCATTTGCAAATTTTTCACGTAAGTCTCCCAAATAGATGGTATCTGCAGGATTTACCTCCTTAACATTTGCATTATTTTTTGAACTGCTACCTCCGCAAGAAGATAACATCAAACCTCCTACCAATGAAATTAAAACTAATACTTTCATATCAACATATATTATAAAATAAAACTTTTTCTGCTCCAATGTGAACAAGATCTTACAATGATCTCACTTATTCAGCGCAAATGTAATAATTAAACTACAAACACAAACACAATGTCATTCTTTTCTTCCCGATTCCTCGGCATATTGCTTGGGAAGCATACCGAACATTTCTCTAAAACACTTCGAGAAATAGCTGGGTGAACTGAATCCTACCCGGTTCGCTATTTCAACAATCGGCAACTGACTTCCTTGTAATAATTGTGCCGCCCGTTTCAAACGGATGCTGCGAATAAAGTCTGTCGGTGTGTGTCCGGTGATGGATTGCAGCTTGCGGTAAAGGCTCATACGCACCATCCCCAGATCACCGCTCAACTCTTCTACGCCATATTCCGGATTATCCATGTTCTTCTCTATGTATTCCAGACACTTCTGTATGAGCTGTTCGTCTACTGAAGTGATGGTGATAGCACTCGGATTTACTTCTATGTTCTTACGGAATTCTTGTTTTCTCTTTTCCTGCTGCTCTATCAGCTTTTCAATGCGTACCATCAGCATATCAAAGTTGAAAGGTTTCGACATATAAGAGTCTGCTCCTACTTCATAGCTGTTAATCTTGATATCATCGGCAGTACGGGCTGTCAATAATATCACAGGTATATGGGAAGTCTGCACGTTCGTCTTGATCCGACGGCAAAGTTCGATACCGTCTACTTTCGGCATCATAATATCGCTGATAATCAGGTTCGGATTTTCCTCTATCGCTTTTCGCTCTCCTTCCTCGCCGTCTGCCGCTTCAATGATTTGATAAAAATCTTCTAACTGTTCTTTCAGGAAAGTACGGAATTCCTGATTGTCCTCCACTAACAACAGTTTCTTCAGGTTATCATCGACTGTAGATGTAGTGGTTTCTTTCTCTTTAACATCTGATGCTTCCGTTCCGATGATTTCTTCCGGCAGTTCGTCCGGTTCCGGTTTCAGGTCCATCGGCAACCAAACGGTGAATACTGATCCACGATCTATCTGACTGTCCACTTTAATACGGCCACCATGTATATTTACATATTCCCTTACCAAATGAAGTCCGATGCCACTGCCTATTTTTTCGTCCCCTTCATTTCCTACCTGATAGAAACGGTCAAAGATATAAGGAAGGTCTGATTCGGATATTCCGATTCCAGTATCAGATACGGATATTCTCACGTAGTTTCTTTCTTCTATCTCTTCTGTCGCGAGCTGTAAGTTCACTGTGCCTCCCTGCGGTGTATATTTGAAGGCGTTGGACAAGAGATTATTCACAATCTTATATACCTTATCCCGGTCGAAGAACATATAAAGCGCTCTATGTTCCGATTGGTTCACAAAGTTAAGGTGCTTCTCTACTGCCATTGGCATGAAGTTGTTATAGGCCGAAACAATAAACTCCTCCATATCGCCGTTCATCAGATGCAACCTCTCTCCTTTCATTTCCAGTTTGCGGAAATCGAGTAGCTGATTCACCAATGACAATAGGTTTTGAGCATTCTTATAGATGGTATTCAGTTGTTTTTTCATCGCATCGTCTGTCAATCGACGTATCATCATATCCAATGGTGTGATAATCAGCGTCAGCGGAGTACGGAGTTCATGGCTTATATTTGTGAAGAAACGGAATTTCATCTGATCCAGTTCTTCTTTCTGCTTCAACGCTTCCTCTTCTTGCATACGAATCATCTTCTGCCGGTTGCGGCGGTTTATTACGTAGATCAACCCGAAAATTAAGAGAATAACTAAAATTGCATAGAAAATACGAGCGGCCAGTGTATCCCAGAACGGGGGATGAATTACAATTTTGAATGCAGACTCCGGTCCCCATATCCGGTCGTTTCCGGCAGCGGACACACGGAAGATGTATTCGCCCGAAGGGAGATTATTATAGACCACACGTCCTTGTCCATTCTCAAAAAGGGTTTCCGTCCATTCTTTGTCAAATCCTTCCAGTTGGTAACGGAAAGAGGTTTGAGAAGGATTAGGGAAGTTCAGACCAGAAAACTCAAGTGTGATATAGTTCTCATCATATTTTAATTGTACTTCGTCCGAATAACTTAATGCTTTGTCAAATAAGACACGTCCGTTATATATTTCGCCCGAAACAACCGGAACATTAAACAAGCGGAATGAGGTAAACAGAGGACGATTGAGGCACTGATTATCTATCATGTTTTCTGGTGAGAAAGCGATAAAGCCGTTCATCAGCCCCAGGAAAAGCTGATTGTCCCTGGTCATTAACGAAGGGAAACTATATAAATCATCCTGACGGATTTCATCTTCCGACAGACAGCTGATTACATGAAAACTGTATTTATCTGCTCTTCTGTCTACTTTTATCTTATAAATAGAAGTGACTGTCGAAATCCATATATCATGGTTCTTATCTTCCACTACGTTCAGGATAGCTTTAGACAGACCTTCTTCTTTCCCTAATGTGTAGCTTTGCCCATTGTAAGTCAAAACGCTCAAGCCATATTGTGTAGCAAACCATAAAGTTCCCTCATGGTCTTTGAGTATCTGATTATACTTGATACTTCCCTGATTGAAAATAGAATTAGCCTGCCCGTCTTCCTCCGGTATCCATATTTTATTCGTTGCAGGATCGTAAATGTAGAGTCCGTTATCACTGCCTACGACCAACCGCGATTGATTATCTATAGCCAATGCATTGGCAACTTTATATTTCTTCAATTCCGGGAACTGTTCGGACAGCAAACTTATTTGTCCGGTCTCCGGATTAAACATCCCTACGCCACCACCGCCATATATACTAATCCACAACCTTCCCGAAGGGTCTTCAACCATGAAGCGTATATTACTATAATCCAATTCATTTTGATAATCCGTATCGGGATAATCATACGATCGTACCTTCCCATGCTCGATACAGTATAGTCCGTCGTGATATGTCCCTACCCAAATCCGTTTCTTGCTGTCTTCAAAAAGTACACGGCAATTCTTCTGACTGAATTCATGATAGAATCTGTTCATGCTTTTAGTCTCCGGTTCATAGCGATAGACACCCTGCGTAGTACCCATCAGAATTTCTCCTTTAGATGTTTCAAGCATACAACGGATTTCCTCTCCTTTCCAGTCGCCATTTATCATCTTCTTATTGTACAGCACTATTTTATTCATGCTGGGATGATAGTAACACATTCCCTGATTATAAAGTCCTATCCAAACGGAATTATTTTCCCGGTCGCAATAGATGCTTTGAATACCGTTTCGTACTGTATTACCTGATAATAAAGGAATATCCAGTGTCCGGGTTACAGAGAAATTGTGCATATCAATGACATAGAATCCATCAATAACGGTTCCTACCCATGCATTTCCACCTTTATCCACGTCCATAGAAGTAAACCATGAATAATGCCCGAGTTGGATACCCGAAATTTGATTCCATTTTTTATTATAGACATCATAATAGCCTACTCCACGATCCCACATCAGCCAAAAGTCACCATTATCGAGTATCTTCAAAACCACACGGTCATCCGGTTTCAGTTGGTCTTTCAGGAAATCAAGTTGATGCACGAAACGTTTCTTTTCTAAATCGTAGCAACGGATAGCCCCTTTCTGATGAACCATCCAACTGTATTTTCCATGACTTTCTACTCCGAGTAATCCTCCATAGTATTCCATAAACTCATCATTCCTACAAACCTGTTCGATTGACTTTGTCTCTGCATCGTACATATAGACAGAGGAACCCGGCGTCAGAAACCAACAATGTTTCTCTGAATCAATAATCAGGTCCGCCACTTTATCCTTTAAGCCGAATTGTTGAAATAAAGAATCTACATTATAGATGTACTGTTCGGTAGTCAAATCGAAGACGCGTAGGCTCTTGCGTTCTTTCATCCACAAACGTTTGTCGGCATCAATATATTGTTCGGGAATAATATGATTATATGCTATCGAATATTCGCCATGAATATTGAAAGGAAAATTTGAATAGTTCGCACCATCATACAGGCTTAATAACACAGTACTTCGCACACCGATACGGCCGTCGGGAATGGGAAAAACGCTTTTTACATAGTTATCCGGTAATCCTTCGACAACTCCAATCTGGCGGAATACATAAGGGGATTCTTGCGAGCTAATATAACCCGGATACAATAATCCCATTAGTATGATTAACAAACATATTCTAATTTTCATGGCCATCTTTTTTTGTAGTACTATTATTAAGTACGAACGAAGAATCAAATCCCCTTATCCTACTTTACTATTATTTTCTGAATTTCGAGTTTATCTCCGGCTTGCTCTATCTGTAAACGAAGTACACAAGCTCCTGCGGGAAGAGTGAGTTTTCCTATTTCTCTTTCCGTCCATTGTACGGAGCTGGGTAATTGCATGGGTTCTGTCTTTACTTCTGAATCAGAAGCTACGGACAATAAGAATTTCCTTTTGATTGATAAACAAGATAAACGGTATAATCTCCCTATATCCGGGATAGACCAACATATTTTTAAAACGTTGCTGGTCTTCTACTTTCCAACCGGAATAATCACGCATTAATTCGGCGGCATCAATTAAAAGGTAAATCTTTCCGTTATCTAATGGTCCTGTTCCACGACTACTTGTATTGGTATAATAAGAATTAGCATTCAGATATTCGACCGCTTTACGGGCATAAGCCTCATCGCCCGTCAGATGCCAAAGCAAAGCTAAGTCATGTGCCCGCCTGCCATCTACTCCGATAGTAGCATTAAAACGTCCTTCTCTGATTTGTTTTCCCCGATTGATAACTTGCGTATTGAGTGAAGAATAGGGAGATTCCTTTAATTTCAGGAAAGTAGAATAATAAGGCTCGTGTTTCGCCTTGACCATAGCTTTCATCCGGTCTAAATCACCTTGGGTATAGGTGATTCCGGGATGGATAAAGTTACGTCGTTGCGCTCGCACTCCATTTTGAATATTCCCAATCCATACAATCCCAATAATCCATATAATTTTGTTAATCATAGTGCGATTCGTTTTTTATACAAGTGATAAGCAAAGATAGTATTTAGTAATAGAAAGGAGTTCAAAGTGAATGAAACATTTACTTTGATTAGCATAAACCCGGGAATAAAACTCTTGTATTTATACTCATGGTTCTCTTCCAGACTCCTTAATTCTGATTCCAGTGCAGCTTTGCTCTCATCTATTAATAGATAAGTTATTATCTTCCTATTGCAAAGTTCTTTCCTTCTAATACTAAAGTTACTCTTATCTAATAGAAATCTATAATTGCAAGCTTTGATTATAAAAATGAAAGTTTCATTTATATAATTGCAAGTTCTAATTATATAAATGAAACTTGCATTTATAGTTTATGTTTAACCTAAAGAAAGTTTGATATTAGAAGAAAAGAAGTTTGCACCTAATACAAAGAGATTTTTCCATTCATACTTCATATACCAGATTATGCTATTTGACTGTGATATTCTTTATGTATTCATTCGTGATAAAATCATCTATATTTTTCATCTTCATGCCGTTGATAATCACATTATCGAAGATGATATTCTTGACGGAACGTTCTTTATCAAACCCTTTCAATAGAGATGGATTCTCCCCTACTCCATTATAAATGATATTCCGAAAAATAATATCTTCAATTCCCCGGCCGGGTTGCTTATCATACTTTGAATTGAAACGAACATTAATATGAAACAATCTTCCCTCCTGAATATTCTCTACACGGATATCCTCAAATAATACTTTGCGTACCAAGTTTTTATCACCGCAATCCACTGCCATACAGCCCTGATAAAGAAGATCATCTTCATCATGTTCCAGAATATCGACATTACGGACAGTTATATTCTCAAGAATCTCTCCAACCTTATCGTCCGGGTTACCGTGTCCTCCAATGTTGATCGGATGAGCAATATCCGCCCAAAGGATTGAATTCTGTAAAGTCACGTTACGACTTCCTCCGTAATAGTTCCAGCGATGGGCATAGATGGCAATACAATCATCACTGTTCCGCATAAAAACATTGTCTATTAATACGTCACTGCAACACATCAGATCTATGCCATCACTCCATCCTTTACAACTAAAAGACTTTAAATTATTGATGGTCAACCCTGTAGACTCACCACCAAATACTGTATAGTGATCTGGATTTATAACTGTAATACCGTCAATCCATATATTTTTAGAATGGGTAACTTCTATTCCACGGATCGGATGGTCGAGAATACCACGCCCGACAATGCGTACATTTTCAGCTTTGTCAATCACTAATTTAGCTTTTACAACAGCTCCGGGAGCTAAATAAACAGTAGTATTGGAAGGAATCTGTATCTGTGTATTCGGCAAATCTTTCGGACGATGGACACCCGGTCCGAAATACATTACTTTGTCACTGCTTTCAGTATAAGTTTCTGTTTCCAGAGGATTAGCAAATAAATGAAGATTATGCAAACGATCACCGTTAAACTCAATCGACAGGTATTGAGGTCTAGTGAGTGTAAAAAAGATAGCATTGTGGTTTACCGTATGTTGTATACCTATTGCTAACGGACGGATTTTCACATCCTGAATGGTGCCATTGTTCTTTTTCACCATCACTTCTACGGGACTGCCTATATCAAACTGTACCATTGAAGCAGATTGTACCCGATCCATATCTACTTGGACTTCATATTCGAATACATCTTTCCATTCACCGCCTGCTTCACGTACTTTGACTGTATAATCATCATTATGTGGCATACCAGTGTTCAATCCTTCCGGATAGGTTACTAATTGGGCATTCCCGAATGTCGAAAATGCAATAGCTATTGCTAACAAACATTTTCTTTTACCTGATAAAACTCCTACTATATTCATATCACTAAACTATGTTATATTTTAATTATTCTGTTTATTGAAGTTCTTTCTAAAACTATACTTTCTATTCCACCCAGGTTGGCAAACTGGTAACAGAAACTATAGAAAAAATAACCAATGCAAAAAATCTCCTTTATTGTCTATTACGAACAATAAAGGAGATTTACCTAGAACATTCCAGTTTTTTCTGTCTTCTTATTTTTTACTTTTTACATACGGTTCTGCATATTGAGTCGGCAGTGCTCTCGATATGTCTTTGAAACATTTAGTAAAACTAGTATACAATACACCTTCCTATTCTTTATTATAGCTTTATTCGAACGGAACTGCCAAGTACTAGAATATGAATTGAAAACGTCCCTGTACTACACTAAAGTTTGTGCTTTCGATCTCTTTGATATGCGAGCCGGGGATGAAGTAGCTATAATTCAATTTGACAGCAATGTGTTTATTGATATAGTAATTCAATCCGAAGGAGAGGTCTTTCTGTGTTCCGCCTTTTATTCCGGCATCATTCAGAGAGAGATAATTGAAACGGGCACATAGTTCGAGTGCTTTTCCTTCCGGTCTTCCGGGACAGGCTACTTCTTCGTCATACAGATAATTCTGTCCCAACAATAGCCAGGAACATTGCAGATAAGCTCCTTGTGCCGTATAGTTCTCAAAACCCTTTTCCCGTTTTACATGGGCGCGGATGTATTCACCCTGAAGAAAGAATTTATGATAGTAAATTAGCAGTTCGGTTCCTATTTTAAATTGGGATGCTGCATGATCTACATCTGCTTGTATTAATGTACGATTATCAATCGTGCTCACGCCCGGAGATTTATAAGTAAACGTATTCCTGTTCTCATCTTCGGGAAGCGTGCCGTCCGGTGTACGATGGATAGCTGCTAATCCTATATGTATCAGTTTCGCTTGCTCATAAAGTGGACGGTAAACCAAACGTCCGTCAATGGCATATCCTTGTGATGCGTTTTTCAGGTTGCTCAAATCATTATCGGTAAAGAATCCGCCACACAGATAGTAATGTTTGGTACAATAGGAATAGGCTACTCCCATACGTCGGCTATTTGTCAATGCCAGCACAGCTCCCGGAGATTGGTTGAAGCGAAGATCAAATGTACTACAAAGCATATCGAGACTGAATGGCTCATAGAATTGTCCTATCTGAATGGAACTATTCTTATAGGAATAGGTGGCAAAAGCATCTTTGATGGCTACTTTGTTTCCGGCATATCCCATTTCCAGTTTCATTCCCCAGTTCTGATAGGTAGCTTTTACACCGATGCGAAGGTCATTAAATTCCGTGCCGTTGCCAAAGTTATTCGGATTCTTCAGATACACTCCTCCATCCATTAATAGACGCCCGGTGATTTTATATTGTATGCCATCGGGCAGATTCTGTGCCGTTATCCGGGAAGTCGTTAGTATTAGAGATAGAAGGAAGGAGAATTTCAAATATAGTCCTATTATTTTCATCGTCCACCTTTTATCAAATTTGTGAAAAAGTAGTTGGCTCCATACCTTCTCCCGTAAATTTTATCCTGTTGCTCATTTCGGCTTCTTTCGCTTTCTTCAGTTGTTTCTCTTTTTTATAGCGCTGTATCAGGTAAATCATGGAGCAGGTGAAAGCAACCGTACAGATCAGTCCTACGTAACCGGATAATATATTATAAAATTCCAACCAGTTTATGTCTGCATGGGCAAATTCTTTGAACATCAAGACAAGTACAGTTCCCGTATATCCGATAAAATCAATGGTCACAATGAAGAAACCGACATTTCCTTTTATCTTGAAACAAGCGATGAAGCGGTCGAAAAAAATGCTTTGAAAACAGAGGTAGGCAATATACAGACAGAGACTTTGGACAAACAGCCAGGTGATTGCATCCAATTGCAGAGAATCATAATTGAAAGATATAAAACTCATGGTGGCTGTCCCAAGTACGACCAATCCCAGCAGGGCAACCAAAACTTTTATGTTACTTTTCACAAAGACCATCGCTCCGAATAACGCCAGAATTATTAATGTAACGACTGTATCTACCTGCGCAAACATCCATGAGGACTGTCCGTTCATATCAATAATCTTCACCAGGAAATCTTCCTTAATATCTCTAAGCACTACCAACATTAGGTTAGCTACAAACAATAATACAAGAAATGGCATAAAGTCGATGAACAGTTCTTTCCGTTGCTTGCCATTCAGAGTTACACGACTACTTTTTTGTTCTATATCTTGTGCCGTAGGTTGTGGCAAACGGGTTAAGCTATATCCCAAAAGAGCCAATAAAGGAAGTGCAAAAGCACCGATAAGTGCCGGCATCCAAAATTCGCTGACGTTCAATGTATTCATAACGAACAATCCGATGGATTTTGCCGTTCCCGAACTGATAACAATACTGATTCCTAAAAGACTGGCCAAAATATCCGTAGTGCGGCGACCTTCGATAAAACTGAAAATAACTCCCCACATACAGCCCAATGACAATCCATTGAAGAACATGGCAAACATATTATAAGGAGTGGGAAGTGCTCCGAACGCAACCAATGACAATTCCGCTACGGCAATGGAAACGAGTATAAACTTCAGGCGATTCTCTCTCTTCAATTCGGAAATCAACTTGATACCTATAAACTTGGCTATCAGATAACCTGCTATCTGAATGATAGTAACCAGTACTTTATAATCAAAGCCGAATGCTTCTATCCCGTCAAAAGTAGCAGCTGTGAAAGGTTTGCGCAATGTATAAACCAGTGAGTAAGAAAGAAGGGCTGCTCCACCTGCCCATAGAATAAAGAGGAAATCGGCTAATCTTCTGTTTGAACTTAGTTTCGATATTGCTTCAGTAATCGTTTTCATACGTTTTCGTTTTAATTTCTGGAGCAAAAGTAGAGGAGAATAGCAAGGGAGAAAATGAATTCTAAAGATTCATTTTATTCATTATCAGGTAGAAATGGAAGTAATATTAATGTAACGTTTATGTAACCGTAATTTCTTGGAAATGGAATACAAAAAGGGTTGCACAATCACTAATCCGGTATTGCGCAACCCTTTTTATTCGATTTCTTATTTTTCTTCTTATTGGAAAGTAGGCATCTTGAATCTGTACAATAATCCACCTACCATGGAAGCTACGCGGTCAGGTCTTCCCTGTTCGGAGCCATCGTATGTATCGGTACGGATACCGACTTTAGGTTCGGCATACAGATACAAAGAAGAAGCCACTTTCAGCTTTACCTGCACACCGGCATCCAGTCCCGGCACTGCTCGGAACTTACCGTAACGGCGTACCAGTCCGGCCGTAACTCCCACAAAAGGAACAACATCTATCACATGATCGGGGCTGTATCCTTTTGCCAATGTGGCCAGACTCATCATATAATCCATACCCAAACCAGCATAATGAAGATTCATCTTCGACGACGTTTTGGCCTTGTACATAATTGTTCCATTTACCCGCCATGCAGATAACGGAGTGTACCATTTACCTATGCTTCCTTTTGCTTCTACACCTGCATTCTTCACCAAATCTTTGTTGGCTACGAGCAAGCTACCCAATCCAAGTGCACCGGAGATGAAGTAACGCTTGTCATCCTGACCAAACACGCTACGATTGGCTGCTTTTGAATAAGGAACAAAGCGATAGTGGAAACCTGCATTGACTCCTACCATTACGTCTTTCTGCATAAAGCCCAGATTACCTTCAATGAATTTATCTCCATACAAGCGAATCTGCGGTTCAATGTACAAACCAAGAAAATCATTCACATGCCATAATCCCTGTATGCCTGCATTAACACCCGGTTGGAATTTATGGTCTGATTTGGAAGTATAAGCAAGATTGACACCTACCGAACCTATTAAATCAAAGGTACGATCGGGATTGTATCCACTCATGGTAGACGTTATGTTCCACAAATAATCAAGACCACCACTGACGCTGGCATGTCTAAGTTTGCCCGCTTTAACACTTCCCGGAACTACATAGTTCGTAAAGAATCCACCCGTACCCACCAGGCGCAAACCGGAATAAGGGCTCAACCACTTACCGATAGAGACAGAAGCCTGCGGACCTAAAGAACCAAGGTTTTCAAGATTCGTCTTATTCAGGAACATTTGCACACCGATTCCCGAAGTCATAAACAGATTGTCTGCGATGTGATTGCTTGAGAATCCGTTCTTCGGACGTGCCGCACGGTCAATCGTATGATAAGTCAAACCAAAATTCAACTCTCCGAGCTGATCCGTATTGCCACCTACTCCGCGACCTCCTGCATATTTCTTATTATACACATTGAAGCGAGGTTCTATAAATAAATCCACAGAACGGTTGATACGGAAACTTCCTTGCACACCGACTCCTATTCCCGGAGCATACTTGGCGGTTTTATCCACTCCTTTCGTACCTGCCAGGTTAACTCCGGCAATACCGATCAGACTAAATATTCTGTCTTCATCATATCCCCAAAGAACATTATTGATATTCAACAGATAGTCCGCATGCAGATCGACATGTTTAAAGTAGCCGCTTGCACTGCCCGAAGGGGTGTCCGAAAGTCCAACCGTCCCGGACAAACGCAGACCGGAAGAAGGACTGAACCATTTACCGATTCCGGCAGAGAACTGGGGACCTAATCCTTTAATCGTATTCTTGATTCCCGGAACTTTCAGTGTACTGATACCACCAGATAAAGAGATAAACATATGATTCAGGAAGGAACTTTTATCGAAATCATCGAAATGAATCTTAGTTCCCATCGGAGCAGCAGGCATATAGGTCAGACCTACCAGAACCGAACCAGCCATTTTATAGTTTCTCCAACTTTCCGTATACGCAAAACCGTCATTATACCATCCGATCCGCGGTTCTACAAACAAATCCAATGTAGAAGAAAGACGTACATTTCCCTGTAAACCGAGATGAGCACCGTAATAAAGCTGACCGCCGCCTTTCAAATCCGGATACTTTTCGGAACGATCGCTATTGTCGCCCACCTTAGAATAACCGGCTTCTATACCTGCAATCCCTACTAACTCAAAACAACGGTTTGCATTGTATCCGTATGCCAGGGAGGACATATTCAACAGATAGTCCAGGCTGCCGCCACCCATTTTTATTTTAGAATCGTAGATACTCGACGGCAGATAACCTAAATTCACCCCTATCCGAAGTCCATGAACCGGAGTAATCCACTTTCCCATAAAGAGATGGGCGGTCATTCCCATTCCATCCTGACTATCTCCACTTGTTAACAAGCTGTATGGCCCTATTCCGGCAGAGAAAAAGAGATGTTCATTGAATTTATTGCTCTCGAACTTTTCATTTGCAGGCCGTTTCTGTAACATATATTGCAATGCACCATAATCCTGTGCCTGTAAGGTAACAGCAAGCATCAGGAAGATTGCCACTGCTACATATTTATTGTTGATTCTGAAGATATTCATCGTTTACTCTTGTTGTATATATCATTATTTAATTTTCTGCTCTTCCGGCAGCAAGTCAATAATATCACCGTCCACCTTCGCTACTTCCAATAAGGAAGGATCAAGTTCAAGGGCCTTCTCAATGCTCATAATCGCATCACCTATTTTCTCCAGGCGGTTGGCGGCAATCGCTTTTATATAATATTCGCGGGCGGTCTCTACATCTATGGTAGAAATCTTATCCCATGCTTCCTGATTCTTCTTCATTGCCAGCAGCATCACCACCTCATTGAAAGGGCTGGTAGCCGCCACCTTTTCGAAAGCATCATTATAATAACCGGCCAATGCCTGAACAATGGCCTGCAAATCTTCAGAAACCGCTTCTTCGGGAACCAAGGTCAAGACTGAATCTGCTTTTGTATATTTCCCTTCATGCAGCAAGGCAATAGCCTGATTGGACAATAACTCCGCCGGTGCCGATTTACTGACAAACGGTTCGAGAATACGTGAATCCGGAGTATCTTTCTGTATCGTTGCCACTGCCAGTTCATTGGCTGCATACGTAAAGTTATCATAAAGTTCAAGAGCTTCCCTGCAATACTTTTCCCTTTCGTCGGGAGTTTTTGCTGTCGTAATCATACGGTAATATTCGAAACGGGTCAGTTGCTTCGGATTCTTTCTGTAAAGTTCTCTAATCTCGTCGTCCGTCAAAGAACGGAAGATTGAATAACCATACGTATATTGCACCTTTCTCAATTTAGGCAGATAAGTAGCCGCAAGTTCCTTGTAGAAAGGTTTCGATTTCAAGACCCCATTCAACCGGTAAGGAGTAGCTGCGTATTGTTTGATTAAGTCCTCTACTTCTTTAGCCAGTTCCGGCTTGGAGTTTTTTTTCAGCAATTCAGCTACCTCCTTCCAGGAGGCAACCGATGCATCCGATTTCACCTCCAACAGTTTACGTGTTTCCGGGTCCAGTTGTGCCAGTATACGTTCCAGGGCTTTATCCGTACGCAATTTTGCCAGACGAAGATTCGTCTCGTAAGAACCGTCCGGCGAAGCCACCCCCGTAATATGGAAACTCTTCAAAGAGGCATCCGGGTTCGTCTCAATACCACGTAATTCCTGATTCAATCGGTTCAGTTCCACCTGATTTTGTGGATTCTTATCATCCAGGTCGGCTTTACCTACCAGGAAGGTTAAGTTTACCTCACCTTTCGTATCCCGCAACTGCATCACGGGTTTCGGAAGGTATTTCTCGTCCGTCAGGCTGAAAGCGGAGAATTTATACTCCAAGAAGCGAAGCGGGTTGACCGTTCCGCGTGCAATGGAGAAAGAGTCACGATAAATGATATTCCGGTAATTTTCCATCGCCAGATGCACATCTGCACGGTAGTCATGTTGCAGATATTCTATATAGATAGAATCATGGTAAGCAATAATATCCCCCTTGCGTGAAGAAGTAGTTTTCACACGGATGTAATCGTGCAAAGGATCTTTATCCATATCATAATCGTACATTCGATTTTGCGTTGTATTATAAGTATCCCCGTCGAATACAACAGGACGCATCAACAGACGCTTTTTCAGTGTCACATCATAAATGGAAGGCTGCAATACCAAGCGACGATGTGAGTTAAACATCTCCTTAGGCACCGGGACACGAGTTTTCAGATGGAAATAATTACCTTTGATTTCGATGTCCGTAGGTTCCGGAATCACTTTGTCCTTCACTTTGGAAGTAATTGTAACTTCGTCCAGTTCGATGACGGCATCTTTCAATACTACATTCAGAATCTGCTTTCCTGCCACCTTCACTGTTTTGTCTTCATAACCGACACATGTAAACTTCAACGAGCCGTTTTTCTCAACCAAGACACTGTAACGACCATCCTCGTCGGACATTTCTATACGTTCGTCATTGACCGGATTCAACACATTTACATTCGGAACACTTTTTCCCTGCGGGTTTGTGATATGCCCCTGCACGCGGATCCGTTGGGCGGATACATTCATACCGACGAACATCATCGCCACGAGAAGTATACCTGTTAATCTATCACGTTTCAAATTGATTTTCATTCTCTTTTCTGACTAGCTAATGTTCGTTATCGAATAATATAAACAAAGGATACCCCCAGTTTGACAGGTGCAATGGTGGTCTTACTATCGTTGACCGCACCCGGTTTCGGAGTACCCTTATCATACTTAAACTGACGGTAGCGCAACACACCCACTCCGGCAGTTGCTTCGATGTTCCAATGATCGCCCAGCACCCATGCGTATCCATAGGTCAAACCAGCGGCGTATGCATCGCCTTTGTGATGCACATCTTTTACCATCATATCAAAATTATTCACGAAAGCGGTGATTCCAAGAAAATGACTCACCATCGGACGATTTAGCCAGTAACGAACTTCAGGCTGAAAATGCGTGAAAGTCGTTTTAAAGTTGTCTGTACTGATTGGGTTCGCAGCAATCCCCATGTTCAAGGAGACATGACTACCCAATACAAATTCTGCTTCTACATTCGGACTGGCGGTCAGCCAACCCAATGCATTTGTCTTTACAGCCACCCGTTGTGCGTGCACATGTACACCACAACATAATAACAGAAATGATAACGCAGCTATTACCCTGCGACCATTTCTCATCACATATACCATCATTTATTTCCCACTAAATATTTCCCACTAAATATTTACCCACAAAAAAAGGGCTTACTGTCCATTTTATATACTACTTGGACAGAAAGCCACAAAATTAGAAAAAATATAGTATTAAAAACGTTTAAACACGCTTTTTTTGTTTTTTATTGCAACAATTTCCATCTTAGGCCATAATATACCATACTACGGATAAGATATACAATTTTTCTTTATTACCAATGAAACATCAGATACGCAACAACATAGGCTCCGACGAAGCATCGGATTTTATCTTCTTATCGCCGATAACAACCGTACAGGGAGCAGAAGAAATAATATACCATTTCCCTTCTTTCTTTTCGAGCAATACATTAGCGGCATTGTCGGTCTGAATCATTACCCCGGGTGCAACCAATTGGGTTCCATTCCCTAAAAACAACGTCCGGTTTCCTGCATATTCATTGCTGATAACAGCATAATCCGCTTTCACTTTCATTCCTTGATAAGTAGCGGTTTGTGCAGCATCGGATAGAGAGAAGATATGATCTATACGTCCGTTTTTGCTTTTCACACAGATTCCGGCAAAATCTTCTAAACCTACTCCTTCCACATCAAAATAAGAGACGGACTGAATAGCAGACGGTTCCTTTTTTGTACTCGGTTCATATATCGAAACAAAAGGACGATTCCAAGCTTCTCCATACTGACGGGCAACAAATGTCAGCGTCGGCTGCTCCTTTATATTATAGGGCATATTCGGTGTACGGCTTAGCCCTTCGGTCATTGGCGCCAAAGCCGTAAAGACTTCACGATCCGGTTCGCCTTTCATCCAAAGATTCATGTATATATCATCGCCGTCCTTATCTTTCATATCTATGGTGAAAGTTGCCTTGACATCCTTATTGGTCGCAGCCACTTTCTTATCATATAAATAGGAATAAGCGTAAAGATGTGCGCCTGCAAAGGCGAGTTCTTCCGTAGACTGGAGATTCAGGTCGCTGCCATCTGCTGCCGTCAATGTCAAAGTCTGTCCAAGGTTGTGATAGAAGTAATCGTGCATCTTATCGCCTCCTTTCTCTTTCCGGCTGCGGAATACATCGACATAATACCCCGTCTCCGCCCCGGTAGTGACAATACTCATCATACGGGTCTGATCCGCCCTGCTTTCCGGTTCACGGAAATAAAGGTTACTGTAAGTAACGGACGTAAATGCTTTGCCCGGTTCCGCTGATGCCGGAAAACAGGAAAGCAAATCAAAAGAATGGTTACTTTTCATCACCGGATAGCTCGATATTCCATCCACACAAACTGTATTATGACTGGGGAATTGAGAATAATATTCCGCATAATCCAGTCCGCTATACAGGAAAAGCCCGATACCTGCATCCGGACCCAATACGTATCCTTTTCCGTAAAGTTCCATCGAAATGCCGTTAGCGTGCATGTGATTACCTTCACTGCCATTCAACGAAATCATCAAACTGTTGCGCGGATGCATACCGTTGCGCTGTACCAGCCATGACACATTGGGAGCATAAAACAAAGGAGAAACATAATCTTCTATCTTTCCCGGCTGCACTTTGGGATTTAGCGTCAGCGGTTTATCTTCAAAGAAAGAATTGACAGATACACGCACATTCTTCTTTTCTGTTTTATCATTTCCCAAATCCGGGTTCAGGCATTTCAATAAAGCCGTGAAATAGTTTTCCTGTTCTTTCTTCCCGTTCGCCTGTGCATTCTGTATCATACGGATAAAGAAGTTCGTACTCAAATATCCCGGATGCGTATCTCCAAAGCCACAAATCATACGGTTGGGAAACAGATATTGGGGAGTGGTTGCTACCGCTTTCGACAATACAGGCATTGCTTTCACCAAATCATATTGCAGATTCGTATCAAACTGATTCACGAAATTGGCATAATCATTGATTACCACACTGCTATATCCCGGACATTCTGCCCAAATTCCCGTATTTATATCGAAACCATAATCCGCCAATCGCGTCAGACTCCACTGGCGGATGCTGGAACGATTCATCACATAGTCGATATAATATTCACGTCCTTTTCCGTCGGCATATTCCTTATTGTCTTCCAATACCAATCCGACATTCATAATAAACCGTGCCTGTAGCAAATTCCAATTATTATGAGGCACACCATTCGCAATGATATTATCCGCCCATTTCTTAAAAGCTCCGGCGTAGATTTCCATTTTATCCGGGTAATTGGCCTTTAGGTAATTATATAGAAAATCATATAAAGGGACAGCGATATGGAGTGCGTCTTCATGGATGACTTCGAAAGAAGTCAATCCTACCAATGTTTGCTGATGGCCGTGATTCAGGTCGATGGGCACGTTTCTATAATAAATGCCTGTCATATATGTATCAAAGACCCCTGCGGCAAGTTTAGCAAATTTCTCTTCATCCGTCATCCAATAAAGGAAAGCGGCATCACGGGCAATTCCCAGGATTTCGCAGTTCAGGCTTTCAATATTCCGGCCTGTTTTGGATGGGTGTACACTCTCCATAGGACGGTCAGGAAGTGCATTATTGCAGAAAGTGACATTCCCGTCCTCATCATCATAAGGAACGACATCCGCCAATTTGGGACGGCCGTGGGTAGCAGCTGTGCCACGGGTTCCCGTGTAGCGCACAGTGGGATAAGGAGCTCTTTCACCACCTGCATGGTCGAACGTTTCACCTTTCACATATACTTCCGTGGCATGAGACTTCCAGTACATTGCCAAACGAGACAGCAACCACGCCGGTTCAGCATCCGTCAGGTTCGTATATACTTCCGTCCGTTCCTTCAATTTATTGAAAACATCTTTCGCCCATTCTTCTTTTTTAATCAGCTTCCATGTTTCCTGCTTTCCCACCGGAGTAGTCAGTACCCGCGGATGTGTCTGCGGCATCTTTTCCGGCAAAGGAATCTCTTGTCCGGATGCGCTGTTCAGAAAGGATAGAAAACATAGTCCAAGTAAAATTCGTCTCATACTTCAATTTTCTTTTTTTAGGTTTGATACCTATTAAATACGAAGATAGAGATTTATTTACCTAAATCCTCCGTCAAAGAACAATTTTATTTGTACGAGACTACGCTGTTATTTCAAACAAAGAATTATATTTGCAAAAAACCGACTAACAATTCTGATACTTATGAAAATTTTATCTATCCATGATTTGGCAACAATCAGGAAGAGAGCAGAGCACAATCTTTCATTGCGCGAAGAAAGTAATGAAAAGGTGACTGAAAAGTGTTACGGACTGGCATCCGGTGCGCAACATCTTCAGATTCTGATCTGCGGTGGTACAGGCTGTAAGGCATCTTCCAGCCAGGGTATTACAGACAATCTTCTAAAAGCCATCCAAAAGAACGAAATCACCGACAAAGTAGAAGTCATCACCGTAGGCTGTTTCGGCTTCTGTGAAAAAGGTCCTATCGTGAAAATTATCCCCGATAATACCTTTTACACCCAAGTCACTCCCGAAGATGCGGAAGAAATCATCAACGAGCATATCATCGGAGGACGAAGAATCGAACGGTTGCTGTATGTAGATCCCAAAACGGAACATACCGTCAGCGACTCCAAGCACATGGATTTCTACCGGAAACAACTCCGCATCGCATTGCGTAACTGTGGTTTTATCGATCCCGAAAATATTGAAGAGTATATCGCCCGTGAAGGATACTTTGCATTGGCCGATTGCCTGCTTAACAAAAAGCCGACGGACGTTATTGATATTATCAAACGTTCGGGACTTCGCGGACGTGGTGGTGGCGGTTTCCCGACGGGACTGAAATGGGAATTTGCCAACAAGCAACAGTCAGATGTCAAATACGTGGTTTGTAACGCCGACGAAGGAGATCCCGGTGCATTCATGGACCGTTCCATTATGGAGGGCGACCCACATTCGATTGTAGAAGCGATGTGTGTCTGCGGTTATTCCATCGGGTCCACCAAAGGATTAGTATATATCCGTGCAGAATATCCGCTAGCTATCAACCGACTGAAAACAGCTATCAATCAGGCACGCGAATACGGATTACTGGGAGATCATATCTTAGGAACAGATTTCAGTTTCGACATAGAAATACGATACGGAGCCGGAGCTTTTGTCTGCGGAGAAGAAACTGCCCTTATTCATTCGATGGAAGGAAAACGGGGAGAGCCGACTCTGAAACCTCCCTTCCCTGCCGAATCCGGTTATCTGGGAAAACCAACCAATGTAAATAATGTGGAAACACTTGCCAATATTCCCATTATTCTAACCAAAGGAGCCGACTGGTTTGCAACGATTGGCACAGAACGTTCCAAAGGAACCAAAGTGTTTGCTCTTGCCGGAAAGATTAATAATGTAGGGCTGATCGAAGTGCCGATGGGAACTACTCTTCGGGAAGTAATCTACGAAATCGGAGGAGGCATCAAAGGCGGAAAGAAATTCAAAGCTGTACAAACAGGAGGACCGTCAGGCGGCTGTCTGACAGAAAAACATCTGGACACTCCCATTGACTTTGACAACCTTCTCTCGGCCGGTTCCATGATGGGTTCAGGAGGGATGATTGTCATGGATGAGGACGACTGCATGGTATCCGTAGCCCGCTTTTATCTGGATTTTACAGTGGAAGAGTCCTGTGGGAAATGCACACCTTGCCGCATTGGAAACAAACGTCTGCTGGAACTACTGAACAAGATTACGGAAGGAAAAGGTACAGAAAAAGACCTGGACACACTTGCCACTTTGGGACAAGTCATCAAAGATACGGCCCTCTGCGGACTGGGACAAACCTCTCCGAATCCTGTTTTATCCACATTGGATAACTTCTACGATGAATATATGGAACACGTGCGGGATAAGACTTGTCGTTCCAAGCAATGTAAATCACTATTAACGTATACCATCAGTCCGGAACGTTGCATTGGTTGTCATCTATGCGCTAAAAACTGTCCGGCGGATGCTATCAGCGGGCTGGTGCGCAAGCCACATGTCATTGCTCCCGATAAATGTATCAAATGCGGCATGTGTATGGCACGCTGCAAATTCAACGCTATTCTTGTCTGCTAAAATCGATTACTATGGAAGATAAACAAATCACCCTCCAGATAGACGGTCATTTCATCACCGTCCCCGAAGGAAGTACCATCCTTGAAGCTGCCACGAAAATCGGCATCAACATACCTACTTTGTGTCACATCGACCTGAAAGGCACCTGCATAAAGAACAATCCTGCTTCCTGCCGCATCTGCGTAGTCGAGGTAATAGGACGCCGCAATCTAGCTCCTGCCTGCGCTACCCGTTGCACGGAAGGAATGATAGTGAAAACCAGTACGCTACGTGTGATGAACGCACGCAAAGTGGTAGCCGAACTTATCCTGTCGGATCATCCCAACGACTGTCTCACCTGCCCCAAATGTGGCAATTGCGAACTTCAGACATTAGCGCTACGCTTTAATATCCGCGAAATGCCTTTCAATGGAGGCGAGCTCTCTCCCCGCAAGCGGGAAATCACTGCCTCCATCGTGCGCAACATGGATAAATGTATTTTCTGTCGCCGCTGCGAAAGTGTCTGTAACGATGTTCAGACAGTCGGTGCGCTCGGTGCCATCCGTCGCGGATTCAACACAACGATAGCCCCTGCCTTTGACCGGATGATGACGGAAAGCGAATGTACCTATTGCGGACAATGCGTAGCTGTCTGTCCGGTGGGTGCACTGACCGAACGCGATTATACGAATCGCCTGCTCGACGACTTAGCTAACCCGGATAAAGTGGTGATTGTGCAAACAGCCCCTGCCGTACGTGCTGCCCTGGGCGAAGAATTCGGTTTTCCTCCCGGCACACTGGTAACCGGAAAAATGGTTTATGCCCTGCGTGAACTGGGATTCGACTATGTATTCGATACTGACTTTGCCGCCGACCTCACCATCATGGAAGAAGGATCGGAAATACTAAACCGTCTGACGCGCTATCTCAACGGAGATAAGTCCGTACGGTTACCTATCCTGACCTCCTGCTGTCCGGCATGGGTGAACTTCTTCGAACATCACTTCCCGGATATGCTAGACATTCCATCCACCGCCCGTTCACCACAACAGATGTTCGGTTCTATCGCCAAATCCTATTGGGCGGAAAAGATGGGAATTCCCAGAGAAAAGTTGGTAGTCGTATCCATCATGCCCTGTCTGGCAAAGAAGTACGAGTGTGCCCGCGATGAATTTAAAATGAACGGTATTCCCGACGTAGATTATTCTATTTCCACCCGCGAACTGGCACGACTGATTAAACGCGCCAATATCGGCTTCCCGCTGGTACTGGACAGCCCGTTTGACAACCCTATGGGTGAATCGACCGGTGCCGGCGTTATTTTCGGTACAACAGGTGGTGTAATGGAAGCTGCCCTCCGTTCTGTTTATGAAATCTATACCGGAGAATCTCTGAAAAATGTAAACCTCGAACAAGTACGCGGACTTAACGGTGTCCGACGTGCTACCATCAACCTAAACGGATTTGAATTAAAAGTAGGCATCGCACACGGACTAGGCAACGCCCGCCATCTACTGGAAGATATACGGAACGGGCACAACGAATATCATGTAATCGAAATTATGGCTTGCCCCGGAGGTTGCATCGGAGGAGGCGGACAGCCGTTGCATCACGGCAACTCGGAAATATTGTATGCACGCGCCAACGCACTCTACCGCGAAGACGCCAACAAACCTTTGCGCAAATCGCACGAGAATCCGTACATCAAGACCTTGTACGAGGAATATCTCGGCAAACCACTAGGCGAGATATCGGAAACGCTATTGCACACGCACTATTTCAACAAATCTATGGATTAACTTTAAACGAAGAGTATTATGTCAGATATAAAACTAGCCTGCGATGTGGCAGAACAAGTCCGAACGATTTGCGACAAGCACGGAAACAACCCGGGCGAACTAATCAATATTTTGCACGAAGCGCAACACCTGCACGGCTACCTGCCCGAAGAGATGCAACGCATCATCGCTTCCAAACTCAATATCCCCGTATCGAAAGTATATGGAGTGGTCACCTTCTATACCTTCTTCACCATGACCCCGAAAGGGAAACATCCCATCTCCGTCTGCATGGGTACGGCATGTTACGTGCGCGGCTCCGAGAAGTTGCTCGAAGAATTCAAGCGCGTACTAGGCATCGAAGTCGGCGAAACCACACCGGATGGAAAATTCTCATTGGACTGCCTGCGCTGCGTAGGCGCCTGCGGACTGGCTCCGGTAGTGATGATTGGCGAGAAAGTGTACGGAAGATTGCAACCGATAGATGTGAAGAAGATTATCGAGGAGTTGGAATAAATGTCCGGAATAAAAAAGTGGCTGCTTTGAAAAATCAAGGCAGCCGCTTTCAAACATTTTTTTAACAACAAACAAAAAAGCGGAGAGAACGAGATTCGAACTCGTGATACCCTTTAGGGGTATACACGCTTTCCAGGCGTGCCTCTTCAACCACTCGAGCACCTCTCCTTATTTATCAATAAAGAAACAGACAATGGAAATATATTTTCCACAAAAGAAATAGCAGCTTAAAAGCTGCTATCCTAGCGGAGAGACAGGGATTCGAACCCCGGGTACCTCGCAGTACAACGGTTTTCAAGACCGCCGCAATCGACCACTCTGCCACCTCTCCAAAACTTCCTTTTCAGAAGTGCTTTTCGTTAAAAGCGGTGCAAAGGTACGAACTTTTTTTAAACATGCAAGAGTTTCCACGAAAAAAAATTGGGGAAGATTTCCAAAGAATAGCAATATCTAGGTATTTTATGTTGAAAAGCATAAAATAGAGCATATTTATGCTGATTATATGAAAATACGTTGTAACTTTGTGCGCTCTAAAGAAAAGGATAACTACAACCTCTAATTTTATCATTTATGGAATTAAACAAGATCTTTAAAGACGGTCTTTGGAGCACAGAAATCAACGTAAGAGATTTCGTTAGTCACAACATCACTCCGTATTACGGAGATGCTTCTTTCCTCGAAGGACCTACCGAACGCACTAAAGCTGTATGGAATCGCTGCCTCGAAGCACTGGCAGAAGAAAGAGCCAATAACGGAGTACGCTCACTGGATAATGTCACCGTCTCAACCATCACTTCTCATAAAGCCGGATATATCGACAAAGAAAACGAACTGATCGTCGGTCTGCAAACAGACGAACTTCTGAAACGTGCAATCAAACCTTTCGGAGGTATCAACGTGGTGAGCAAAGCCTGCCACGAAAACGGCGTGGAAGTGGACGACCGTGTAAAAGATATATTCACTCACTACCGCAAGACGCACAATGACGGAGTATTTGACGTATATACCGAAGAAATCCGTTCGTTCCGTTCTCTGGGATTCCTCACCGGACTTCCTGACAACTATGCCCGCGGACGTATCATCGGCGACTACCGCCGTATGGCTCTCTATGGTATCGACCGACTGATTGAGGCAAAAAAAGAAGACTTGCGTAACCTTACCGGTCCGATGACCGATGCCCGCATCCGCCTGCGCGAAGAAGTGGCAGAGCAAATCAAGGCATTGAAGGACATGAAGGTAATGGGCGAATACTACGGACTCGACTTGAGCCGTCCTGCCTACACCGCACAAGAAGCAGTACAATGGGTATACATGGCTTACCTTGCTGCCGTAAAAGAACAAGACGGTGCTGCCATGTCACTGGGTAACGTCTCTTCGTTCCTCGACATTTATATGGAATATGAATTGAGCAAAGGAACCATCACAGAATCTTTCGCACAGGAACTGATCGACCAGTTTGTCATCAAACTGCGTATGGTGCGCCACCTGCGTATGCAATCTTACAACGACATCTTTGCCGGCGACCCGACATGGGTAACCGAATCTCTGGGCGGACGCCTCAACGACGGACGCACGAAGGTGACAAAGACTTCTTTCCGTTTCCTGCAAACACTCTACAACCTCGGCCCTTCACCGGAACCGAACCTGACTGTATTGTGGAGCCCGGAACTGCCGGAAGGATTCAAAGAATTCTGCGCAAAAGTATCTATCGACACTTCTTCCATCCAATATGAAAACGACGACCTGATGCGTGAAGTGCGCCAGTCTGACGACTACGGAATCGCGTGCTGCGTATCTTATCAGGAAATCGGAAAACAAATCCAATTCTTCGGCGCACGTTGCAACCTGGCAAAAGCCCTGTTGCTTGCCATCAATGGTGGACGCTGCGAAAACACCGGTACGGTAATGGTGAAAAATATCCCCGTACTAACCAGCGACACACTGAACTTCGAAGAAGTAATGAGCAACTACAAGAAGGTATTGACAGAAATCGCCCGTGTTTACAACGAAGCAATGAACATCATCCATTATATGCATGATAAGTATTACTACGAAAAAGCTCAAATGGCTCTTGTAGATACCAACCCGCGCATCAACCTTGCTTACGGTGTAGCCGGACTTTCTATCGCCCTCGATTCACTGTCGGCTATCAAATATGCGAAAGTGACTGCACGCCGCAATGACATCGGTCTGACAGAAGGTTTCGATATTCAAGGCGAATTCCCTTGCTTCGGTAATGACAACGACAAGGTAGACCACCTGGGTGTTGACCTGGTCTATTTCTTCAGCGAAGAATTGAAGAAACTTCCGGTTTACAAGAATGCCCGTCCTACTCTGTCTTTGCTCACCATCACTTCCAACGTGATGTATGGCAAGAAAACAGGTGCTACTCCCGACGGACGCGCCAAAGGTGTCGCTTTTGCTCCGGGAGCCAACCCTATGCACGGACGTGACAAGAACGGTGCTATCGCCTCTTTGAGTTCCGTAGCGAAATTGCGTTACCGCGACTCACAAGACGGTATCAGCAACACCTTCTCCATCGTTCCGAAATCACTGGGAGCTACTGAAGAAGATCGCGTAGAAAATCTGGTGACAATGATGGATGGTTACTTCACCAAAGGCGCTCACCACTTGAACGTAAATGTGCTGAACCGTGAGATGCTTTACGACGCAATGGAGCATCCGGAAAAATATCCGCAGCTTACAATCCGTGTTTCCGGTTATGCCGTAAACTTCGTGAAGTTGAGCCGCGAACATCAATTGGAAGTAATCAGCCGTAGCTTCCACGAACGTATGTAATCAGATCTACTCAATATGACGATAAACGTACATTCATACGAAAGTATGGGAACATTCGACGGGCCGGGCTTACGGCTCGTCGTTTTTCTTCAAGGATGCAATTTCCGCTGCCTATATTGCGCCAACCCTGACACAATAGCCGGAAAAGGAGGCACACCTACCCCACCGGAAGAAATCGTCCGCATGGCTATGAGCCAACGTCCTTTTTTCGGGAAACGCGGAGGAGTCACTTTCTCCGGAGGAGAACCTACGTTTCAGGCCAAAGCACTAGTCCCTTTAGTGCGTGAACTGAAAGAAAAGGGAATACATGTATGCATAGACAGCAACGGCGGTATCTGGAACGAAGAAGTAGAAGAACTTTTCAAACTGACGGATCTTGTATTGCTGGATATTAAAGAGTTCAATCCGGCACGCCATCAAGCACTGACCGGAAGAAGTAACGAGCAAACCATCCGCACGGCAGCATGGCTGGAAGAAAACGAGAAACCTTTCTGGCTGCGTTATGTATTAGTGCCCGGATACAGCGATTTCGAGGAAGACATCCGCCGTTTAGGAGAGGCTCTGGGAAAATATAAAATGGTGCAACGAGTGGAAATCCTGCCTTATCATACATTAGGCGTACATAAGTATGAAGCAATGGAGCAGGAATACAAGCTGAAAGACGTAAAAGAAAATACCCCCGAACAACTTGAAAAAGCCGCGGAGGTATTTAAAGAGTATTTCACTACTGTGGTGGTCAATTAACCACCACAGTAATAAATAGGATAAAAATCACCATGTCTCTGCTTTCACCTCAAAACAGGGACACTCTTTGATCCGTTCCCAGGGGTCTACAATTCCATTATAATTAGTGTCAGGGCTCAAGTCCCGGTGACCGACCACCTTTGCATCCGGATAACGCTGCTGCAACTCACTTACCAGACGATGTATCGCCTCTTTCTGGCGAGAAGTACGTGTATCTGCTGCCTTTCCGTTCTCATCCAGCCCGCCTTCATAGCACACCCCTAAACTAATCGCATTAAAACCGCGTGCATGAGCACCCACCGTATCTTCATCCCTCATCGGTTCTATCTGTCCCGACTTGCGGATATAATAATGATACCCCCAACACGAAAAGCCCCGAAAGCGATGGGCAGTGTCCACATCCTTCGCCGTGAAGTCGCGATCGACACGGGTAGCAGAGCAGTGAATCACAATCAGACTAATCTTTCTCATCGTCCTTCTCCCTTTCCGTCGTTTTCACATTACACACTTCCTTATGGGTAGCATTGAAGCGCACCTCTCTCACAATTCTGTTCCGCTTTCTTTTTCCGAAGAAAGGCACAAGGAACATGATTACATCCAAAATCTTAGTTACAATTTCTTTCATTTGATCTAATATTAAAGTTATCATGCTGCCGGATCCGGAGCTTCTCCGCTTCCACCACCGTCTGAACCGCCACCGGAACCTTTGTCATCGTCTTCTCCTTCATTGCCGCTACCGCCCGTTTGGGCCACCGCACGCGTCGTTACCTGCTGGTAGCTAAGAATCTTCGTGATGTCCGCCAACGTCTTTCCGGGACGAAAAATAATATGGGCAGCCGTAATCAGCGAACTTGAAAACTCCTTGACCGACACAGCTCCTTCACTGTTCAACCCGATCTGCAAACTACCCAAATCACCCAGCCGGACTATTCTTCCCGCTTTCAACGCACGCTTCGCCTCATAAAGAATACCCGAAATGGCGGCACGCACATCTGTCTCCGTACAGGTAGACCGACTGGTGATTCCTTCGCACAACTCTTCAAAATCCAACTCTCCCGAAGCCTGTGCCTGCGCGTAATACTTGGCCGACTCATCCTTTTTGGCAGGATTCTTGCGCGGCACTACTGAATAAGTTACTGTCATTGCCATAATAAAATAATTTTAAATTTTCATACATTTCGAACGCGTTCCTTATTTGTTAACGACATAAAGATAACACATTTTTCACCCTCCGGATTCCCCAACGAAGTTTCCTGATATTCTATGAATAATAATGACGTTATTCTTTTAATAAGCCATTAATTTTCAGTAACTTTATAGCATAAACCAAATACCATTCATCATGTATTATCCGGATCAGCCGTTTCATATCCGCACTTATAAAAAGTCGGAACTAGCTCATCTTTACAACCCCAACGTATGCCTTAAAGTAGCCTTACAAATACTACGTCGTTGGATTGTCTACAACCTTCCGCTCCTGCAAGAACTCGAACAAGAAGGCTATCGTGCCCGCAACCGCCTTCTCTCTCCCCGGCAAGTGGCAACGATCATACGCTATTTGGGAGAACCCTAGGAACTTAATCAAAAAAACGAAAAGTTCCATTCTATTATTTTACAAACAAATTTCTTTGCAACCGCAAATTAAAAAGAACAAACCAACATGGATCATTTTACCATCTTTCAAGACTTTTACCGCGTCATAGCCGAAATGACAGAAGAAGAAATCGTATCGGCCATCAGCAACGGCACATACCGGGAAACAGTGGAGGACGTGCGCCGAATCTTCGCGGAACAAGGCGAGAAAGCAGCCAACGAAAAGAAAATAGAACTACCGGAAATCACCTTTTCAGCCAACTATCGGGGAGGACGTTCAAACGCAACTCTCGTCAAGTATCTGGGATACATCGTGGTAGACATCGACCATCAGACACAGGAAGCATTGGCACGCATCCTCGCACTGGCAAAAAAGTGTGCCCACACCCGCATCGCTTTCATCAGTCCCAAAGGAATGGGACTGAAAATCGTGGTACGTGTATGCCGGACGGACGGGACATTGCCCGAAACGATTCAGGAAATTGAAGATTTCCATCATGCCGCTTATCACAAAATCGCTTCCTTTTATGCCCAGCTCTGCGGAGTTGAGGTCGACACTTCCGGACAGGATGTCAGCCGCACTTGCCTGTTCTCTTACGATCCGGATATTTATTTCAATCCCGATGCCACAGCTGTCATCGTGGAACAGCCACCGATGTTCTTCAAGTCTCAAAAGAAGAAAAGGGCATCCGGCAAAAAGAAAAAGACGACAGCACCAGACAACAATCCCCTCACCGAACAAGTGGCACTCAACTACCATTCCTCGCACGCTTCCTTAATGGTGACTCTGAACTATTATCACAATAAATCCGAAAAGTACGTCACCGGCAACCGGAACAACTACCTGCATTGCCTGGCTTGTATGTACAATCGCTACGGCGTCCCCCAGGAAGAGGCGGCAGCTTTTATCAAGAGCCAGTTCACCGATCTTCCCGAGGATGAAATGGACGCACTGATCGGGAGTGCTTACGGACACAACGAGGAATTCGACACCCGCAAGCTGAATAGTACGCAGAAGCGAATGTTACAGATTGAGCAACATATCAAAGAAAATTATGATACACGCTACAACGAGGTACTTCATATCATGGAATATCGCAGAAGGAAAACGGACACAGAGCAACCGGAACCTTTCCATATTCTCGACGAAATGATGGAAAACAGCATTTGGATGGAGATGAACGAACTAGGCTATTCGTGCACCGTCAAGACGATTCAGAATCTGATCTACTCCGACTTCAGCATCACCTACCATCCTATTCGCGAGTATTTAGACTCGCTGCCTGAATGGGACGGAACGGATTATATCGGTATCCTTGCCAACAGCGTGCATACTAGTCACCAGAAATTTTGGGTAGAATGTCTGGAACGTTATCTGGTGGGAATGTGCGCTGCCGCCACACAAGATGATGTGGTGAACCATACTGTTTTGTTGCTTTGCAGCGAAATACAGAACATCGGAAAGACTACGTTTATCAACAACCTGCTGCCGCCCGAATTGCGCGCCTATCTTTCTACCGGTCTTATCAACCCGAACAACAAGGATGATCTGGCCAAAATAGCGCAGGCGATGCTTATCAATCTGGATGAGTTTGAAGGGATGAACGGACGGGAACTGAATATCTTCAAGGATTTAGTCACCCGCAAAGTAATCAGTATCCGCCTGCCATACGCGCGGCGTTCGCAGAACTTTCCTCACACGGCTTCTTTTGCCGGCACATGCAATTATCAGGAAGTGCTTCACGACACCACAGGTAACCGCCGTTTTCTCTGCTTTCATGTCAACTCGATGGAGTTTATCAAAATAAACTACGCGCAGTTGTATGCACAAATCAAGTATCTACTCAACAAGCCGGGGTATCAGTATTGGTTCACCCAGTCGGAAAACTCACGGATTGAAGAAAACAACGAGGATTTCATTTTCCACTCACCGGAAGAAGAACTGGTGTTGACACATATCCGCAAACCGGAACGTTTCGAAAAGGTGCATTATCTGACGGTCACTGAAATTGCGGAATTGATTCGCGAACGGACGGGGTATCAATATTCTCACGGAACCAAAGCCCAACTAGGAAAAGTGATGTCCAAACACGGCTTCGAATTTCATAAGGGAAAAAACGGGAGAAGATACACTGTATTCATTATTGATACAGAACAGGTGAAATCAAACAGGCTATATGAATAAGATTTCATCTCCTTCGCACGCAAAAAGGTGAGGGTTGGTGAGGGTACTTTTGCAACTTTTCATTTTTATATTTCTTATTTCTATTCTTCTATTTTCTTCTAAAAAAAAATACGAATGTTAGAAATTTACCCTCACCTACCCTCACCTTTTCCTTTTTCTTCCTCAAAAAAACGGTGGGAAATTTGAAAAAGATAACTGTCTTTTTCAAATTTCCCACCATGTTTTTTTTAATCGCTTCTTATAAAGACATCGAAAATTCGATCCTACAACCTAACGCATTCATGATGCGATAGAAGGTAGAAACCTTAGGTTCTGTCTGACCACTTTCCACTCTTGAAATATAAGAACGGTCGGAACCGATACGTCGGGCTAACTCTGCTTGAGTAATCTTAGCCTTTTTCCTTGCGTCTTCGATAATTTGCCCGGTGTAGAAAGCATACGCTTTTTCTTCTGCTTCCGCACGTTCGGGAGTACCTTCTGCTCCAAATTTCGCATCAAGAACAGCGTCATAATCTACTATTTGATGATTGTTTATTTGCATAATATTCCTCCTTTATTTTTAATGCTTTATCTATTTCAGTACGGATCTTACGTTTCTTTTCCATATTGCAAATACACGAATTGTTGTTCAACTATACAACAATCGTCTTTTTATTTTATATTATTTTTCCTCAAATTCTCCGGCACGCTTTTTCTTCTCATAAGACACCAGCGTCTCTACACTAAGCGTTTTCCCATTCTTAGGGCTTATCACATCTACAACGCTTGCTAACGCACGAAAAGTCTGTTCGCAATTTGCTATTCCGTCATACGTCAACCTACCCTGATTGATGGCATCGAGCACAACAGAGACATATTGCTTCGGATTTCCCCGATACTCGATGATGACAGGCGTGAGATGCGACATCTCTCGAGTCAGTTGACTGACGATTCTTTTTTTTGGTCGAGCAGATCCATTAATTTTTCACTATGCACATTGATTTGTGCGGTTACTTCACGAAGTTCATTTTTCAATGAACAAAACAATTCATCATTACATGAATTTTCCATAAAACTTTTCATTTAATTGATTATAAAAAAGCCATTCCGGAAACAGGCAGAAGACTGCAACGATTCCGGAACGGCAAAGATAGATATATGTTCAAATAATTGATACAAAAAGTCAGGCCTAATTATCTACAAGTTTCCTATTGAGTCAAAATAACTGTTCCATAAAGTGTAATCGGCTGTTGATGGAGTATACGCTGTACGACCCGTTTTGTATTCAGGGTCAAATGTTTGCGCACCGATAGTCGGAGCTGTCAGAGCCTTAGAGTAAACCTGCTTCAATTTTGCACACTGCCAGAAAGCATAGTTTCCTACAGAAGTCACACTGGCAGGTAATGTTATTCCTGCCACGGGACATGTCGTGAACGCCCATTCTCCTATTGTTTGCAAATTTTCGGGTAAAGTTATGGCAGAAAGCTTCCCACAATGAGCAAAAAGATTCTCTGGTATAGTCGTAACGGCTGTCTTCGACATATCAACAGCCAACAGGCTAGTGCAGTCCTGAAATGCTCCATTATCCAAAGTTGTCAATGAAGAGGGAAGCGTAAGATATCCTCCTGTCGTCTCTCCTTCCAAATGGGTACAATAACCAAATGCGCGTTCCTGAATCTCCGTAATACCATCATGAAAGATCACAGATCCTAAACTTTTGCACTCATCAAATGTATTGTTGCGAATCACAGTTACACCAACGGGAATCTTTACATTTTTCAAAGAATAACAACGAGTGAACACCCCTTGTCCTATCGAAGTGACTCTGTCATGCATTATTATCCGTTCCAGTTTGCTACATTCCTGAAATGCGAAATCAGGGATTTCGGTTACAGTTGAAGGAATACGAATCGATACGACACCGCAACCGTAGAATGTAGAAGCCGAAAGTTCACGGAGCCCTTCGTTAAGAGTAATAGTTTCCAAGCTTTCGCACCCCTGGAACAACCAGCGTCCCAGAGTCTGCACACTTCCCGGGATATTGATGGTTCCCAAAGCGGTGCAATTCATAAATGCCGAATCGTAGATGGTTTCCATTTTCTCGCCTACACGAAGGTTGCGCAGACTTACACAGTTTTCAAAAGTCCATTTCCCAATGCTTAGGGCGTTCTCCGTATCAATCGTTTCCAATGCGCGACAATTGGCAAATGCGGCTTCTTCAATCGCGGTAACAGTAGCTGGAAGAATAACTCGTTTGAGAGTGGTATTCGCGGTTTGAGGGTTATAAAACGCCAGTCCACGGTTGGGCATGACAGTCAGATCGGTCATTGACAAGTCTAATACTTCCAATACGTTCAATGATTGCCTGATATATGCGAAGTCGTCCGCGTTCATGCTGCCTTTAATAGCGAGGTTGCGTACAGAGCCATCCGTAACAACAGTATTCAAGTTTCCTGCCGTACTTTCCACAATCACACCATCAAAATATTTTACAGGTCGGGTAACGGCAAACTCTTTGCCGTTTTTATCGGTAATGGTTGCTTTGAGCAAGGCGGTTGCCGAAAGTTTGATATTGGCAGGCGCGGTGATCGTTACTTTGGCACTCCCTGCAATGACAGTACCAGATGCAAAGCTCGGTTTAGTGACTTGCACGCCCCATATTTCCTGCGTGGCGACAGAGCGGGTTTGAATATCCATACCTGTTCCGCTTTCATTGGTCACAGTTGCTGTGATAGCCGTATAATCTTCTTCTTTTAGAGTGGACGGTAAAATCAGCGTAATCGAATTATCGGTTGCCGAAGCATAAAATACTTCATAGCTGTCAAAACCGATGGTTACAAAAGTAGTCTTAGGCAGTGTAATTTTAGTCACTCCGTCTGCCAATGTGAATATAACATTTTCCGGGTCGCTCTGATAGTCAATGCCGTTTTCTGCAAAAATGGCATCGCCCTGCTCTCCTGTCACGGGTACTTTCTGACCATTATTGAGCATCCATTGGTCATCTATCTTCCAGTAAAACTGACCTTCAAATTCTGCGACACTCAATATGGGGGAATTGCCTGTCGTACGAATCTTATTTCCTGCGGCATCCTTCATCCATACCGATTCTGCATCACCAATCTTCACCGTCCAATAGTAGTTTTCATCCGTGTCCTGCTTTACGCCGATAACGGGAGTAACGCCATCTGCGCCTTTCTCTCCGTTCCGGATGGTGACAGGATTACTTTTACTGAAAGAAATAGTGTAACCCACTTCTTTTGAATTTTCCACAATTGGCGTAACTCCCGTCACGTAGTCGTTTTGCTCTAATGCAGTGACAAGCCCTTGCAATGCACAAATTTGTGTGTTTGCCGTGTTACACCAAGTTTCCAGTGTTTCAACTCTCGATTTGAGGTCTGTTACATCTTTTTGTAGCTGGACAAGTTCGCCGTCATCACACCCGATAATCATTACTGCTAAAAGCAGCATAAAACAGAAATTGATTCTTTTCATACTTCACTTTGTTTTGTTATTAAATAAGTTATTACCCATACAAACCGTTTAATTACTTGCTAAGTAACGGAAATGAATCTTACGACTAGAACAGGGCGCTGTACACCGGTAATCATGTCATTTGTTGTAATCCTCATCAAGGAATATACACAAGAAGAGTTTATCTGCACCAAAGTGAAGGAAAGCGGATAGAGGAGAATTTTGTGTTTTTCGCAACTCAATCTATATTCAATATGCAATAAGTAGTTTTTCTGGCAGTATGCTTATGGTCTTTTTTGTTTGTAGATAAGAAATCAATAAAAAGAAGATAAATTTCTCAATATATTTCATATATTTGTCGAATCCTAATTCATTTCCGTTACTTAGCAAGTAACATCTTTATTTAATTACATAGTGCTATTGTGTCAACTATTCCAAAGCCTTTGATTTCCTTTGAATACGTAATCAAATATTATCTTGTTGGCTTTATTAAGTTTTTCGTTCTCAAAACGTTTCAAATAAGTACGTGTCACTTCGAGAGAAGAATGTCCCAAACCTTCAGAAATAACTTCTTCTGGTATTTCACAATATTTCGCCAATGTCGCCCACGTATGACGGGCTGTATAAGAACTGACGTTTGCCCCAATATTGCAAAACATCGCCAAACGGGAAAGATTATAGTTGAAATGACGAAGTTGCCGACGATATTCGTGATATGCTTCTTCTCCTCTGCTTCTCCAGTCGAGCAAGTCTAGTAAATAAAGAGAAGATAAATCCTTACTACGATAACGCTGAATGATCGCCATCGCTTCCGATGAGACTTGGATAGTCAATTCTGTACCCGTCTTTTGGCGACGAAAATGCAGGAAATATTGCCCTCTTTGATTTTTATTCAGCTCTTTGGTTTTCAGATGAATCAAATCTGCAAACCCGATACCCTGCAGCAATAACATTAACGTCAACAGATCACGTGCCTGCTGTAATCCCCCGAAGTTATTCAGCTTCTTTTTATCTGCTGTTTTTATCTCCATATCAATCAATTCACGCATCTCTCCGGCTTCTAACGCCAGTTTCTTCTCGGACGTCACTCCGGTAAACACATTATGGAACAGGCGAAATTCACCTTCTATAATCTCTTCATCCACAGCTCGGTTGTAAACGGCACGCAAAGCACGGAAATAAGTAGAAATAGTATTCCAACTCCGTTTATTATCAAGCAAGTATCGCTCGAAACGCTTCATTTCAGCCTTGTCAAATATACTAAAGGGTATATTATCCTTCCCTCTGTATTTATGAAAAGCTTTCAAAGCATATCCATAAATATAAGCTGTGCCATAACGTTCTTCACTCTTCAGCCCTTCAATAATCCGACTCATGTAATGAGTAAAACTTTCTGTTTTCATAATTCAATATTTAGAGTTTATAATCTTCTTTGTTGGCAGAAATAGGACTCCCGCTACAAAGAGAAAAAAGAAACAGAAAAAAAGGCTAAATCGGATATGAAACATTGCCTAAATTGGCGTTTTTTAAGATGTATTTGAATCTAAAAAAGAACCCAAGGAATGCTATCTAAAAAAAGCCATTTTGGAAGAATCGAAATCTATCTCTCCAAAATGGCTGAACACCTACTGAAAAATATCGTAATTCTACCTTAATTACTCATTTTCTTTTGATTTTGCATTCCAAACCAACAAAGCAAAGAGAACAGACAACAATGCCGCACCAATCCAAAACCAATTGATATAGGTAAAATCATAAACATCAACGCCATTTTGAACAGTCTTTTGCCCTTCTATTAGTACACCGCTCATCACATCCTGCAATCCGGCTCCGATATAACTGGCGATACCAACCACCCCCAAAGCAGCACCCGACGCATTGCGAGGAGCAATATCCACTGCCATCAAACCACCCAGAAAACAGATCAAAACTCCGATACCTAAACCGAAAAGTACCATTGCCAACACGTCTATCCAAAAATGTACGCCCGGAACCAAGAGAAACAAACAAAGTGCTATTACATTCATCAACCCAAATACTAAAGCTGGAATATTACGACTGCCGGAAAACATTTTATCGGAAATGATACCGGAAAATACCGTTCCAATGATCCCACAGATAGAACTGATTGATATTATAAAACTGGCATCCAGCGTAGAATATCCCTTTTGAGCTTCCAGATAGAAAACACCCCAACTATTTACCGCATAGCGGCTAATATACATAAATGCACTGGACAGAGCCAAAATCCAAATTGCAGGATTCTTCAAGACAGCCTTTTGTGCTTTGTTGAAATCTTCCGTTTGTTTACCAGACAAAGAATGGGAATCCACAGATGAAGAATTTTTGTTCAACAAGAATCCCTGACTCTGTGGCGTATCACGCATAAAGACAAGCATCATAAAGAAACCTAATATCCCAATAATGCCAGCTCCAATCATCCCATACCTCCATCCCATCCAACTGACTAATAAGGCTATGGAAATAAAGGTTAATGCTTCACCCAAATTATGACTAGCAGACCAAAAGCCGTAAAAAGTTCCCCGTTCTTTACTACTGTACCACCGAGTGAGCGAAACCACTCCGGATGCCGCTCCCATTGACTGAAACCAACCATTCAATCCCCAAAGTAAGACAAAAGCATAAAAGGAGCTAGTGAAACCTAAACATAAATTTATCAAAGCGGAACACAATAACCCGGTAGACATAAAACGCCGTACACTGCTACGGTCGGCAAGAAAACCATTCGTCAACTTACCCACTGCATACACAAAAAACAGACAAGAACCGATGATTCCTAATTGAGTCTCGGAAAAGACTCCTTCCTCTACAATCGGCTTGCGCACTACGTTCATGCTAAGGCGACAAACATAGTAAATGCCATATCCGGTAGTAGCCGACAAAAATGTAGCCCAACGGATGCGCTTAAAGCGGGAAGAACGTTCGGAATCAACCTCTCCACTAGCTAGCGGAGAAGAAATTTTGTAGAAATTCAGCAGCTTCTTTATCATAAATACTATTCTATTATTGTTTACAAGTCGTGCACAAAGGATTCTTAGTCGGCATTGTTGCATTAACTTCAATACGCCAATGATGCAGTTTATTTAAAAGTTCGTCAGTTAACACTTTATTCTGTTCTGCAAGGTTATTGCGTTCGGATATGTCTTTAGACAAATCATACAACTCAACTGTACCAGTATCATAAAATTCAATCAATTTATAATTATTCCAACGAATGGCCCCCGAAGGTCTGCCACCCTGATTGGAATAATGAGGAAAATGCCAATAGACAGCATCCCTATCCAAATGTTCTTTTTTATCCTGCAACAAAGCTAGGAAAGATATACCATCCAAATGTTGTTGTGGCTGCATTTTGCTATTTGTCATTTCTAAAATTGTAGGATAATAATCGGTAGAAGTTATTACTTCATCGCAAATAGTAGCAGGAATCGTAACTCCCAGCATACGTATTATCAGAGGTTCACGAATACCACCTTCATAAGTAAATCCTTTTCCACCCCGCAATGGACGGTTGGAAGTTGGCGAGCCTTCAGAAGTAGCAAGACCTCCATTGTCCGAAGTAAAAATCAAAATAGTATTATCATAAAGTTTCAAGCGCTTCAACTCATTTATTATTCGCCCAATATTCTCGTCCATACTGGCGAGCATAGCAGCATATACGGCGTTGCTATGTACAAGCCTTTCATGATGAGAAGCATCTTGATAAGGTTGCATAGACTTCCATGCCGGATTCTCATCAAAAGTACGGCAAGTGTCCAAGTTCATCCGTAAAGCCTTTTCTTCAAAATATTTCACTTTATCCGGTTTCGCCAACAATGGAGTGTGCACCTGATAAAAAGGCAGATTGATAAAGAAAGGAGCATCTTTGAATTGACGTATGATACGGATACATTCATCACCCAACCGGTCCGTCAGATATTCTCCCTCCGGCCCATCTTTCAAATAAGGGTTATGATAGGGTGAAAAATATCCTCCTTTACCCGGACCACCTTTATTACAACCGGCTATATTTATATCATATCCCTGATATTGGGGATAGGTCAATGAGTCTATCGAACAGTTCCATTTACCAATATGAGCTGTCTGATAGCCTTCTTGCTTCAATGCTTCACCAATAGTCAATTCTTCCAAAGGCATATTTTGCACAAAATCGATCGGGAGTACCGGACAATATTCTTCAATCTGTTTTTTTCTTGAAGGAATGGAATAGCCACCGGGAATATAATCAGTCAAATGCAAACGTGCCGGATATTTTCCCGTTTGAAAAGATGCACGTGTAGGCGAGCTTACCGGACAAGCAGCATAAGCGTTCGTAAAACGGACACCTTCTTTAGCCAGTTGGTCTAAATTGGGTGTCTCATAAAAACGACTGCCATAACATGACAAATCCGTCCACCCCAAGTCGTCCGCTAAGATGAAAATAACATTCGGACGAACTTTCTCCTTATGCTGTGATTGGCAGGATACCAGCACTGTTGAAATCAAAACTGCTCCTGACAATATCAAATTTTCTTTCATGTATCGTTATTTTTTTAAGTATAAAACAGGCTTTTCCGAACTATAAAGCCCGGAATAAGCCTATATAAAAATAAATGCAAATTTACTATTAGTCGTGTAGTTTCCTGCTTCGCAAATAGTCAAGCAGATATTGAGGGCGGTCGGTTTGTATGATTCTTGCCCCAAGTGTATCGATAAGATATCCATAGCCGTCATCTGGATTCTTTAAGGACATATCATCATCATGCCCGCCAGCCATTGTATCCCAAAGGGTGTTGTACCAAATTAATGCCCGGCCGTCAAGAGACGATTTCAATTTGACTGGAAGCGGATTTGAATCTTTGACAAAAAGCAATTCAAAAGCGACTGGTTGCATATCTTTAATAAAAGTTTCAATCTGCTGTTCCGCACCATGAGTATCCAAATTGACAATAGGCATATAGATAACATCATTCAAATAATCACCAAACTGCTTTTTTACTTCTTCGGCAGATTTGTTTCCTTTCATAATGATTTGTTTAGTCGTTCCCGTCTTTTTCATCAATGCATATACCTGCTCAAAGTAGCGGTCGGCTTTATCTAAATTCAACATGATTTTACCCTTAGCATGCAGTAGAGCTTCTTCAAGTGTCGGTACATTATGAATGGTACGAATTGCACAACCGTTCTTCAGTTTCAGTTTGCGTATAGAATCCAATGTAACTTCGGCTATTTTCCCTTTTCCCGTAGATGTACGGTCTAATGTGGGGTCATGCATTAGTATCAACTGTCCGTCTTTAGTACGCTGCACATCCAATTCGACAATATCCACGCCCATTTTTATAGCATTATCTATCGCCTCCAATGAATTCTCCGGAAAATTACGCCAATCTCCACGATGAGAGGCAACTATAACTGTGCTTTGGTCACGATTCAGCAGCTTCTCGCGTATCAAACTTACTCTATCCTGCGAATAGAGTTGAACTGCTGCCAATACAGCAACTACGATTAATATAAGTTTTTTCATCTCGTTTATGTGTTAGTTTATCTTCTTCCTATTTTCTTCAGGTATGCATCCAACAGGAACGGATGGTCACTGAATATTATATTGGCTCCTTTTTTCAGTAACCAGCCATAACTGTTCTCCGGATCGTCCATCGCCATTTCATCATCATGTCCACCATTAAAGTCCGCCCACAATGAATTGTACCAAATGCGGAATCCTCTATCTTTTATTTCTTTAGCCCGGTCTATCACAGGAAAATCATCTCTTGTGAAAGAAAGACTAATAACAGATGTCTCAATATTATCCATAAAATCATCCAGTTTCTCATCATCACCTTCTCCCTTGCAAACTAATACTGGAATATAATTTACTCCGTCCAACAGTTTACCATAAGTCTGGGCTACATGCTTGCTATCTGTCGTTCCACGCAAAATTATTTGTTCCAGGCATCCCTGTTTTTTCGCAACCTCTATCACTTTTTCTTTGATGGGCTGCCATTTGTCTACTTGAATTAAAATTTTACCTTTAGCTAATTCCAACACTTCTTCAAAAGTAGGTATTCTTTGGCGAGTAATCACCCCGATAGGACTTTTTAGTTTTAAATCTTTCAATTCCGTCCAAGTATAATCAGACACTTTACCGGTTCCCGTTGTTGTACGGTCTATCGTCTGGTCATGCATCATGACTATGACGCTGTCTTTTGTCATTTGCACATCAATTTCAATGCCGTCAAATCCGGCATCAATACAGCTCTTATACGCTTGAAGTGAATTCTCCGGAGCATTCCGCCAATCACCACGATGAGCAAAAATCATCACATAGTCAGATTTACCGCCATCTTTCAAAGTATTCAAAAGAAAATCCAACCGATTTTGAGCATGAGTGGAGAAAACTCCACTCACAAAAAGCATAAATGCTATAATTGTAAAATATTTAGTATTCATAATGTTTATTTCTTATTTTATATCCCACCAAACACGTGTAGTTATCTTATCTTCACCACCAAGTAATTTCAATCCATTCTGATATTCTGATTTATTTTTAGTGATTTCGTCCTCCGGATATAAATAACGAGCCGGAAGTTGATTCACTCCTATTGTTTCATCATCTGTATGTATGCGGTCGTAAAGATGCGGACGACCGGTACGGCGTATATCAGCATACATCTCTAACGAATTGTAAGGGAACAGAGCCAACCATTTTTGTAACGCAATCTGTTCCAACTGTTCGGACTCGTCGGCAGATAATTTAACGGGGAACTGATTCATTGCCGGAGTATTAAAATAGCCCCCCGGAGCCATCGGCAATTTATCGGAAGTTATGTAAGCCGTAATAGCCTCATCCGGGATTCCCCATGTTTTCATAGCACATTCAATGCCTTTCTTATATAATGCTTCAACAGTTCCACCCATATTCCATCCTTTAATCACTCCTTCCGCTCTCAAGAAATAACTTTCAGCCGCATTCATAACCATTAGCGGCTCCGTATTTTTAGAATCGGAGTCAGAAAAACGCGAACCCAACAAGGATAATGTATTTTTTGCATGTTCTGCAAGTCCCATTTCAATAGAATTCATACCATTGCGTGCACCTCTATAATTGCTATTATATGTCTCGTCAACAGGCTTATTGAAGAATACGGGCAAACGCGGGTCATCGTAACCGACCAATATACTTTGCATTGCCTCACTCATGTAAGTTTCTCCCCAAGCAGAAAGCCAACCATAAGGAGTGGTTGATGAGGAAGTAGCTATAAGGAAAGCATCATCATCGGCATTTTCCATCAGTCCGGCCTCTACCGCTTCTTCTGCATATTTTTTAGCATCGGCAAAGCTTATATCCGAAATTCTCATAGCTAAACGTAATTTCAAAGAGTTAGCGAACCGATACCATTTTTCTACACTTCCACTATATATTTGGTCGTCTGTACCAAATGCATTCGCTGTTCTGTTTTGAGCCAATACCGTAATAGCCGTATTCAAATCCACAAACATCTGTTTATAAACTTCCTCCTGTGAATCATATTTCACGCTTACCTGGGCATTATTTGCATCAGAATAAGGCATTGGCCCATATAAATCGGCTACGCGATGAGATATTTGCACTTTCCAAACTAAAGCAACCGCATGTGCCACAGGTAATGTGTTTTCGGTCATTTCAAGTACGGTTTCCAATTGCGGAAGCGCTTTCAGATAGTATGTAGCCCATGCTCTTCTTGAGAATTTATCGGGAGCGGCAAATCTATCCGACTGGAAAGACGGGGTTACATTCGTGAAATACTGAACGTACAAGTTGGACATAACCGAACTTACTAGTTCAAACTCATAACGGTCGGCATACATTCCCCAATATTGTGAATATGCAAAAGCTGCACCAACGTGCGACATCCCAAGCTCCGGAAGTTTCGTATCATCTTTATTCAAATCTTCGAAATCGGAGCATCCCCATAAAGTTACCACGGTCAGCAACAATAAATATAGATAGTTTATTTTCTTCATAATTCTAAAGTTTATTCATTAAAAAGATACGTTCAGATTAATACCAAATGAGCGGGTGGAAGGCAAAGCAAAAGCTTCCAACGCCTGATTATTTCCTGTACCTACCGTCATTTCCGGATCAAAGATTCCGGCCTTACTTTGTAGGTAACAAAGATTCTTCCCATAGATTCCTAAGGATAATCCGGTGAAAGGCAATTTACCTAATACTGATTTAGGGAAAGAATAGGAAAGTGAGATTTCTTTCAGACGAATGAAAGATGCATCATATACAAATACTTCACCCACCGGATTGTTACGACCTCCTAAAGTGGTCCACAATGTTTCTGCGTTGATTTCTTTCGTATTCCTCTCTCCACTATCCAATACTCCAGGAAATACAATACCACCCTCACGTCCGGCTAAAGTACGTGCAGTAGAACCATACCCACTCAAAACTGCGTCTGTGAAAGATACAATTTTACCTCCCTGTTTAGTATCTATCAAGACATTCAATGATAAGTTCTTATATCTGAATGTATTTGACCAGCCACCTGTCCAGTCAGGATTTGCATTGCCTACTTTCACTGTTTTCTTAGAGGTCAATTTTGGCAATCCGTTTGTTCCCACCAGTATCTCACCGGCATCATTACGCTGAAATCCACGTACGTAAATATCACCAAAGGATCCTCCTTCTTCAGCAACAACATTCGCTATGAAATCTTCAGAGCCTAAAGTTATTGTCTTTACGTCTTCTGTCAATTCTTTTATTGTATTAGTATTCTTGCTGAAGTTGAATTGAGTAATCCAAGAGAAAGCTTTTGTTTCTATCGGGGTACCATATAGTTTGATTTCAACGCCTTTATTTTGTACCTTGCCTGCATTTATAAAACGGTTCTGATAACCGGAAGCCAAAGGCATGGGTATAGAAATCAACTGGTTAGTAGTGTTTGAGTTATAATAAGAAAAGTCCAGTCCCAAACGGTCACCAAAGAAGCGAACATCAACACCCATTTCAAACGAACCGGTTTTTTCCGGTTTCAAGTCTACAGCAGGCAATTTACTTGACTTGTATACATATCCATTATTTCCTCCTGCAATATACGAATAGGTCTGATTGATAATAAAAGGGTCTGTATCATTACCCACTTGTGCATAAGATGCTCTCACTTTAGCAAAGTTGAACCATTCGGGCATCTTGATTATATCACTCAATACAGCCGACAATCCTACCGATGGATAGAAATAAGAGAAACTCGACTTTGGCAGAGTGGACGACCAGTCATTACGACCTGTCACATCCAAGGTAAGGAATCCTTTATAAGTTACTTGTGCAAAACCATAAAATGAGTTCAGTTTACGACGGAATAAAGAATTGTCTCCCACCAAATTCTTTGCGTTGGATTGTGAGAATAAGTTTTCCGCCAGTAACTCTGTGTTTGAATAGCTGCTTCCTTTTCGATTTTGATAGAAGGTGCTTCCACCAAAGTTTACGTCAAAAGTCCAATCCTCACTCAAGGTTTTGGCATAAGTCAACAAGAAGTCATTGTTCCATTCAAAAGAGTCATAGGAATCTAATATATAATCGCCGTTCGGTGCTCTCTGATAGGTATCATTATATAATTTGAATTCACCAGAATCGTGATAATAATCTACACTGGAACGTAGCATTAAGCTCAATCCTTCGAGTATAGTCCATTTTACAGAACCCATTGCCAATATTTTATTACGCTCGTCTGACCGTACATTGCGATTAACAACCCAATATGGATTCTGAGAAAGGTCTGCGCCACCCGGCAGCCAATGATGTTGCAATGTCTTTATCGTGCCTCCTGTACTTACATATTCGTATGTTTTAGCATCATCCAACACGATATTTCTCGGCATGGTATAAATCTGACGCACAGGGTTGAAAATATTCTCTCCCGTCCAAGGTTTACCTTTTACCTTTTGGTTCATATAGTTGATTTTTGCATCGACTTCTATACTCTTACTTAGTTTCGAATTCAAACGTAAAGAAGCGGAAGCACGATTCAAACGGTTTTGAGGTACAATTCCCGTTGCATAATCATGGTTCAGAGAAAAACGGGCTTGTGTCTCTTCCGTCCCGGTGGATACCCCAACTGAATTAGACCAATTGATACCTGTATTAAAGAAATCTTTTACATTGTTGGGTTGGGGAGTTAAAGCGTATTCCTTATCTCCGGCATAATTAGGATTGTTAGACCAATGCTCTACCATCTGACCTTCCATCTTAGGACCAAAATTATATAAAGTGTTTTTATTATATTGTCCTCCCGAACCTTGTGCATATTCATCTTGCAGGTCTAACATTATATTGGGAGAATCTATTGAGAAAGAAGATGAATAGGTGACACCTAATCCTTGTCCCGCAGTTCCTTTTTTGGTAGTTATAATAATTACGCCATTACTAGCACGTGAACCGTACAAAGCTGCCGCCGATGCTCCTTTCAAGACATTAATCGATTCGATATCAGCAGGATTGATAGAAGAGATACCGTCTCCTGAATCAAATCCTCCCGTTAGTGCCTTGCCATCCGAACCCTGCGAACGAGTGGTGGAAGATGTATTATCAATAGGTACACCGTCGACAACAATCAATGCCTGATTGTTACCACTAATAGAACGATTTCCACGTAATGAAATCTTAGAAGAACCTCCTAAACCGGAAGATACTTTACTAATATCCAAACCTGCTACTTTACCGGAAAGAGAATTGACAACATTCAAGTCACGTACCTGCTCCAATTCTTTTCCGGCAACTGCTTGTGTGGCATATGATAAGTTTTTCTCTTTACGGGAAATACCGAGTGCTGTAACAACTACTTCATCCAACACCTTACTGTCCTCTTTCAGAGTAATTTGAGCTAAATCTTTACTGTTTGAAGCACTAAACTCTACCGGTTGATAACCAATATATGAAATAGATATCATCGCATTCTCTGGTACATTGTCAAGTTTGTACTTTCCATCGAAATCTGTTATTGTCCCCATAGTAGTGCCTTTCACCAAGACGCTAGCCCCAATAATAGGTTCGCCTTTTTCATCGACTATCGTTCCCATTACTTTTCTAGTAGTTTGATTCTTCTGAAGTTTACGAATCAAAACAATTACATTTTCTTGTTCTTTCTTGTAAGTCAGGTCCATTCCTGCCAGAATTTTGTTCATGAGCTGTTCAATAGTTGCATTCTGCACATCCAACGAAACTTTCTGATTTAATTCAGGAAGATTCTCATTGTAGAAAAATTTGTAACTACTTACCTGCTCAATCTTCTTTAAGGATGCTCTTAAAGAAAGATCCTTCACGTTTACCGTAACTTGAGAATAGGTGGTAAAAGAAATACTTAAAAACAATACTAACCAGATAGCCCGTAATGTTCTCCGGTTCTTACTTCTCCCTTTCAACGTTTCAGGGAGTTTTTCAAAGGTTTTTCTGTTTTTCATATATCAAAACTTTTAAGTTGTTTGATAGATATACAGACTGCTATATTCGCTCGTCCAATCGCCTATCAGACTTTAACTCTCGTTAACTTATTTAAATTAGAGAATAAAAAAGCCATTCCAAAGAAGCGGGCTCCGGAATGGCTCTATTCTATATTTTACTCAATAAACGATTATATTACTTTGTACTCACCAATATTACGTTCTTCAGCATTAAAGGAAACTCCCACTTTTACTAGCCCACGTCCGTCTGTCCGGTAAGGTAACAAATATCCTTTTTCATCTATTTGTTTCAGAGCTTCGTCAACAGTTCCTTCCAGTTTAAACTCAAAAACATAAATACGGTCTTTCGTTTTCACCACGGCATCGGCACGACCTTTTGCGCTACGGACTTCTGCATCTACATATTGTCCCATCAACTTAAAGACGAGATAAAAGATAACCTGATAATGCCGTTCGGTCTTTGTGTTCAATTCGTAGGGAATGTCGGCAAAGAATGATTTCATACGTTCCATAAAGGAATGAACGTCGCCCGACTGAAGTTCACGGACAAACTTAACTGCATTAAAATCCGTTTCATCAGAAGAGATGGGTGTATAATAGGGGATCAGGAATTTAAGAAAGCCATATTTTACCTCATCATTCGGAAAACCTAGCGTATATAGGTTCAATGATTTATCAAAGTTTTTAATTGTCAGATAACCACTTTGGTAGATCATCGGAAGGGGATTCTTTGTCTCTGCACGGTATTCGGCAAATCCGGAACTTCCTACTTCCAAGCCATCTATCAGCAAACGTAAATCATAATCACTTTGTTTCAGCAGGTCTACAAGATAGGTAGGAGTACCGGTCTGGAACCAGTAATTATCAAACATTAATCCATCAAAGACATTGAGGACACTGAAGGGGTTAAACAATCCATCTTCGCTATATGTAAAGTGATAGCCATCGTACATCGCCGTCATTTTATCGACAGTATCTTCAAAAGACATCTCCTGCACTTCTGCCAACCGCTCCAACTCGGGAGTAAATGTGGATACTAACTCCTTTTTAGTAATACCACAAATATTGGCGTATGGAATTTTCATACTTATATCATTCAGCTGATTCAAATCACTGAACACACTTACTTGGGCAAATTTTGTGACTCCTGTCAAGAATATAAACCGAAGATAGCGGTCGGAACTTTTCAGTACACCATAAAAGGCTTTCAGAATACGACGGTATTCATCCAACAGGTTCTCATCTAAAAGGGCTTGCAGCAAAGGTTTATCATACTCATCAACCAATACCACAACTCCTTTTCCTGTTTTCAGGTAGGCTTGCTCAATGATATAACTAAAACGTTCTTCAGGACTACGGTCTTTCTTCTCATCACCATATACGGCTTCCCATTTCTCCAAATACTGGTTTAGCATGGCGACCAAATCTGCCGCCGTCTCATATTTCTTCGCATTCAAATCAAGATGCAGAACCGGATATTGCTCCCACTTCGTCTCTAACTTTTCAATTGCCAAGCCTTCAAAAAGGTCTTTACGACCCTGAAAGTAGGCTTCAAAAGTGGAAATTAGCAGACTTTTGCCAAAACGACGGGGACGACTAAGAAAATAAGGCACTTTAGTAGCTGCTATCTGATATATAATGGCTGTTTTATCCACATACAAACACCCCTCTGCACGCATCTTTTCAAATGTCTGTATCCCTATCGGCAATTTACGTTCCAATGTATTCATTGCATCTTCAAATTAGTGTACCACAAATATAGACGTTATTCGATGAATAAACAAAGATACTCTATGAAAGTTCCACTTATTTCTCTTTCAAAACAATCACCGAACCGTCCATTTCATAATAGAAAGGTGAAGTAAGCATCAGGATATTCAATGCATTCTGTATGCCACCTCCCGGAATGGTTCCGGTGAAATATTCATTAGGTAGTTTATTGGAGTCGAAACGAATCTCTACGTCATAGATGCGTGAAAGGGTTTTCATTATATTTTCCAAAGATTCTTTCTCAAAATAGATATTTCCTTTCGTCCATTCAATGTAGTCACTCGGGTGTACTTGAGTGGCTGTTATCTTATGAGTGGCTTTATTATATTCTATTTTGTCGCCGGGCTTCATGATATGCGACATTTTCTGCGCATAGACCCCTACTTTTCCTTCCAAAAGAACGACTGTCACGTCTTTGGCATCTTCATAGGCAGATACATTAAAAGAAGTACCGAGTACTTTCACTTCCAAATCGCCTACCTGTACAATAAAGGCGCGCTTTTCATCATGAGCTACTTTGAAATAGGCTTCACCATTCAGTTGCACACGACGCACATTTTCTCCGAAGTTAGTCAGATAGCTTAATTGCGAAGCAGAATTGAGAACGACATTCGTTCCGTCCGGCAATTCGATGGTTGCTTTATCTCCTTTGCCCGCTTTCACAATAAAGGGTGTTTCTGCCGTTGGAGAAGAATCTAAAAGATAGTAAGTGAAGAAAGCGACACAGACAGGTAATAAAATTGCAGCAACCCATTTCCAAGGGATGATACGGAGGGTTCGCACTTTCTTTCCCAAAGTCTCTTCTTTTATCCGGGCAAAAAGTTTATCACGCAACACCGGATTCATGGAGGAATCCGATCTCTCAAACTCTTGTTCCCACCAGTCGTGCAACTGACGGTCATTCTTTATCCAGTCTGACAGTTCTTTTATCTCGACATCCGTGATCGTTTCTTCGAAATATTTTTCAATTAGCTCTTTATAATATGTCTTATCCATCTTTTCACTTATTTACAAGTATACACTTTCATCCTACTTCCCATCCAAAAACAAGTATTACTATTACATTTCATTAACAAAAAAGGCTAACAAAAGGGTAATTACCTTATCATAATGCTTCATCAACTGTTCACGCATAAATTTCACAGCCAAAGATAATTGGGTAGCAACCGTACTTTCGGAAATCCCCATGATTTCGGCTATTTCTTTATTTGTGTAATTCTGTCTTTTGCTCAAAATGAATATTTTCTTCCGTTGCGCAGGCAGTTCTCCGGCAAGAGAATCGATATACTCATTCAAAAAGCGCAGATCAATATTCTCTTCTGTCTGTGAATCACGGTCTACACTACTTTTCATGAGATATTCATTGTAAACATACTCTACGGTCTGACGCTGGTACATATTCATCAATAAGTTTTTGGCAATGGTACAGAGAAAAGAGATAAACGAGGAAGCCGGGTCTACTTTTTCACGCACTTCCCATATACGAATGAAAGTGGATTGCACCACTTCTTCGGCCATATATTGATTGCCGGAAGAGAGTCGCATAATGAAATTGTACAGTTTGCCACTATACATATTATACAATCTTTCGAATGCCTGAAAGGAACCGCCTTTTAAGTCGATTAATAAATGTTTTTCATCTGTAGAATCTACCATATCTTAGAATTTTGCAACAAAGGTATGCAGCCATAGTTCATAAACAGGTGACAATATTATTAATATTTTCTCAATTATCCGACTTTTCTGAAGAAAAAGATAGTAAATAGCAAATAGTAACGCTATCCGGTCAGGATAATGACGCTATCCAATCGGGATAGTGACGGTATCCGAACCGGATGGCGTTACTATATGTAGTGAAGTAGTTCGTACTAATAAGTCAGACGAACACCTGCTTGTATGTTGAAGTTAAACGGATTCTCTTTACGTATAGTCTGTATATCGGAGCCATCATTGAAATAATAAGCAACACCCGGTTCCACGTAAATACCCAAACGTTTCGTTGCATTGATCTGCGCACCTACGCCACCGGATACCGAGAACTGCAAAGGCTTCACTGTTTCTTTTTCAGAACCTAGCTTTCCATAAACACATTTTTCAACCATACCTCCACCGGAAACATAAAGAGTGACAAGTTTCTTATCCAGGAAGTTCCAGTTGGCACGCAACGGAATACCGACATAGTGTAGTTTCTGCTCTATCTGTTGTTCCTCACCTGCCAGTTTTGCATCCGAAGAAAGCAGCGTATAAGTCAGTCCTGTCTCAAGAGAGAATCCTTTAGCCAAACCTTTACGAACGGACAATCCGAAAGAAATAGGCTGATGATGTTTAATGTCAACCACCTGTTTGGCCTGACGCAGGTAAGGTACTCCATCTTCGAAAACCAATGTTTGGTCATTAGGAATCGTCTCCATCAGACCGTTGGAAACTGAAAGCATACTCACACGGGACATATAAGCATGAGATCCGGCACCTACTTCTGTCGAAGCACCTCCTGAATTTCCTACCGAAAGTCCCATTGACCATGTTCCCTTTTGAGAAGATCTTTTTTCTGTCGGAATATGAAGTTTGTCTTTACCGGAGGGGCGACGCGGTCTGTTATTCAATCGCTCTGTATCTTGTGACTGTCCCTGACTGACATTTGTATTTTCTGCCTGCTTCGGTTCATCTTTTACATTTTCAGTTTCTCCCTTCCCTTTTACATTCTTATCTTCCTCACTCAAAGAGTCCTCTCCATTTCCTGTTGAAGGTCCATTTTCATTACCGATTCCTAATGGATCTACACCTGTTTTCTGCTCCGTATGATTCCTGTCGACTTTCGCCAAACGATCTTCGCGAGTTACCGGTCGTAAGACAGGTTCCACAGCAGTTCCCTGCATATCCGGTTGTTGCACACCCGGCAATGCATCGGGCGTAGAAGCCAATGCCGGAGTTTGTATATGGCGTATTTCATCCGCAGCGGGTGTCCCTAGAAAATACAGACTTACTGACGAAACGACAGCTAATATTATAATAGCTGCAGCAGCCATCATCCATTTTCGATAAGGATATATTTTCTTCTCCACAGGAGGCATAAGTTCTTTCTCCAGTTGTTCCCAACCGGAAGCAGGCGCCGGCTCGGAATAATCCGCGAGCTTCTCCTTCAACTTATTCATCCATAATTCTTTCTCTTCCATCTCTATCTATCCATTATGCGTTATCCATTCTTTTACTCTTTTTGCTAATACACTCTTCGCACGAAACAGTTGCGAAGCCGAAGATTTTTCATTGATACCTAATACCTGTGCGATTTCTTTATGCGATTTGTCTTCAAATGTATAAAGATTGAACACAGTACGATAGCCGGCGGGTAATTCTTCAATAAACTGCATCAACACATTTTGTGGTATCGCTTCTACATCGGAAGCATCCGGCTCTTCATATTCTTCGGGCAACTCTTCCAAAGGTGTCGACTGATTAATTACATCATTTTTCCGAAGATACTGTAAAGCTGTGTTGACCATCACCCGTTCCATCCAGGCTCGCAAGGAGCCTTCACCCCTCCAGGTGAACTTATCGAACGAATCGAATATCTTTAAAAAACCGTCGTGAAGCAGATCCTGGGCTGTATCCCGGTCGCCGGTATAACGTAGACAGATGCCAAGCATACGCCCCGCATACTGTTCATACAGTTCCTTGCGGGCCCGGTTATTACCCAGCCTACATTGTTCCGACAACTCTATTTCTTCCATTCTCTTATACACGTGTTTATCTTATAAATGCAGCAAAGATAGAAATACTGCACAGAGAGAACAACTCTTTTATCACTTTTGTTTCTTTAACAGATCCGAATGCAATATTTTCTATCCTCTTGCATTTTCACTACAGAAAACATAAATATTATAAAATCTAAAACCTAGTAAGTATATGAAGAAATTTAAATTCATTGCCTTTATCTTTGCTATTATGACTACCATGCCGATTCTCCAGTCATGCTTGGACGACGATGATAATTCGTCCGATCTTCTGGCTATCAGCACCATCAATATGATTAGCCAGGATAGCAAGGAATTTTATTTCACTTTGGATGACGGGAAAAAGATGTATCCCAGCAACTCACAAGGATGGAACAATGAAGATTGGGTGGAAGGACAACGAGCTTTTGTGATATTCAACGAGCTGGAAGAGCCTGTAAATGGATACGACCTTAATATTCAGGTGAAAGGTATCAATCCAATCTTAACCAAAGACATCGTCACAATGGGTGAAGATGACAACGACGAAGAGAAAATCGGAGATGATAAGATCAACACGACTTATATGTGGATCAATAAGGATAATAAATATCTGACGATTGAATTCCAATATTACGGAACACATAGTGAAGATAAAAAACATTTCCTGAATCTGGTGATTAATGACAAAGAAGAGACTGCTCCCACTGCTGACGAAGGCAATGCGGAGGACGAATATATCAATCTGGAATTCCGTCATAACAGTGAAGGAGATGATCCTCAACGTTTGGGTGAAGGATATGTGTCTTTCAAACTGGATAAGATTAAAGACCGGATGGAGGGGAAAAAGGGACTAAGAATTCGTGTCAACACCATTTATGGCGGGCCGAAAACTTATGAAGTGAAATTTCCTTAGACGACTAATCTAATGTGAACATGCGAAACACACTCTTTTTTAATATAATATATTAATTACGCAAAAGAGGGCGGTAGTTGTGAAACTGCCGCCCTTTTACTTTCTTCTTTATATTCTTTCTTCTAAAAGAGTTATTTCTTATCTCCCAGATAATTCCAAACAACTGCACTCAATGCAGCTCCTACAAATGGAGCAATGATGAACAGCCACAACTGCGACAATGCTTCTCCTCCTTGGAATAATGCCGGAGCAATACTACGTGCCGGGTTTACAGAAGTCCCTGTGATAGGAATACATACAATATGTACCAATACAAGAGTCAAACCGATGGCAAGTCCTGCCAGATTGCCTGCTCCCTTCTTCGGATCGGTAGAGCCGAGCACTACCAATACAAATATGAAAGTAAATACTGCTTCCGCAATAAATGCCTGCAACATTTCTCCATCACCAAAACCATTCGAACCTGTCGCTGTAGGCCCGTCATGAGCACCGGTAGAAACTAAAGCAAAAAGAATAGCCGAACCGATAATAGCTCCGATTACCTGGAAAATCATATACATACCTGCATCTTTTCCATTCATACGACCAGTCAAAAACACTCCTAATGTAATAGCAGGATTAATGTGACATCCCGAAATACCTCCGATAGCATACGCCATCGCTACTACGGATAAACCAAAGGCTAAAGCTACGCCGATTGTTCCCACACCAGCACCTACTGTATCAGCCAAACCACCAGCAAAGACGGCGCTACCACATCCCATAAGAACGAGCACCATCGTTCCAATCATTTCTGCAATGTACTTTTTCATAGTAATTAATATTGTTTTTGTTTACTTTCCAAAAATAAGCAATTCAGACTAGAAATCAAAACATATCCGTATTATTATAACGCAACTTTGCTACATTTTTTACAGAAAGAGATTGTTCTCGATGGAAAAAGGGATTCCCTAATGTGCTATAACAAACATTGTATGGACTGTAAAGAAAGCATTTCCTTGGGAACCGCCGCCTTTATTTCCTCTTTCAGGACGCATAAGAGACTGTGGCGAATAAAATCTTTATTTGTTACCAGTACCACTTGCCGTGTAGGTCGGGGAATGGCAAACGGACGTACCAACTGCCGCTGTTCTTCCGTCAATTGCATCACTGCCAATTCGGGAATAAAAGTGATTCCTTTTCCACTTTCTACCATTCGCATAAAGGTTTCCATACTCCCCAAATGATAGGCCATCTGATTAACCTTCACAGCCTCCATCTGACAGAAACGGACGAGTTGATCGCGAAAGCAGTGTCCTTCGTCCAAAAGCCAAAGATGTTCGCCTGTTATATCAGAAGTGCGGATCATATCATGCTTGAAAGAGGATTCTTTTCGTGACACATAAGCGTAAAATTGCTCATAGAAAAGAGTTTCTTCTGTCAAGAACGTATCTTCCAGTTTACTGGCAATAATTCCCGCATCCAAATCTCCGGCATGCAAAGCCTGCTGAATATCCTGTGTCTTCATTTCCGTGACACGAATATCCAGTTCGGGATATTTTTCCATTAGTTGAGGAAAAAAGCGAGGAAGCAGATAGGGAGCGATAGTAGGCAATACCCCCAAGCGAAATACGCCTGACAATGACTGTTTATCTTCACTGATTATTTCTTTCACTTGAGCTGCCTGCGCCAGAATCACGCGAGCCTGGTCTATCACTTTCTGTCCGATGGCTGTCGGACAAACGGGCTGTACTGTCCTATCGAACAACTTTACTCCCAGTTCATCTTCCAGTTTCTGAATCATTGCACTCAAAGTAGGCTGCGTCACACGACAATATTCAGCTGCCCGTGCGAAATGCCTGAACTGGTCTACAGCCAGTATATACTCTAATTGTTGTATCGTCATCTATCAAATCTTATTAAGTTATAGATTTCATCTATGCAAAGATAGAAATTTTCAGTTTGACAGCAAGCATTTTACGCCTTATCTTTGCAGTACAGAAAAAAAGAAAATAAGTATAAATCATTAAAAATAGAAGAATATGAAAACTTTAGAATTTATCAAATTGAACGAATCGGGAGCAAACAACGTAGTAGCATCTTTGCAACAACTATTAGCAGACTTCCAAGTGTATTACACCAATCTTCGCGGTTTCCACTGGAATATCAAGGGACATAATTTCTTTGTACTCCACAGTCAATTCGAAAAGATGTATGATGACACGGCTGAAAAGGTGGATGAAATCGCAGAACGTATCTTGATGCTGGGTGGTACTCCTGCCAATAAATTCAGCGATTATCTAAAAGTAGCAAATGTGAATGAAGTGGATAAGGTAAGCAACGGAGACGAAGCATTGAATAATATCCTTCAGTCTATCAGCTATCTGATTGGTGAAGAACGTAAGATCTTATCTATCGCTTCTCAAGCCGGAGACGAAGTAACCGTTTCGATGATGAGCGATTATCTGAAAGAACAGGAAAAATTGGTTTGGATGTTGGTTGCTTATAATAGCAAGTAATTAAAATAAAAGGTTTAGGTTTTAGGTGAGAAAGAGAGGATATTTCCGCAAAAGGAATATTCTCTCTTTTTTATTAAGAGAAAACGAAACAGGAAATCTCTTAATATAGATATTAATAAAAATTACTCCACTAAAATAACATTCTGCAACCTAATATCATTAGAAGCGGCACCAATCATAAGATGGAAATTTCCAGACTCTACTACTTTCTTCAAAGTATAGTTAACCAAGAAAAAGTCCTCCTCTGTCAAAACAAAAGTAACTTTTTTCTCTTCTCCTTTTTTCAAATGGAAACGTTCAAAATGTTTCAACTGTTTCATCGGCTGAACAACTGATGCATATTCATCTCTCATATAAAGTTGTGATACTTCTTCGCCATCATACTTCCCTGTATTCTTTACTTTAAATGAGACTTCAAAACAACGAGCAGATTTCTGCACTACCTGCAAATCAGAATATTCAAAAGTGGTATAACTCATCCCATAACCAAAGCTATATAACGGAGAAGATGACACTTCCACATAATCATGATTCCGAGGAGCTTTCTGATTATAATAAACCGGAATCTGACCTACAGAACGCGGAACGGAGATTGGCAAACGTCCGGAAGGATTATAATCTCCAAAGAGAACATCCGCTATGGCATTTCCACCCTCCTGCCCCGGATAGTAAGCAGTCAGTAGTGCATCAGCATATTCCGAAGCCCAATTCTTTTCTAAAGGACGACCTTCAATATAAACGACAATCAAAGGCTTACCTGTCTTTTGCAAAGATTCCAATAGTTCTTGTTGTCTACCAAGTAAGGATAAACTGGCACGGTCAAATCCTTCTCCACACTCCATATCATTTACACTACCCTCTTCAGCTACAGCCGCACCTGTTTCTTTATAGCTCGTTTTAAAATCACGGGCACTGGAACCACCCACAACCACAATTACAACTTCGGAGCGACGGGCAGCTTCAATTGCTTGTTCTATCTCATTCACTGTAGTATCACGAATAGCACAGCCTCGTACATATTCCACACGAGAAGGAGATAATTTTGTTATAATTCCATCAAGAACAGTTTTCACATTACTATCTTCCTGCGGAGCTGTATAGTCCCCTAACATATTATATCGATTGTCAGCATTAGGGCCAATTACCGCCACCTTATTTATCGTCTTGCTTAAAGGAAGAATTGAATTCTCATTTTTGAGAAGTGTTATGGAAGACTGTGCGATTTTACGTGCCAGTTCGATATGTTCTTTACGGCGTACTGTTTTAGCAGCAATTTTCGGATCCACATAAGGATGCTCAAACAAGCCCATCTCAAACTTCATCCGTAACACCCGGCAGACAGCCGTATCAATCACAGTCTTATCCATTTGTCCGGATTGAACCGCATGACAAAGGTTGGTATAAGCATCCCCACCCAAGTCAACATCAACGCCAGCCGTTACAGATTGTATGGCTGCATTCTCTTTAGTTAGAGCAACAAAGTGGCTTTCGTGAATCCCTTCAATACTATATAAATCGGAAACTACAAAGCCACAAAACTTCCATTCATTACGCAAGAGTTGAGTCAGCAAATAATGGTTCGACGTACAAGGTATCCCATCTATCGAATTGTATGAAGTCATTACAGACAATGCCCCTGAATCTATTGCCTTACGAAAAGGAGGAAGAAAATTCTGATGCAAATCACGAATACCGACTGAAGCATAATTACCATTCTGTCCACCCTCCGGCACAGCGTATGCCAGAAAATGTTTCAAGGTAGCTATGGTAGCGTATTTTTGTGATAGATTACCTCCACCTAAACCGTCAACCATAGACGCCCCTAAAATGCCACTCAACACAGGATCCTCACCAAATGTTTCTTCCACGCGGGACCAACGGGGATCACGGGTCAGATCAAGTACGGGACCGTAACTAATATGCCCACCTTGGGAACGAATTTCTTTAGCGATAACTTGACCAACTTCTTTTACTAATTCCGGCGACCAGGTAGCCGCCATTCCGATACCCGTAGGAAAAACTGTAGCACCAATTGCCATGTGCCCATGAGGGGCTTCTTCCGCTAAAAACATCGGAATTCCCAGACGGGTATTCTCCATCACATACTTTTGCAATGCATTTCCGGCTTTCGCTGACAATTCTGGATTTAAGCCATTAGCCAATGTTTTCTTTGTCCAGGGATCAGCACGATAAGTTGCCCAAAGCATTCCGGCATTTCTTTCTTTAATCAATTGCTTGAACTTTCCGGAAGGATGAACCTCACTGCCATGGATTTCATACATTTCCCAACCTAAAGGACAAAGTAACTGACCGACCTTTTCTTCCAGAGTCATACGGGAAAGTAAATCTGAAAGTCTTATATCTATTGACAAACTGGGATCTTTGTAAGCAGGTAACGAGGGAGAGGATTGAGTAAACCCCAAAGTACATACCATCTGTACCATCACCAAAATATACAATCGTTTTATCATAATGTTATATACAGTAAAATGACTCAATTAATTTATAGTGTATTTCTAATCTTTCAAATAGAGATATTCAACCCTACTTACCCATTTCTCCCTCAAATATAACTGTATGTACAGGCTGATGAGTATCATTTGTTATCAACTTGACCTTTGCATCCAATAGATGGTTTGAAGATGATACATTTAATTCAAACAGAACCTCCAAACACTCATTTTGCTTCAAAACCTTTTCACCCCGGATATTAGTAGAAACAAATTCCGGACATTCTATTTTGCGGATAATAAGAGGATTCGCCCCTTCATTAGTAACTTTAACTTTTCTCTGAATACGCTTTTTTAATGAGATATTCCCCAAATTAAAATAAGACTGTGAACACTTCATCCGGGGAGCAGTTGCCGTGCTTACTTTTCTCATATCATCAATCACTGTACCAAAGATTTGTATAGGAGAACTGTGTACGGAATTGGCACTAATAATAATCTTATCTTTAAATGTACCGTAAAAGCCTTTTAAAGGAGAAGCTGTTATTTTTATAGTCGCACAAGATCGACCTTGAAGAGATGATGGCATAGATATCGACAAACATCCACTCTTATCCAACAGCGAGTATGACAACCTGACTATTTTATCCGATCGGTTATAGATTCTAATTTCCAATTGTTTTGGCCTCCCATTATGCTGTAACAGATCATAAGATAGAGCCATTCGGTCTGCCAGAATATCTGATGATAAAGAATAAGGATATTCATCCTCTATACGATTCATTGTATTTATCGTACCTTTTACCCAAAGAGTATTGACACTTTGCCCTGAATTAGAAACAACCCTTATACTCTTAGAGAAAAAGTTTGTTCGCCCTTTAGGATCGAAAGTTACGGTAATAATGCCTGTATGCCCTGGTTTTACAGATTGTTTACTATAAACAGGAATGGCACACCCACAAGTTGAAATCACTTCTTCAATCACAACAGGAGAAGTATGTATATTAGTAAAATGAAAAGTATGACTCACTTTGCCTCCTACTTCCTGAATATTACCAAAATTCCAAGTAGTAGTATCAAAACGTAATACAGTTTTTCCCTGTTGTTGAGCACATACGCCAACAAAAGAGCACAGTAAAACGATCAAAGCTGACATAAAACGTTTCATCATCATTTCTTTAAGTTAATATTGGGAGTTACGTAAAAACACAATAACTCCCAATATAAAATCACATTTTAATTATTTTGAGGCAAATCATTGAATTCTGCATTCCAAATGATATTTGCCGAAGCAGGGAAAGTTAAATCACGCCCATTGCCCGAACTGTCCTTCAATGTATTTCCTTCTCCTTCATCCAATTTCCAATAGCCATATAAGTCCGACGAAGATGGAGAAGTTATTGTACGCAAGTTAGCTTTTACTTCTTCCGCCGTCAGACACTTCTTCCACATACGAATATCAGAAATCAGACCATCAAAATACATACTTGAACTTGTATTACCAAACTGAATACCAGTCAACGTATATCCCACCTTGAATCTTTGAGAAGAGGATGGTCCCCAACGTTTAGTAGGTTTTGCTGAAGCAACTTCCTCACCGTTAATATATAAACGATAAGCAACCTCAGTATTCTGGCCCGTTTTTGTTCCGTCACAAGTAATAGTCAACCTAACCCATTGATTAGCCGGCAACGTTATATTTTGATTAGCCAATGTCAAGTCACATTGACGATTACCAATATTAGACGCTCCCGTTGCACCAGTTACACGTAGTTCACAACCACTAAAAACCTCATTATTATTGTTGGTATCCTTACCACGCCATGTACCTATATAATTAGTTCCACTGTGCCAATTATATGGATATACAAGCATTTCAAACGTATGTGTATTATCTTCAATCGTAACTACTTCATCATTTGCGAAACTTAACGTACGATACATATCCGTTGAATAAGAACTCATATTCAATCCCGGTATATAATCCAATTCCCCATCAATGCTAATCGTAAAATAAGAAACAGAACGAGTGTCCGTTACAAATTGTCCTACACACGTTTCATCTATTGTTGCAACAATAGGAAGCAAATATTCTTCACCTTCCACCAAACCGAACAATGATGAAAACTTAACTGATAAGGAATTGGATTCTTGCTGTCCTGCCTTCACTATCGCATTTTTAGCTTGCAACTCATAGACAAAAGCGGGCATCATCTTATAAGACGTGTTATTTGCAGCGTTATAAGCCTCTACCATACTTTCGTCCACGGCAATGTCACACAATAAAGTAGTAGCAGTAGGTTTATCCAGTTTGATAGTATAATCATAAACATAGCTTCCTGCATCCAGTATCTCCCTATAATCAATAGAAACAGGTCCTGCCTCCGACTGTGGCATCTCTATTGTCGGCAATTCAATAAAATCATTGTCATCATCCGAACAAGATGTGAATCCTACTCCTCCCAATAAAACAAGCAAAAGGAGAGTTAATCTATTTATATTGTTTTTCATTATCATACAGTCTATTCATTTATTATTACCTTATTCAAGACATTTATTCGTATCATCATAAGTCCAGTCAATCGTGATTCCATTCTTATAACTGATATCACGCTTTGACGGAGATAAATCATAGAAAGTAGTTCCTTCTCCTTCATTCATTCTCCAATAAGACACAAGCCCATTGGTAGAAGGGTCTACCCCACATACATTTGCTTTAATTTCACGAGCAGACAAAGGACGAGTCCAAAGACGCATCTCACTCAAACGACCATAAAACAATTGTGAAGATTGATAACCTTTTGAAGGCATACCGATCTGTACTCCATAAAGCGCATATTCATACGGAGCAACTGTCATTGAGTTATCTTTCTCTCCATTGATATACAATGTCAACGTACTGCCGTCATTTACCAAGGCAACAGCATACCAGGTATTTAAAGCAAAGCGAGTATTCGATGACATTTTACCCTGTTTAGTTGTTACATGCAACTGGTTCGGTTCATCCGTTCCTTCACCAAAACGAAGCAGGTTCTGGTCACATTTAAAGCCTCCATCATCAATCGCTCCCCCTTCTACAGATGCTTCACTACCTCCAAATGAGCAAACACGGGTAGTACCGGAAGCTCCGGAAGAACGGAATTTAGTGGCGTAAATCTTCACTTCCCATGTATAAGTAGGCAAAGAAGGAATAGGATCCGGAAGCAAAAATTGATAAGCCATAGAAGCCTGTCCTACATACGGAGCATGGAAACGCAATGTTCGAGATACTTTCAGGAAAATAGTACGCCCTGCTTCTATAATATCCAAATCTCCCGTCGCACTTTTTATGGTAACCGGTATCAAATAAACACGTCCCGGAACAAATTCCGAATCATCGGCAATTGAAAGAGAGGCAGCAGAAGAAATTGCCTGTCCTGCTGAAATAGTAACCTCCGGATTTTCAAATGTATATGATTTATCCGGAATGGGATAATAATTGGTTCCCATTTCCTCATTATAAGTATCAACCAGACTTGCATCAACAGCCAGATTCACCTGAATATCCGATTCAACGCGAGAAGTTGAAGTCACAGAAACAGCATACGCAGATGGAAATCCATCAATGGCGAACTTTACCAATCTATCCGAAGATGTTCCGGTCATTAACAACCCGTCACCTTTTTGAGCGGCTTCCTGGCATCCCTGCAGCATAAAAGAAGCTATTCCTATCAAAGCAGCTCCCCATATCTTTTTTATATTATTCAATGTTTTCATACCTTGCATACAAATTTAAAATTCATCCATTTTCTTCTTCCGTTTCTTGTTTAGTAGACTGTTGTACAGGCTTTCCGGCAGGATTTTGTTCCTGAATACCACGTCGAAGGCTATAATAAGGAATAGCGGCTTTCTCTTTATCACCTATAGCCTGATTAGCAGGACGAGTGGTATTGTATTCATATTCAAAATAATATCCGCCGAATCCGCCTTTTCGTCCTTGTGTAGGATTCCAGCGTGCCATACCTATTACAGAATAGATTGGATTGCCCCATGAATCTACTTTATTTCCATCGGCTTCCGTAAATTCGACTCCACCATTCTGCCAGTACCATCCCATTTGTTCCGTAGCAACGAACTTTTCAGGAGGACACCAGCTGCTAAGCTGGTCAAATTTAGATTGCAAACTTTGAGCACTACCGGTGGTGTAACATTGTCGTACAAAATAATCGACATAAGGTTCTGTTTCCTTAGGAGGCAGCTGATTATAGAAGTCAACAATTAATAATTTGCCTGTACCCGATTGAGGACCGAAATAATTTCCCAATACCTTTATAAACTTTGTAAAGTTATCATTTTGCAACCAGTCGCCTTCCGGTTCGTAGTCCAAGTCCAAACCATCCAGATCGTTACGCAACACACATCTCACAAGATGTAAAGCATAAGCCTCGATACCTGCGTCGGTTTTAGGAAACTCCGTACTTCCAATACGGCAAATCGTACACATCACAACGCGAGTCCCCTTTACTGCACGGATATAATTCATTTCCTCATAAGCAGTCGGCAAATAACGCTCGTTATAATAACTAGTTTCTACATAAGCCGGATTGTTGGAAGGAATACCTGACCACAGACTGACGATGTCCAGACTATCCGGTAAACCAGTGAAATGAAGTCCCTGCGAAGGAGATGCTTCTGAAGTATAACCGGCATACCAGCCGAAACAAATAGCATGATCTGTTTTCTTATATTCACGCAGGTTCTGATAATATTCTTCATTATAAGTATTAGCCGCCTGTATAACTTCCGGTTCAATATCCGTATCACAACCACTCACAACAAATGTCAAGAGATAGGTGAACAAAAAATATACATAATTTCTTTTCATATTCTGCATTATTTAAGTAACCAATTATTTATTAGGCACATCCCACCACAATCTGACACCCGGGTTATCTACGCCACCTAAAAGTGTGATGCCTTTATCCAACTCTGTTCTATTCGTATTATATTCCGATTCCGGATAAGGTAATCTGCGGATTTGTATATTTGTGTCTACAGAACCTCCGGAACTTTCGTTCACAACAACCGGAAATACTTTCGGGTAACCGGTACGGCGGAACTCTGTCCATGCCTCTTGTCCCACCGGATAAAGAGCAATGTACTTTTGAGTAATGATTTGTTCCAGATTTGTTTTAAAATCTCCCGATTCATCCCAAGCGATAGAAACAGTACCCAAAGCATCCATGGAATGAGATGATGTCACCGGATCCTCATAATTGGCAGGCACATATCCACCCGCCGCAGTTCTTGCCAGATACGCGTCAGCTCCTGATACACCATGTTCATCAAAAGACATTCTTATTCCATCTTCATAATACTTTTTAGCATCGGCATTCGTTCCCCAACGCAAAGCATATTCCGCCAACAAGAAATATGATTCGGATGAACGCATCCACACTACATTGGAAGTAACAGTTGCCTGTGGTTCGGCAAAGATTCCTGTTATATATTTATCCTTACTTACGTCCTTTGACATTCCGGCTCTTATACCCCGATATTTTCCACCCGTACCTGCCTCGAAGTAAGCAGAAAGTCGTGGATCCTGATAACCATTCATGTATGAATCCAGCGTCGCTCCCATACAAATATCATCCCATCCTTTCAGAATATACAGAGGACTTTCATAAGTCGCTATCGGAGTAATATGCTGAAGTTCTGCTAAATCAGACTTCACATTCATCAATCCATAACTATTGCCAATAGCCAGTTGGGCTTCACTTTTTGCCTTTGTTTCATCCACATAGGCAAGATGCAATGCAAGACGCAAACGAAGTGAATTGGCAAACTTTATCCAAGATGTAACATCACCGTTGAACACACAATCCCATGATGACAAAACTTTACTTCCGGATGCAGCATAACTATCCAAGTTATTGATAGCTCCATCCAATTCTTCAAAGAATCTGTAATAAACATCCTTTTGCGAATCATAAGGCACTTCTTTTGAAACTCCAAAATTCAAATAAGGAATAGGCCCATAGGTATCTGTCACACGATGCATTGCCGCTACTTTCAGAATCTGCGCCATAGAAAACCGGGGATCTTCGTCATTGTTAATCGCTTTTCTTATTTCACGCCAGGCATTCATAGTCGTCAGGTAATTGGTAGTGAACATATCACCATACCAACTTCTTTTATCCCAATTGTAACGACCGGCAGAATTGATACTGGGAGCAGGAAAACCAAAATAGCCGACATAGCCATCTCCACCCATCACTTCCACAGTCTGATATCTGTCCGAACCGATATTAAGTCCCGGTTGTGCTACCACCAGTACGTTCTGCTCCATCTGTAAAAGAAGAGAACCAGTTCTCACATTATCCCAATCCGTCATCTCGTCGGTTGCTTCATTAGGATTGGTATTGTACTCCAGAAAATTCTTCGTACAACCTACATTTATCATGATTACTCCAAGGAGTAAGTAGTAGTTCCTTACTTTAAAAAACTTACGTATGTTCATCATTATTTTTTTTTAAAGGTTATCCAATTAGAAAGAAATCTTTGCAGAAAATCCCATCGATCTCAAACTCGGTTGCATGAAATAGTCCATACCCTGGTTATAAGTACCTGTACTTGCAGTAGATTCCGGGTCAAATGGAGCCTTACAATACAGCATCCATAAATTACGTCCTACAAAGGAGACATTCAATCCAGAAATCCATTTACACCATTTATTGATCGGAATATCATATCCCAATGTCAATTCTCCCAAACGAACATTAGTCATACTATATACATACATAGAACCTACATAACCTGTACCATTAGCTCCGATAGTCTGATACCATGTCTGGGCATCAATCATCTGGCCGTTTACTTTCACGCCACCATTATCCCGTGCTTCTGCCGATGTCTTAGACACTCCATAATAGTCCATTACAGCTTGAGTGGCAGAAACTCCGATACCGCCTACACGGGCATTCAACATAAATCCGAGGCTGATTCCTTTCCAATTAAATTCATTTCTCCAGCTAAGAGTATATTTCGGATTGGTATTACCGGCATAGACATAATTATTCTTATCTGTTTCCAATGCACCTGTCATTGAATTCATCCAGATATGTCCATGCTCATCAGTTCTCATTGTATTAACATAAACATCTCCCATAGAGCCCCCTACTGTTAGCCGTTGTTTGGCACCGCCTAACGAATAGACATCCATTTCGTCGAGATGTACTGTCACTCCCAACTCTTCATTTGTATATTCAGGGAGTAATTGGTCAATGCGGTTTCTGTTGAGCGACCATAGTAAAGTGGTTTTCCAATCTACAGGCCCTATATTCTGTTTAAAGCCAAGAGCTAACTCAATACCTTTATTCGTTACTTTACCTGCATTTACATATAGTTTAGAATATCCGGTTGTTGTAGAAATTTCCGGACTGAAGAGCTGATTCTCCGTATATGTCTTATAAGCTGTCACGTCCAGTGTCAGTTTATTATCAAACAGACCTAAATTAAATCCTCCTTCCCATGAATGAGTTCTCTCCGGTTTAAGGTCTTTTATCGGGAAATAAGAAGTGGTATTCAATCCTCCCAACACTGCGTAAGTAGTGATAGCCCTGAATCTTTCCGGTGCATTACCCACCTCACTATATGAAAGGCGAACCTTTGCATAAGAAAGAATGTTAGATTTCATTGTAAACATATTAGTCAGAATTGCTGAAGCACCGATAGAAGGATATAATATGGAAGAATGGTTTGTTCCTGCCAAAGCAGATATCCAGTCATTACGTAACGAACCGTCTACATAAACCATGCCCTTATATCCTAATGAGAATGTTCCGAATAAAGAATTGGTACGGTCGTGATAGTTCGTATTTTTATAGGTTAATTTACCGGAAACGTTCGCATTGTTAGAAGTAAACAGATTAGGAATGGTCAGTAATCCTCCTCCAAAATTAAGCTCCTTATAATCCAAATCCAATAAACTGGCACCTAAAGATGCTGTCAAATTCCATGTGTCGTGATAGAAATATTTATTGATATTCAACATAGCATCCGCATATATCTGACTGGTATTCTTGTTCGATTGCACGTATGCTCCTTTATCCGAGTTTTCAGCAATCACATTCAAAGTGGAAGCATACATTTTCTTTTCCGAGTTGATAGTTTCCTTATCCAGTTTCACGCGTCCGGAAACATTCAACCAATCTGTTATCGTATATTTTAGTGAACCGCTTGCCAGAAAACGGTCTTTCTTGTTGGTATACATATTCCGGTTCGTAATCCAGTAAGGATTCTGCATGGATAATCCATTTTCTTTCAATGGCCAGAACTGTGTTTTAATGTTACGGTCTACATCATATCGTTCATAATACTGATATTTCGAGAAATCATCACCGCGCGGAAATAAATAAACGGGAACCAATGGATTTGCATACTCTCCTTGCGACAACATATTCTGTTCCTTTACATTAGAATACATAAAACTTAAATCCATCGTCAGTTTATCATTCAGCATAGAGGTAGTGTTACGAACAGAGAAATTATATCTGTCCAAGTCATTATTCTGAATGATACCCCGGGCATTCACAGCACCTACAGATACATAGGTTTGATTTTTTTGTGTCCCTGTAGTCAGACTTACAGTGTTTGCTACATTGTAACCTGTCTGGAAAAAATCTTTAACTTCATAATCGGTAGGAGATGACAATTTAGATGCCCAACTATACCACTCTCCTGTTTCCGAACCATACGTATTCTGGAATTCCGGCAATCGGAATGGTGAATAGAAGGTTGAATTATTACTGTAAGTCAATCTGGTTTTATCTACAGCCCCCTTCTTCGTTGTGATAAGTACCACACCATTGGCAGCAGCCGAACCGTATAGTGCAGCGGCGGCCGATCCGCTAAGTACTGAAATTGATTCTATATCATCAGCGTTGAAGTTAGCCAATCCGTCACCGGATTGTCCGGCACCCGTATACTGATCGTCGGGTTGTTCACCAGATATATTAGCCAAAGGAACTCCATCTACTACATATAGAGCGTTGTTATTACCGGATATAGACTTCGTACCACGCATTACCACACGGGCACCACCTCCAATACCGGATGAACTTGCATTGATATTCACACCCGCTACCTTACCGGCAAGACTGCTCATCACATTCATATCTTTCGCCTTTGCCACTTCATCGCCGCCAATCTGCTGCACATTGTATGTCAAAGACTTAGTTTCGCGTTTAATGCCCAAAGCCGTTACAACAACCTCATTCAAGACTTTTGTATCTTCCGTCATCACAATGGAAAGCGATTTATTATCTGTAACCTTCACCTCTTGAGAAGCATATCCAATATAAGAGATCTCCAATACCGCTCCCTTTTTAGCTTGAATCTGAAAGTTTCCGTCGAAATCTGTAATAGCACCGGTAGTTGTTCCTTTTACTTTCACATTCACTCCGATCAAAGGTTCTCCTTTTGTATCTTTCACTGTACCTTTTACCTGAATAGTCGGATCTTGCTCTGTTACATTCAATTTATTGGTAGACAAGATAATCTGCTTATCAACCACTGTATAAGTAATGTTGGTTCCTTTAAATACCTCATCAAGAATATCCAGTATCTTACCTGAATTGTTTCTCACAGAAACAATACGGTTCTTCTGAATTGTTTTATCATTATAAAGGAAAACATAGTCGGACGTCTCCTCTATTTTATTCAGTACCTGTTCTACAGATACATTGTTCATTGAAATGGCAACCCGCGTTCGCTGGGCATAGCCATCTTCGGCAGAAAGTTGTAATACTACTGCGAAAAGTAGTGCTAGACTAATCCTCATAACTAAAGGAAGTTTTAGATTTAAAGCATATTTAGGACATAATGCTGTAAATGAATGATTTTTTTTCATACATTTGTGGCTAACTAAAGTTTATTACTAAATGAACTATGGTTTGATTCCGGCTAGTGTTTGCGAGACCTTGTACCGTGAATCTGGAAAATTCGGAGGAAGACAGCTGTTGGTAGCAGCTTTCTTCCTTTCTTTTATTCTCTTGTGTTATTCCATGGGCTTTTATTTTAAGGGTTACTACTCTAATATAAATCTACTCTAATTTTAGTCTTTGATAATGTATCATCTGCCTGTTGTTGCGATTCTTCAATTTTCCATTTTAAATCGGCAGACCTGGCCAGATAATCCAATATCTGCGACAGAGTTTCAGTCCGGAAAGTAGCCCGGTACTTATATTCTTTTCCAGACCTATTGTTAAACTGAATTTCTACATTGAAATGTCGTTCCAGACGCTTCAGGATTTCTTCTAATGAAGCATTTCTGAAAATTAGTTTTCCATCTTTCCAAGCTATCTTTCCATAGACATCCACTTTATTTTTTTTCGACTTTTGACTCTGTTTATCGTAAAGCAACTGTTCTCCAGGAGCCAATACAATTGTTTCCTGATTAGGGGTTATCACATTTACCTTACCTTTTTCCAATACTGTTTCTATATAATTATCATCCTCATAAGCAGCTACATTAAATTTGGTACCATAAACATATACGCTCAAGCCATTCGGAGTATTTACATAGAAAGGACGATCTTTGTCTGCCTGCACTTCGAAATATGCTTCACCCTTCAACTCTACCAACCGGTTGTCTTTCTTGAAAGTGGTAGGATAACGCAATGTACTACCTGCATTCAACCATACTACAGAATGATCCGGAAGTTCATAACGTATGACAGAACCGGTAGCAGTTACCACCTCTGCATATTTTTCGTCGGTTTCTGTTCCACTAAAATATAAATATCCCAAAACCAGAGAAGAGAGAAATAAAGGTATAGTCAGAAATGCTGCATAACGCATCAGTTGATTATACATATTCTTTCTTCTATTAGTTTTTATTTTGGCTTGTGCTTGATAATAGGCACCCAATACATCAATGGATTCCATTTCTTTAATATCATCTCCCAATGCTTGTGCTTTACGGAGCAATGATTCCGGACTCATATTTTCCATATTTTCTTTCAAAATCTTATCTTTTAATTGTAATTACACTTATAATACAACTGAAGCAATTGGAAAAGGACAGCAAAAACAAACTTTTTTTATTTTATTTTTTGAGCCATGCCAAATTGAAGCGATAATGCAATCGGCTACTAAGGATATGAACCACATTATCAGGAGTTTGTGTTCCTGCAAGATAACCACGTGGTTCAGCATGATTTTCATCCATTTCGAAATATCCCGTCCATGCTCCACCGTTTAAAAAGCGATATTCACCGTCCGTCAGTAGTTTTCTTACCGGCCATGTTTTTCCCTCATCATAGGAAAGAGCCGCATACATGCCATATCCTTTCTTCACATTTCCATTTTTATCCTTAAATTCCAGACCACGTTCTTCCAAAGGCGTACGTTGCGGATGGTCTGTAAAAGAAACCAATAGCAAAGGTCCTTCATTCAGTCTCATTAAAACAAGACGCTGACCTCCGTCAATAGGAGGGAGTTCGCTTGCTACATATTTCCAGGTCTTTCCCATATCATCTGATATACTCATTGGCATTCGGAGCTTTCCTTCTTTATTCCGTATGCTATTACCACGCCCCATAGCCATCAAACTTCCATTTCCTAATTGTACAATTCCCGCATGGATACCTGCGATTGTACTTCCCGTTCCTCCTTCTTTGAAATCCGGCAAAGGAGCGCCATCCCAAGGATCGCACCATGTTTTTCCTCCATCTTTACTGATTTGAACAGCTGCCCCATCATGACTGCCAGGACCCGCATCACAGGCTTGAACCAGCCATCCCTCACGTGTGCGAATCGTACCAGCTATTACCTGATGACGTTTGGTATGTTCGGGAGCTATCAGTTTAGGAGTGCTCCATGAAGCACCGTTATCTGTACTGGTACGTAGTACCATTGCGAGATTCTGCCAGTCACCCGATGCTTCTACTCCATTGATATGATACAATTTTCCTTTCCCGTCATTGAGCAAAGCGCTTCCTGTCATATTCCGATCCGGAACCTTAAAGAATAAAGAAGCCACATCCCAATCAGTATGCCCGGCACGCAAGCGGGAACCGAGTACTACCATCCCTCTCCCATTCTCTTCATTTGCAGAAAACCATATTGCCAGCAAATCTCCATTATCACACCACGTAACTGCAGGCTGATGATTATGTAGATAAAATGGGGTATTCGAATCACATGCCGGACGTACCACAAATGGTATCGGAGGCAAAAACATCGGTGTGATAGCAGATACTTTCTTCCATTTTATAGATGTATTTTCTACAGACTTCTGATTGAACGGGATAGGCGCAGATGTTCCCGATACATTCAAACGAGTATCGGCTTCCACAATTCTAAATCCGGTTTGGGAATGTTTATCTTCCGGGAGCATAGCCAGTCGATTGGCACTTCGCAAGTATTTCTCCGGGGTGTGATGACTCCCTCCTCGAGTGACCCGAAACTCTCCTGTCAATGGTCCTGCCGGGTCTTTCTGCTTTTCTGCGGAATAAGGAGCATACCAATCCAAGCACCATTCTTCCACATTTCCATGCATATCATAAAGCCCGAATGTATTAGGAGGAGTCTGGGCTACTTTTAAAGATACCGGATCAAAGTCACGAACCACTTTTTGATTCCGATGATAAACTGCAGGTAACCCGTCTCCTGTAGAAAATAGTGTGTATGTGCCTGCCCGACAAGCATATTCCCATTCCGCTTCTGTTGGCAAACGATAGTTTCTGCCTTCTTTCCGGCTAAGCCATTCACAAAAGGCAACAGCATCGGAATAACTTACATTGACGACTGCTTCATCATCTTCCAGCGAAACACCGTTTTTTCCTCGTAATGCCCGATGTTCCGGACGGAATGATTCATATTGTGCATTCGTTATTTCAGTAATTCCCATACGAAACGGGCGAGAAATTACTACCTGATGGATAGGAGCCTCATCAAAATCTTCGCCTAATCCGTCACTTCCCATATAAAAACTTCCGGCAGGTATTTCAACCATCGGAATAAAAGACTTGGAAACTTCTTGAGAATGTATTGGCAAACAAAAGGTTATAGCCAATAAAAAAAACTTGTTTTTCATATTTTAATCCTGTTTATATATAATACAATCAACCTATATACAAAAGGACAGTCTTATCTGATTATTTTCTATTCATTAGGGGTGAAAGCAAAAAAAAGAATCGAAAATGAGGCTTTGATAATTATCTTATTATATATTTGCAACGAAATGAAAAACTACAGAACCTCAAAATAATGAAAATATCTTTTTCTAAACAGACTAAAGAACGGGCTTTCAAACAACTTTATGAGGAGTATTATGCCCCATTTTGTTTGTATGCAAAAAGGTTTGTTGATGATAAAGAAACACGTGAAGACATCGTTTCGGATGTATTCACCTCATTATGGGATAAACTGGATACTGATTCTTTTGATCTTCAATCGAACACTGCATTAGCTTACATCAAAATATGTGTAAAAAATAGCTGCCTGAATTTCCTGAAACATCAGGAATATGAATGGAGCTATGCGGAAAATATACAGAAGAAAGCTCCTGTCTATGAAACAGAACCGGATAGTATATATACTCTTGATGAGCTATACAGAATGTTGTATGAGACATTAAACAAACTTCCCGAAAACTATCGAACCGTCTTTATAAAAAGCTTCTTTGAAGGCAAAACGCATGTAGAAATTGCAGAAGAGATGAATCTTAGTGTGAAATCTATCAACCGTTACAAGCAAAAGACAATGGAACTATTACGTAATGAACTGAAAGACTATCTGCCATTGTTACTTTTGTTATTCCATCACGCATAACAGCCACTCCTAATCAACACATACAAACTATTACTTGTCCGTCCGGAAAGTATTAATAATAAAGTTGCTATTGCCTAATAGCAAACTTCCAATCCTTTATATATAAAGCTGCTTTCGACTAATCATAAACTATAAATGCAAGCTTCGTTTTTATAATCAAAGGTTGCATTTATAAAAATGAAACTTGCATTTATATAATCAAAGCTTGCAATTATAGCTTATAATAGGTGAAAAACAAGTTTACTATTAACCCCAAACAAGTTTATCTATAATGAAGAATAACTTTGCTATTAATGATTTAGGCGTAAAATAGCAGTAGATTGTTATACAACTGCTATGAGAAATAACGAGAATGAGTATGAGAAATGCCAACTTTTAGGGATAAATCACAGGAAAAGTATGAGAAATGCCAACTTTTAAAAGTATTTCTCATATTCTATTACATTATGTTTCAACAGGTTGACTTATATTCATGAGAATATGAGAAATAGAATTGCCAAATCGCTTATGGGAGGCTGAATTCAAGTTGTAAATGCGACACCTCCTTGTTTTACAAGTTCACTAGTTTTACCGGAAACCTCAACTACATTATTGCATCATCATGTAGTTCTATGGATGGGAACTGATGCGAATGGGAAAGGTATGATGCTGCCAAAGCGCGACATCCGACACGATCAATTTTGCCGTTTTCCGTCTGTGGAATAAATTCTGTAATAAAAATATGTTTGGGACGATAATATGGTTCCAATGTTGCCTGCAACTTATTTTCTATCTCCCTTGTGTCCAATTGTCCCACTATCAATAAGGTTACAGCCTGCCCTAAACGCTGATCCGGAACTGAAGTAATGACAAAGGACACAGGAATAAACGGGCGAAGTAACTTCTCCATCTCCTCTGCTTGAATCTTAATTCCGCCACTGTTAATCACATTGTCTTTCCGGCCTAGAATCATAAAACTTCCATCGGGATAGATACGTGCAATGTCATTGGTCTGCAATGTTTCGTCACATACCAAAGGGGCATCAATGATTAATGTATTCTCTGCGGATAAAGACAATTTTACTGAAGAAAATGGATAATAATGTTCTGAAGCCGATGCTCCGTTCAGACGACGAAGGGCAATATGCGACAAGGTTTCAGTCATGCCATAAGTGGAGTAAACGGCAGTCGGAAGATGATCTATCTCCGTTTCCAGAGCCTCATCAACGGCTCCGCCTCCTATAATCAGAATATCCGTTTGTTTTAATCGCTCTTTTTCTTCGGGAACCTGCAACGTGTTATAAACTTGCAATGGGACCATTGCCACAAATCTCAAAGATTCTTTTATATCCGCCAACGGATGACCGGAAGCAGGACGAACAATCAGATTCAAACCTGCAACCAATGAACGTACAACCACCATCATTGCACCGATATAACGAAGATTCATACATAATAATGCCGACTCACCTTTCTTCAAATTCAGAAATTCACAAGTCAGACGCGCACTTTGCATCATTTGATCCTTGCGTACCATCAGTTCTTTAGGTGTACCCGTGGAACCCGATGTATGAACCGTGATGACAGGAGAGTCATTAAACCATTCGTTCAGGAAAAGATATAAATCCCAATAAGCAGGAGAATGAGCTTCTGCTCCTCCTGCTATCAGTTGGCTTATATCTTCAAAAGTGTATTCTTTTCCTTCCAGTAGCAAGCGCTGTTGTTGTCGATCGAATATCATCAGAATATCCTTTAAATACCACTAAATACCATCATTTACAAAACCACAGGCAATCTTTTCTGATTTCAAGAGGTACTTCTATATTGTCCGTAAAGAGCATACCCGTTCCCAGTCCTTGTGGTAGTGGATTATTGAATGTTGCACACCAATGGGCGATAGCGTTCAAACCAATGTTGGACTCCAAAGCGGAAGTGATCCACCAGCCGATATGTTGCTTTTCCGCTTCCATAATCCATTCATCCCCTCCACATATTCCTCCGTGAAGGGATGGTTTAATGATGATATATTGCGGACGGATGGTTGCCAGCAGTTTCTTTTTTTCTTCCAGCGTGTTGCATCCTATCAGCTCTTCATCCAATGCTACTGGCAACGGAGATTCAGAAGTGAGCCGAGCCATTTCTTCCCATTGTCCGGCACGAATCGGCTGTTCGATAGAATGTAAATCAAATTCTGACAGACGTTTCAGTTTTTCCATTGCATCACCCGGAGAGAAAGCACCGTTTGCATCTACACGCAACTCTATTTCTTTAGAAGAGAAATGGGTACGAATATGACGTAGTAATGCCAATTCTTTTTCAAAGTCGATAGCGCCAATCTTTAGTTTGACGCAACGGAATCCGGCTTCCATCTTTTTCTCGATCTGGGATAACATGTTTTCAAAATCTCCCATCCAGATCAGGCCGTTGATTGGAATCCCTACCTCTCCACGTGAAAAAGCCGTATCGGACAAAGCCCAACTCCCTGCAAAGAAATGCCAGATAGCCGTTTCCAAGCCAAATAAGATGGAAGGATACTTGCATAGACCATCTTTATCCAATTTTCCCTGTTCTTCCTCTACTTGCCGGCAAGTTCTTATTAATATATCTTCGTAATCAGGGAGATCATCACAACTTAATGCAGGCAAAGGCGCGCACTCTCCAATTCCCACTCTACCCGGAAAATCAGGAGAAGTAAAGTGAAGATACCAGACTTTTCGTGTAGTATATGTTCCCCGGGAAGTTCCCGCGGGTTGCTTGAAATGAAGCAACCGGGGAATAATATCTATCTTACAATCCATAATGAATATCTTTTCAATCTGCTAATTACTGCACAATCAGTCCTTCATTAGCCTATTATTTTAAGGGAATTTCGGATATTGTTTGAAGTTCGGTTTACGTTTCTCCAGAAATGCATTCTTTCCTTCCTGTGCTTCATCCGTCAGGTAATAAAGTAATGTTGCGTCACCTGCCAACTCCTGAATGCCTGCCTGACCGTCCAATTCGGCATTCAATCCCGCTTTAATCATGCGCAAAGCCAACGGACTAAGTAACATCATTTCTTCCGCCCATTGCACGTATTCATCTTCCAGCTGTTCCAAAGGTACTACCTTATTCACTAATCCCATATCCAATGCTTCCTGTGCATTATACTTCCGGCAAAGGAACCAAATTTCACGTGCTTTCTTCTGTCCTACCACACGTGCCAGATAAGATGCACCGAATCCGGCATCAAAGCTACCCACGCGAGGACCTGTCTGACCGAAAATAGCATTTTCCGAAGCAATGGATAAATCGCATACCACGTGGAGCACGTGTCCGCCACCAATGGCAAAGCCGTTCACGGCAGCAATCACAGGTTTCGGAATACTACGGATTTGCTTTTGTACATCCAATACGCTCAAACGAGGCACACCGTCTTTCCCGATATATCCGCCACGTCCTTTCACATTCTGGTCGCCTCCCGAACAGAATGCCTTATCACCGGCTCCAGTAATTACAATCACATCAATATCCGCTTCTTCACGGCAAATGCGCAATGCATCACTCATTTCGGCAGTGGTAGTCGGAGTAAATGCATTCCGATAACGTTCACGGTTGATTGTGATACGGGCAATTCCATTATAATAATCAAAAAGAATATCGTCGTATTCTCTGATGGTTGTCCACTCTCTTTGTGTTGGCATAATTTATTTTTGTTTTAATTGATGATAATAATTCTTCAACATACGTGCATCCTTGTTTTTGTTGGTAAACACTTCCAGGAGCACAGGTTGTTCCATAGTTTCCGGCTGGGTGAAAGTCTTCATTGCTTCAGCCAGCTCTTCATCATTTTGCGCTTGTAGATAAAGGAAGCCACGTTCCTCTGCCCAGCCTTTGGCTGACGTTTTATGAACTGCTGCAATAAATTTATGTGAGGTGCCCGACATATCCAATCCCGGTAAAGTATGGAAAATCTCTCCTCCTCCATTATTTAATAAAAGGATACGCAGGTTGGAACGGACGTTGATATTCCACAATGCATTCATATCATAGAAGAAACTTAGGTCTCCGATAGCTATGAAATTCAGTTTGTCGGAAGCTGCCGCATAACCGACAGCGGTAGACAACGATCCTTCAATACCACTTGTTCCCCGATTGCAACAAACTTCAATCGTGGAAGGAATCGAATATAGTTGTGCATAACGAACTACCGAACTGTTTGCCAGATGCAATGCACAGGACTCCGGCAAGGCTTTCAATAATGTACCGACAGCCAACATCTCCGAATAGGCAAAATCCGGTTCGGAGATAATCTTACAATAATTCTCCCATACACGGGGATAGTCAGGAGTCCGGTTATCCAGCAGACTGGCGATCTTCTCCAGAAATTCAAACGGGTCCATCTCGATCACTGTAGTCAATGAGCCGTATAGATCGACAATCTCACCCTCCGGCGATACGTGCCAATGCTCTTTAGGCGGATGCTGACGGAGAAACTTCTTCAATCGTTTGGAAACCACATGTCCTCCATAAGTAATCAGCAATTCGGGCACCATCTGGTCTATCTTCTCTTCGGGCATGGCATAAAGTGCCGCATCGAAATTCTTTACCGGAATACCGGGAACTGTCTGATTGCCGATATGTTCCGTCAACCAGGCAAAATGTTTATATAATAACTTGATATATCTTTTTTCAAACAGATAGATAAGGTTCATCTGACCGATGATAATCATACGCTTCTGATATTTATTCATCCGGTCGACCAGATCATTATAATCACGGTCATAGACGTTCAATCCCTGATAACGAGTTATCACACGCACTTCCGGGAGCGTATCTACCGTGAACTGAAACAGTGGTTCGGAAATAGGAACATTGATATGCACCGGCCCTTTTCCATGATGATTCGTCTCCAGCAAGGCTTCATTCACCAGGCGATTGCAATACCATTCATCTTCTTCCGTATGAATCTCCGGAAGATTGACCGACTTCTTTACCAGCGTTTGAAACACACCCGGTTGCGGCACTGTCTGTCCATCCATCTGTCCGATCCAGGCAGCGGGACGGTCTGCTGAAATGACAACTAAAGGAACATTCTGATAAAATGCTTCGGCTACAGCCGGATGAAGATTTAATAATGCAGTACCGGAAGTGCAGCACACAGCAGCAGGCTTACCACCATTCAACGCAAGACCAATGGCAAAATAACCGGCACTCCGTTCATCCGTCACTGCATAACAGGTGAAGTTCGGATGATTAGACAAAGTATGTACGATGGGCGTATTACGACTACCCGGACACAACACAACCTTAGTAATCCCGTGCGCCTCGAGCAACGCAACCAACTGGAGTATGTTCTTCTTGTCTGTATACATGATGATAATTATTAGTAGTTTATGATTTTAAAGGAGGCGTTGCAATAAGCCGTTTGATGGTTTGCAACTTCTTTTCCGTTTCCAGCCATTCGTCATTCAATTCCGAAGAAGCCAGTAGTCCACCGCCGGCATAAAGAGTCAGTTGTTCATCTTCAATATGCATACAGCGCAGATTCACATAGATGTCAGTTCGCCCTTCCGGGTCCAGCCAGCCGATAAAGCCGGAATAATAGCGGCGGTCGTAACCTTCGTTCTGCAATATAAACCGATAGGCTTCTTCTTTCGGTAAACCGCATACGGCAGGTGTCGGGTGCAACACTTTCAAGAGATCTCCCAAACCTTTGTTATCTTTCAAAGAAAACCGGAAATCTGTTTTCAAATGTGACAAAGCACCTGCATAAGCCGGATAAGGCCCGTTCTCCGTAGAATGAATGCCCAACGAAAGGAGTTGGCGACGAATGTAAGAAGCGACATAATCCTGCTCTTTTCGATTCTTTTCATCCCATATTTGGGGCAGTTTACCATCTTGCAAAGGCTGTGTCCCGGCCAACGCTACCGTATTCCATTCATCTTTTTCACCCGATAAAATGATTTCAGGAGTGCTTCCCAGCCAGATACCAGTTTGCGGAGTGTAGCACAAGTATATATATGAATGAATATAACGCCTGCACGCTGCACGAAATATAGATAAAGGAGAAAAACCGGATACCTTATCAATAGTAAGATGACGTGAAAGTACTAATTTATCAAAAGTATTGTCACGCAAAGCATTTATAAAGGTATGAAAGCAGGAGGCATATTCCTCCGTAGAAGAAGTCAGGAACGATTCTTGTCCTTGCATCCGCAAAGCGACTTCCCGTTCTTCTGCCGTATCATTGTCAATCGGCAAAGGTTGCCCCCACTGATCGGGTTGAATCAATACGACAGGACACGTCTCACTCACCTGAAACGGAGCGATGACAAATCCTCTCTGTCCATTCAGTTCTTTCAGATCGTATATCAGACGTACCGCTCCTTCCGCCTGTGTCAACAGACGGGGAACTTTCTCCCCGGGAATACGGTAAACAGCAAACGGCTGCTTCCGCTGAATAAATGCATCAATAGTTGTCAAATTACTTATTTCTTCGTCGGTCATCTCTTTTTCATCACACTGTTGACTACGCGTATGGAAGACACCAGTTTATTCGTTGAAGTAAACACGTCTACATTCCATACATGGGATGAGCGTCCCTTATGTACGATTGTTCCCACCGCACGCACTGTGTCTCCTTCATGTGCGGAGGATATATGATTGCCACTGACCTGCATTCCGACAATAATCTCATCCGGTTGGCAAAGAATCATCGAGCCGAGTCCGGCAACTGTTTCTGCCAGTGCAAGAGTGGCTCCGCCATGTAAAATGCCAAAAGGCTGGCGGGTACGATGGTCTACCGGCATGGTTGCTTCCACACGGTCTTCATCGGCATACGTATATTGGATACCCAGGTTTCCCATCAGTGCATGGCGGGCCTGTGCATTCAGTTGGTCAAGGGGGATTTCGGCTGCACGCACTTCGGCAATGATAGCCTTTTCTACCGCAACAGCCACTCCGTCTTCCTCATTGGAAGCCGTCACATAATCGGCACAAACTTTCACGGAATCTTGTGAATGTCCCATAGCTACTCCTAGTCCTGCCAGTTGAATCATTGTCACATCACACACACCGTCTCCAATAGCAATCACTTCATCACGCTTCACATTCAATACTTCCAGCAAAGCTCCCAAAGAATTGGCTTTATCAATGGAGCAAGGAACTACTTCCAGAAAATAAGGTTCTGAACGGAATACGTCCAACGCTCCATTCAGTCTTCTTTTCCAATGATCTTCCAGTCCCACCAGCGCTTCTTCGTCGTCGCTGACCAGCATACATTTGCAAGGAGCAAAGTCGACGGCTGCAGAAAATTCTTCTTCCTTGATTATTTGCAGGTTATTCAACCGGGCTTCGTTACAGATATGTTCATTTTCTGGAGAATCTGTTATGATCGTATCATCATGATAAGTGAATATGGCAAAGCCATTTTTGCGGGCTTTCTTTTCCAGATAAGGCAACATTTCGGGATTGATCCTGCGTTCAAACAGAATCTCGCCATTTTGTGCATTGATTATCTGACAGCCATTATAGGAAAGAATAAAACCTCCATAGTTTCCAAGTTCGAGCATCTTAGCCAGTGGCATTAAGCCATAAGTCGGTCTGCCGGATGCCAATACGATACGTACTCCCATTTGTTGAACTTTCAACAAAGCGGCCAATGTACGTTTGCTAATTTCTTTCGCATCATTGAGGAGCGTTCCGTCTACATCAAGAACTAATAATTTATACTTCATGATTACACGATTTTGATTTAGATTACAAAGGTAGGAAATTGAGTGAACGACAGAAAGCGTAAACAGATAAAAATTACTTTAATTTCACTCTTTCAGACGCATTTCCAGATAATCGCGAAGGATTCGGGCATGATTATACACAGGTTCTTTAGAAGCATAAAGTAAAGTGACCACAGGATGGGGTTTGATAAGAATTAGAAAATCAGTCATTGCAGGAGAAGCATCCAGCTCTTTTTGATACTGCGTGACGAAATCTCCCCAATGTCCGGGAATATCTTCATGAAACCACTTACGTAATGTAGGGGATGGTGTTATGTCTTTTGCCCAATAATCGTATTTCAACCATTCTTTCTTCATTCCGCGTGGCCATAATTTATCTACCAACACCCGGTATCCATCTGTTTCTGAAAAATCTTCGTAAACCCTCTTTATCCTTACCTGTATCATTTCCATTAATATTTAGTTATCAATAGATAAACCGGGAAAAACGAAAATTGTTTAGTAGAACTATTTAATTCCTCAATGTGTCCTGCGCTTTTTTAAATTCATAAGGAGTCATTCCTGTCTTTTTCTTAAAAAGGTTATATAAAATTGGAGCGCTATTAAATCCGGACTCATCAGCGATGGCACGTATAGTATAGTTAGGATATTTTTTCATTAGTTTAATCGCATAATTAATGCGCAGTCCGTTGATGTACCCATTGAAATTAGTTCCGGTGCATTCTCTTATCATCCGGGCAAAACGTGCATTATTCAGATGTACAATCTGTGCCAAATCTTCTCTTGAGAGCTCTGGAGAGAGATATAGCTGTTTCTGAACGACTGTATGATTTAATTCCTGGAATATTTTCTTGTTCTCCTCTTCTTCCCCACTTTCTTTGTCTGTTTCGTCCAAAAGTTCATCCTGTTCCTCTGGAGAAATCAATTCAGGTTCCAGTTCTGATGAAACCTCCTGTTCCTCGTACACTTCCAATAACTGATTACCATCTTTTTTATTGGCAAATTTCTCGTTTATCAGTTTGGCAAGCATCCTGTTTTTATACTCGATTATATGGTTGAAACGCCACAAACGCCAAAGTATAAACAGGGTCAGCACTACAATACACGCCAAAAAGCAGAGTGAAACATTCCTTATTTTTAGCTGTGAGGCTTGCTCGGCGATGTATTCTTCTTTTTCGGAAGCACCGTACATCGCGTTCAATTCTAATGCAGCATTTTTCCTGTCGTTACTGTTAATGCTATCCGTTATCGCAATGATGGTTTCACGTATTTCTGCGGCTTCTTTATAACGATTCAGACCCCAATATGCTTGCACTTCCTTATTAAGTACAGCAAGATATTGAGCGTTCAAGGTATCTCGTTGTGTCCTCAACAGTTCTTTAAAGTCCTTACTGTTGTCTAGTACTTTCTCATATTGTTTGGAAAGAATCAAATAAGGAATCGAATACATCTTGCCATCCGGAGTATGAGATTCTTTCATTGCCAGATATTTTTGATAATATCCTTCTGCTTGCGCATATTTCTTTTCTAAATAAGAGATATAGGCCAATTTTGCATATAAATAACTATATTGACCATCAATGTAACCTTCGGGAACCTCCGGTACTTTCTCTAATTTTTTAAGAAGTTTTTCGCGTTCATAAGCAAGAGCCAAAGCTTCATCAATACGGGAATCTGTCATTAAGAATCCCATCTCTGTTCCATAATAATAGGAAAGCAGCATCATTTCTCTCACATCCTTTGACCCACGCAGTAATTCAATCGTACGGTCAAAATAATTATACGCCTCATCTTTCAATGACAACCTCCAATTATTCTCCCCTATGCAAAAAAGTAATCTGGCTTCCGCCTCTCTGTCTTTCAGCTTTTGCGCCTGCACAATTCCATTGAGAGCATATTGCATACTCTCATTATATTTACTCATTAAAGATGAAAGTTCAGCCAAATAAACCGTCATCTTCAACATGTGCTTGGGTTCTCTTTGAGAGATAGAATCAAGCAAGTATGACTTCCTTGCATACATAAAAGCTAGTTTATTCATATACATATTACGATATGACAAACTGCGCAATTCATTAATCAGACGCAGAGGGAAGGCTCTTCTGGATTCTGCCTCATCCAATAACTGTAAAGCACGTTTGGGGTTGGATATATAAATATCTCTGATATATTTTTCTGTATATAAAGAGTCATTATTTATAATTTTATCAGCCCTCGAAAATTGATTGTGTACAAATAGAAGCACAAAAATACATACCCAAAAACGCATAAAACTCTTAATCGTGTTTAATCATTAATGATCCAAAGGTATGTATTTTCTATAGAACGTACAGACACAATTTAAATTTGCAAAATAAAAATAAGAAACATTAGCTAAACATATTAGAGATGTAACGTGGTTCCAAATCAGCTATTCATCTGAATTACAGCCCCAACGCTTTACCCAATCGCCCTTCAAGGCACACACTTAAGTCAGTTGTTACAAACTTCCCATTATAAAAAAGAGTAAATATAGTAGCCGGAGTAGGTGCGTTTTGCGCCTGTTCCATACTTTCTAATTCAATTATTCTCAATGGAATATCTTTGCTCTCAGCGGCACTGACTAAAGAACCGCGAACGTGAAACTCCGTAAACGGGCAGCGATGGGTATAATAAACGACTATTCCATCCTTATCCGGACACTCACCGCTCAACACGTAATCATTAAAAGAAGGATCAGGAGCAGCCGGGTTTAGTTTCAAACTTAAAAGGCTGAATCCGTAAGGGAGTTTTTCTATTGTTTGGAAACCTTGTCGCAACAGCCATTTCGTGTCACTCATAAAATGAAATTTAGAAGTGCCCACCACTGTGACAAGCCCATCTTTCCCCTGCGATTTTGCATCATCAATGGCAGACTGCAATAATGCCTTACCATGTCCGCAACCTTTATATTTACCTGACACCCAGAAACAGTTTATCATCAGATAATTGGGAGCATTCACCGGAACCCATGCTTTTTCAGCAGGACCGTATTCGATAAACACTTTTGCCCGTTCATCAATACGTCTGAACACATAGCCGTTATCGAACTCTTTCTTCAGCCATTCTTTTTTGAGTTCATAACTATCCTTGCATTTCTTATCTGAAAAAGCACAGCATATATGTTCGTTTGCAATATTCTCCTTTGTCAAAGTGATGTAATTGTTTTCCATAATATTCTATTTAATTAATAGGTTAAACAAATAACAGTTCGATATTCACTCATTGTTATGAGTTGGTAGAAAATCGCCAAGCTAATATCCTGCTACTTTTAGTTCCCTGCTGCATTCGAATAACTTTATATTCGGACACATTCACCGATTTTAATTTAGCATATAACTTTTCCAGATTTTTTTCTTTAGAAACCAAACTCGTAAACCATCCGCAGTTCTTCTGATATTTTTGGCTCTCGGAAATCATATTCAATAAGAAACGTACTTCTCCGCCCTCGCACCAAAGTTCATTCGCACTCCCGCCGAAATTTAGCTGCACTTTATTTATCTTCGTACCTTTCAGACTGCTTAATTTGCGTAACGTTCCGTCTTCCGCCTCTTCACGCGAACTATGAAACGGAGGATTGCATATTGTCACATCAAAATACTCATCAGGCATAATAATTCCATCGAAAATCTTCTTACTATCTTTCTGAAGTCGCAAGTCAATCTTATGAGCCAACACAGGGTTGCAAGTCACTATCTTTCGTGCATTTTCTATCGAAACCGGATCAATATCAGTACCAACGAAGGTCCATCCATATTCAGTGTGTCCTATGATCGGATAAATGCAATTTGCACCTACCCCAATATCCAGACATCTACATTTAGACTTCTGTCCATTAGCATCTCCTGCCGGTAAATCCGGTGTTGTTCCGTTCGGCTGGATAAGATCGGCAATATAATGAATGTAATCCGCCCTTCCGGGAATAGGCGGACACAAATATTGCTTCGGTATGTCCCAATACCGGATGCCATAATAAGTTACCAATAATGCTTTGTTCAAAGCCTTCACCGCTTGCGGATTAAAAAAGTTTATAGTTTGTATTCCGAGGGGATTGAGCGATACGAATCTCTTTAATGGAGGATAATTTTCCATCAACAATGGAAAATCATACTGACCATTGTGCTTATTTCTTATATGTAACTCACCTTTTTTTGCCATGCGGGCAAAGATACAGAGAATTTTCCTGCCTACAAATTCTTCTTAACTCTTATCCTAACACTCTTCTGAATATCATATATAATATTCTACCATTTCAATCAGCCCGGCGCGTAAAGTATACTTAGTTGCTTCATATACATTATTCACACCCAACTTCCGGAAAATATTCTTTTTGTGGGTGATAATAGTATGAATGCTTGAGGTTCTTTCCAATGCTATTTCTTTCACAGATTTCCCATGTGCTATCAATTTAAGAATGTCAATCTCTGTAACAGTCAAAACAGAATGAATTTCCGGTTTGTCGGAACCGATTATCAATAAATTGGTTATCTGATGACAAAGAAATCGTTCCCCGTGTGCTGTACACATCAATGCAGAATGAATTTCCTCACCGGAGTTCTCTTTCAAAATCATACCAATATTCCTTTCTATACTCATCCTACGAATAAAGTCTTCGCTCAATTCATTGGAAAACAATATCCAACGAACTCTCGGAAAACGTTTTTCTATAATAAGAAACTCTTCTATACCATTGATGTCAAACAGTGTATAGTCAAGTATAACGACACTGTCATTACATTCTACCAATGCAAGCATGAGCTCTTTCTTGTCTGTCACATCTATCATGCGACATCCACTGAATATAGCGGAAATATATCCATGCATTCCCATTCTGGTTATATCCTGATTATCTGCTATGATAAATGTAATGTCAGTGTTCATTGTTATTCTGATTTTTAAATTCAACGGATATTTTTCAAACGCATATTGCAGCCCGGAGACACGGAGGTATCATCGTTCTTTATTAGCTACATCAAACCACAAACGGGTAGTAATCTCATCTGCTCCCTGATGGGATATGGCAATCTGATACTGCTTACCATTCAGTGATTGTTCCGTTACGGGATAAAAAAAGCGACGAGGTAACTCTCCGGAACCCAAAACGGAATCGGGACCAGGGATAAGCTGGGGATAACCGAGCCTGCGCCAGTCAGTGAAAGCATCGGGTCCCTGTCCATAATAAGCGATCCACTTCTGCCAGCCGATAGATTCATACCAATGTGCGGCGTCGAACCGAATTGCCTCCTGCTGTAAATAGGAATCGATTATACGATTGTCTATAATGCCAAACTGATTCAATGAAGCAGTAATAGCTTCGCGGTAGAGCGTTTCCGCATCAGCCGTTATCCAGCCGCGTGCAGCGGATTCTGCAAAGATAAACAAGACCTCGGCATACGTATAAAATACAGCCGGAGAGCTATCTTTCAAAAAATAAGTACCGGGACGGGAAACTTTATTAAATCCCTGATTATTAGCGGCATCAGCAGATAAGGAATTGGCAGCTCCTACATAGTTTTTCACACTTTCGTCTTGAGGTAGCTGGGCTAAAATTCCAATTCTCGGATCATTCCATTCATTCAGTTTATCAATCAACGTTTTTGATACCCGCTGATCATCACGTGAATTGAAAGCAGATGCCCATGGATTCCATTGTGGTGAAGAAGTAAAAACAAAACGGGCTATAGCATCATTGCTATCTATTACACTGTTACGATTATCCCAAAGGGAAGCAATAACCCGACGCGCTGTATCCTCATCCCGGTCAGCTAATTCAAGGGCGATACGTAGCCGTAGGGAGTTGGCCAATTGTTTCCAGCGGGTAATATCATTTCCGTAAATCAAATCCCCTTCTACCGTTCCTCCTGTGGTAGAAAGCAACTGGTCAGCAGCAATCAACTCCTCCAAAAGCCCGCGCAAAACAGTCTCTTGCGAATCATAAGAGGGTGTTACACTTTGTGCATATTCACTGTATGGTATATTTCCATACAGATTGGTCAGCAACAGGTAAACCCACGAACGCCACACTGTAGCTATCCCTCGATAATTATCATTTCCGAGTTCCGAACTGATAATAGCATTCAAGTCAGTTATTAGCGTTGCATAGCCGGTGTCCCACGTAGTGGTAAAGCTACCATTATCCACATTATAGCAATCTGGCTCTGTATATTGTATTTTAGCCCAATGTTGCACCCACAACAGAGTCGAATTATAGTTCGTACTACTTCCCCAATAAAGATTGGCGGCATGATACTGTGCAGCGGCAAGTAAATAAGCCGGCTGTGGATTTTCAGTGGCATTGGGGTTGCGGTTGATATCAGTCAATTCATCATCACACGATGATAGAGAAATGGCAACCACTTGTACCCATATTATATATAAAAAATATATTCTTCTTTTCATCTTATCCTATTATTTAAAGGTTCACATTTAGAATTTCACGGAAAGGTTCACACCAAAGGAACGTGTTGTAGGCAATGAATAGGCTTCTACTCCTTGTGCATTTCCAGTAGTCAAAGCCGATTCCGGATCTATATTAGGGACGCTCTTATAAATAGTCCACAAGTTACGTCCCGTCAGTGTAACGGAAGCTTCTTGCAAATGCAGTTTCTGCGTCCACAAGCGAGGTAGACGGTAACTCAAAGCGACTTCTCGTAGTTTCACGTAAGAAGCATCATATACATTAGCTTCAGCAATACTGTAAATACGATGGTAGTATTTCTCGGCAGATACAACCTCTTCGTTCTTAGAACCACTTTCCGTCACTCCTTCTACCATAATGCCATCCTGATACACACGGGTGGATTGCCCATTGACCTGGGCATAGTAAAGTCCATCAGAGGATACGGAATAAGAAGGAGATTCTGGTAATCGTACATTGTTACCCATGGCGTCAGTATAATACCACAAGCCACCGTGCTCGGCATCCCGGCCCGATAATGTGTTAGCTAATACACCGGTATATTTTCCAGTTTTATTAGTGTTGGAAAAAATAGAACCACCTACACTTGCATCTATCAGAAAAGAAAGACTTAACGAACGATAACTGAAAGTGTTACTGATACCGCCTGTCCAGTCGGGCGTAAACTTCCCCAACGTTTTATTAGTGGTCGAAATCTTAGGCAGACCGTTAGCATCCACCACAACGTTTCCATTAGCATCACGCACGTATGAAGTGCCGAACAGGGTTCCATAAGCTTCGCCCACTGAAGCCAGTATCTGAATACCAGACGAGTAGAGCTGGTAACTCGTAATCAAACCTTCATCATCCAATTTGACAACCTTGCTGCTGTTGGCACCATAATTCAAATCCAGATTCCAACGAAACCCTTTCGATGTTTGTATAGGAACAGCGCCCAATTGTATTTCATAGCCACGATTACGGATATGTCCGGCATTACGCACCTGCGACGTGTACCCACTGGCAGCAGTAGTAGCTAGTTTCAATATTTGATTACGACTATCGGTCTTATAGTAAGTGAAATCCAAGTATAGGCGATTGTCCCAAAAAGCCGCCTCGAAACCAGCTTCTATAGATGACGTATTCTCCGGTTTTAGATTCGGATTCATACCAATGGTAGAAGAACTTTGAAGTGGATTCCCATTGAAAGCTGTTTCTGAAGTAAAGACCGTTGCCAATTGATAAGGATTGGCATCTGCTCCCACTTGAGACCATCCTCCACGTATTTTTAGGTAGTTAACTGCTTTACTTCTCCACCCGAAAGCTTCAGAAAGCAACACACTAGCCGTCACCGAAGGATAGAAATAAGAATTGTTGTCCACAGGTAGTGTAGACGACCAATCGTTCCGTCCTGTTATATTCAAGAAAGCCCAACGACGGTAATCCAGTTGTATGGAACCGTAAAGACCATATTGCCGTAAACGGTAGAAATCATTGGACGAAGTGAGCGGATCACGCGAGTTAGTCAATGTATAAAGATCAGCAACCGCCAAACGGGGAACAGCCTGATAATTATTCTCATATTGTTTGTTACGTACATTAAAACCCAGAAGAGCGTCAATTCCCCAATTTTTATTCAACTGTTTGATATAAGTCGCCAATACTTCTGTGTTATTCTCTTTCACCGTATAGGCATCTTCAGCATAACTGCCGTAAGGCGAACCGGCACCTGCACTCCCCCATTTTACTTTGGATTTCCTCCGGTCATTATACCAGTCGGTACTAGTACGGAAACGCACATTCAACCCATCTGTCAGACGGAATTCGGCATGCAGATCACCTATCAGACGATGACGTTCCTGACTCTGTGTATTATAAGAAGCACTCCAAAAAGGATTGTCGTAATAGCTTGAATTCCAGTTGCGAGTATAGTCCGCCTTCAATGAGTTCGTATCCACTTGACGTCCGAACCACAAGAACTGAAGCATAGGACTGTTAGAACGTACGTTACTACCCGAGGGGGTAGCTGACCCCGGTAAACTGGGAGCTGTATAAACGATGTAATTGGCCGTAGCTCCCACCACAATCCATTTTGCCAGATGGTAATCCGTATTTAAGCTGATATTCGTCTTATTAGTTCCAGCATCAGGAACGATACTGACTTGTTTTTCGTAGTTATATCCTACACGGAACTGGTATTTGTCGTCTCCACGGGCAATAGAAATACCGTTGTTTGTAGAAATACCCATGCGAAAATAATCGCGTACATTGTTGGGATGGGATACCCAAGGAGTAGCCACACGATTACCGTCAGCGTCCAATGGGCTATCGAACTGAGGAATCAACAAACCAATATCAAGACGTGGCCCCCAGCTTTCGTCTACCCCATCATTCACACCTGCACCCTTGCCATCTACATAACTGAACCGTCCCCCTGCCCCTTGTCCAAAAAGATTTTGAAACTCCGGCAAGGTAGCAACAAAAGAGACTTGCGTGGAAGAATGTAATGTAATCCCTATCCCTTTCTGCCTTTTGTCTCCTCCCTTAGTAGTGATGACAATAGCACCGTGAGCAGCACGCGCACCATAAAGGGCAGCGGCATTCGGACCTTTCAATACAGTAAGTGTTTTTATGTCTTCCGGATTCAGGTCTGCTATTGCATTTTTAAAATCACGTCCGCTGGAACGTGCATTAAGCTGCGAATTATCCACTGGGATTCCATCCACAATAAAAAGCGGTTGATTCTCACCTGCAATAGAAGTTTCACCACGAATAACAATGCGACTGGAACCAACATCTCCTTGTGTATTGGTAATACGCACACCGGCTATCTTACCACTCAACGAATTTAACAGATTATTATCTTTCCCTTGCACCAAAGCATCCTGTTTTACTTCCTGTGCCGTATAGCCCAATGCCTTTTTCTCGCGTGAAATACCCAAAGCCGTTACTACTACCTCATCCAGCAGATGCGTATCACTCTTCAGTGTTACCGATACCTGTGGTGCAATAGCTACCTCTTTTGCCATCAGACTAATGTAAGAGATTAGCAGCCGGGTGGCTGATGGCGGGAGTCCACTCAGTTCAAATCTCCCGTTGACATCAGTTACGGTACCCAATGCAGTTCCTTTTACTATAACTGAGGCACCGATAACCGGCTCCCCATCTTCTTCTGTGGTGACGATGCCCCGCACTGTTGTCACCTGTGCTGCCCCTTGTATCACTCCTATTGCAAGAGCAAGCAAAAATAAATGAATCCTTTTACCCATTATTGTTTACTGTTAAAATGATGGGGCAAAGGTATTAGATATATACAAACTGATAAATCCCGTATGAATGGCATTTTATATACCATATTTGCGGTATATTTACAGTTTCGTATATGACTTTTGGATTTTTGCTTCTAATCCTTTTTATTATCCAAAGCCTGTCTGACATCGTCAAACAGATCATCCACATCCTCCAAACCAATTGAGAAACGGATAGTCGTATCCAACACATCCATGTCCTGTCGCTGTTTATCAGTAAACGGTCCAAAAATAGTACTTGCAGGATGAATAGCAAGCGTCTTATTGTCAAACAAGTTAGTAGCGCGACGTATCAATTTCAGTCGGTTGATGAAAGCAAAGCATGCCTCTTTACTTTCCAGGTCTATCGTAATCATAGCACCGGCAGTCGGACCAAACTGTCTTTGTGCCAAAGCATAGTATGGATTATCCTTCAGCCCCACATAATTCACACGTTTGACAGCAGATAATATGCGAAGCTTACCAGCCAACATAGCGGCATTGGCAGACTGTATCCGATATCGCGCGTCCAATGTTTCCAATCCGATAGTATGCATATAGGCCACATGAGGAGTCATATAAGCTCCCAGATTGAGTAACATCTCTGTACGCATACGTTTACCGAATCCCGGACATGTACCATAATCAATTACTAAACCACCAATGGAAGTGGCTCCCCCTGATAAATATTTGGTACTGGAAACCACTTCAATATCTACCCCTAAGCTATGTGAATCGAATTCTGTGAAAGGAATAAGCGTAGTATCAACGATGAGAGGAATTCCCCTTTCATGAACTATCCGTGAGAGCGCCTGTAAATCCGCCACTTCCATCTGCGGATTGGTGATAATCTCCATATAAATGCAGCAGGTATTACTGTCTACTGCTTTCTCTACTGCTCCAATGTCTGTCAAATCACACAATCTAGGTTCCACCCCGAAGCGGGACAATGTACCAGCAATAAACGAATAAGTATTACCAAACAAATGACGCGATGTAACTATATTCTTTCCTGCAGCTGCAATTGAAAATAATGTATTACTAATAGCCGCCATACCGGAATTGAGGGCTATGACTTCTGCTGCCCCCGTAAGTTCCTTCACCTTATTCTCAAAAAAAGTCACTGTGGGATTCATCACTCTGGAGTAATCCGGAGCATCTGTCCGCCCGCAAAAAGCATCAGCCATGTCATCGGCATTGTCAAATTCATAAGCCGCTGTATGGTAAACCGGCATACTGATAGAATTGTAAGCATCTCTTCTTTGGAACTGCGTATGAATCGCTTGGGTCTGTTTTTTCATCATTCTATTCATTAATATTATAACTATCAAATCTCGTACAATAAGAACAAAGGTAGATATAAAAACTGAAATCTGACAGTAGATAAAAACAGATATTTAACTGATAATAAGCATTTTGGAATAATATTCTTTAAACCGATAAATTCAATCTAAAAAAAGAGTGTTTATTCTAAAATAAACAGTTCAAATAGTGTTATTTTCTATTTCAACAGAAACCGCCCCTTTTTATGCTTATCTTATTCACATACACAAAATAAAAAATCCCCGTAAAGTACTACTTTACAGGGATTTATCTATTAATTGAAGCGGAGAGACAGGGATTCGAACCCCGGGTACCTCGCAGTACAACGGTTTTCAAGACCGCCGCAATCGACCACTCTGCCACCTCTCCAAAACTCCTTTATCAGAAGTGCTTTTCGTTGAAAGCGGTGCAAAGATACGAATCATTTTTAAATCTGCAAACATTCTGATATTTTTTTCGCGAATTAATCGTATTTTTGCAGTTCATTAGTAAGAACAGAAATATGATATACCCTCAAAACTTTGAGCAAAAGATAGGATTCGACCAGATCAGACAGTTACTAAAAGATAAGTGTCTTAGCACTTTAGGCGAAGAAAGAGTCACAGACATGACCTTTTCCGAACAACATGAAGAAGTAGAGGAGAAATTAAACCAGGTAACAGAGTTTGTCCGTATCATTCAGGAAGAAGACGGATTTCCCGATCAATTTTTCTTTGATGTCCGCCCTTCACTAAAGCGAGTGCGGATAGAAGGAATGTATCTGGACGAGCAAGAACTATTCGACCTGCGCCGTTCGTTAGAAACCATCCGTGACATTGTACGCTTTCTCCATCGAAATGAAGATGAAGAAGAGAACGACACCCCCTACCCCAGTCTGAAACGACTGGCAGGAGATATAGCCGTTTTCCCTCAACTGATAGGAAAAATAGACGGCATCCTTAACAAATATGGAAAAATCAAGGATAATGCTTCCACCGAATTAGCCCGTATACGTCGCGAGCTTGCCAGTACGATGGGAAATATTTCCCGCTCGTTAAACAGCATCCTGCGCAGCGCACAATCCGAAGGATACGTAGATAAAGACGTAGCTCCCACCATGCGTGACGGACGTTTGGTGATCCCCGTCGCACCCGGACTCAAACGAAAAATCAAAGGTATTGTACACGATGAATCCGCCAGCGGAAAAACAGTGTTTATAGAACCGGCAGAAGTCGTAGAAGCCAACAACCGTATTCGTGAACTCGAAGGCGACGAACGACGCGAAATCATTCGCATCCTTACCGAGTTTTCAAACGTGCTCCGTCCGTCCATCCCGGAAATTCTTCAATCATACGAATTTCTGGCAGAAATAGATTTTATCCGCGCGAAAAGCTATTTCGCCATACAGACCAATAGTCTGAAACCCGCCATAGAGAATGAGCAACTACTGGACTGGACAATGGCTGTGCATCCTTTATTACAACTTTCACTTGCCAAACACGGAAAGAAAGTCGTACCACTGGATATAGAACTGAATCAAAAACAACGTATTCTTATTATATCCGGTCCGAATGCCGGAGGTAAGTCCGTCTGCCTCAAAACAGTCGGTTTACTGCAATATATGTTGCAATGCGGTATGCTCATTCCCTTGCACGAACGCAGTCACGCCGGTATATTCAGCAGCATCTTTATCGATATTGGTGATGAGCAATCTATTGAAGACGATTTGAGTACCTACTCTTCTCACCTGACCAATATGAAAATCATGATGAAGAGTTGCAACGAACGAAGCCTCATCCTGATTGACGAGTTCGGTGGAGGTACGGAACCGCAAATTGGAGGTGCTATTGCTGAAGCCGTCCTGAAACGTTTCAACCAGAAAGGAACATTCGGAGTCATCACCACCCACTACCAGAATCTGAAACATTTTGCCGAAGATCATGAAGGAGTAGTGAACGGAGCCATGCTTTACGACCGCCATCTCATGCAAGCACTTTTCCAGCTACAAATCGGAAATCCCGGAAGTTCGTTTGCCGTAGAAATCGCACGAAAAATCGGATTGCCGGAAGATGTCATTGCAGATGCTTCGGAAATCGTAGGAAGTGAATATATCAATGCCGACAAATACCTTCAGGACATCGTGCGCGACAAGCGTTACTGGGAAGGAAAACGTCAAACTATCCGTCAACGGGAAAAGCACATGGAAGAAACCATTGCCCGCTACCAAACGGAAATGGAAGAGTTGCAGAAATCACGGAAAGAGATCATCCGGCAAGCAAAAGAAGAAGCAGAACGAATGCTTCAGGAATCCAATGCACGCATTGAAAACACAATACGCACAATCAAGGAAGCACAAGCTGAAAAGGAAAAGACACGCCAGGCACGTCAGGAACTGACAGACTTCCGTACTTCTTTAGATGCGCTGGCTTCTAAAGAGCATGAAGAGAAGATTGCACAGAAAATGAAGAAATTAAAGGAGAAACAAGAACGGAAGAAAAATAAGAAAAACGAACCGAAAGCCGCAGTCTCTTCCCCGTCAAGTGCTCCTAAAGTAGTGCCGATTGCAGTAGGTGAAAATGTAAAAATCAAAGGACAGACAAGTGTCGGCCAAGTGATGGAAATCAATGGTAAAAATGCGACCGTTGCTTTTGGAAGCATAAAAACGACCGTAAAAATAGACCGTTTGGAACGTACTAATAATGCACCCAAGACGGAAGGAATCGCCAAAAGCACCTTTGTCAGTAGCCAGACACACGATCAGATGTACGAAAAGAAGCTTAGTTTCAAACAGGACATCGATGTGCGTGGAATGCGTGGAGACGAAGCTCTGCAAGCGGTCACCTATTTTATTGATGACGCCATATTAGTCGGCATGGACCGTGTACGCATCCTTCACGGCACAGGAACGGGAATACTTCGTACATTAATCCGCCAGTATCTGGCCACTGTACCGGGAGTGAGCCACTATGCAGACGAACATGTGCAGTTTGGCGGTGCCGGAATCACAGTAGTCGATTTTGACTAACCTGTAAACAAAACGTCCAAAGAACTTGTTCTCATTTAGAAAACCACTACCTTTGTTACAGTGGTTTTCTAAAACGAGAATAAAGCATGAAGAATAATCTGTTAAGCGAAAAGCTTATTTACACAGGAGACAGTCTTACTCCTACCCACTTACATCTTTGTACTTACAATGCTACCGAGATGCAGGAAAGCGCCAACGACACCTTTCAAGCCATCAAGGGAACACTGAACAGCGATCGGATCAATTGGCTACAAATACACGGAATGAAAGATACGGAGACTATCCGTGAAATTTGCAGTCATTTTGAAATAGACTTCCTAGTCCTGCAAGATATACTGAATGCGGATCATCCTACCAAGATAGAAGAGCATGACAAATACATCGTCCTAATCTTAAAAATATTCTACCCCAACGAACATAAAGAAGAAGACGAACTGGACGAGTTGCTCCAACAGCAAGTTTGTCTTATTCTAGGTAATAACTACGTACTTACTTTCCTCGAAAAAGAAACCGACTTCTTCGATGATGTCAGTTCCGCTCTGCGCAATGATGTCCTGAAGATACGCAGCCGCCAGACTGATTATCTACTTAGCGTGCTGCTCAACAGCATCATGGGAAACTATATTTCAACAATCTCTTCCATTGATGACGCACTCGAAGATTTGGAAGAAGAACTGCTCACCATCACCAGTGGTGATGACATCGGAATTCAGATTCAGGCATTACGACGCCAATATATGCTGATGAAAAAATCCATCCTTCCACTAAAAGAACAATATATCAAGTTACTACGGGCAGAAAACCTGCTCATTCACAAAGTGAACCGTGCCTTTTTCAATGATGTAAACGACCACTTGCAATTTGTATTACAGACCATTGAGATCTGCCGGGAAACTCTTTCCTCATTAGTCGATCTGTACATCTCCAACAATGATTTACGTATGAACGACATCATGAAGAGGTTAACCATCGTATCCACCATCTTTATCCCTTTGACATTTCTGGTCGGAGTATGGGGAATGAATTACAAATGGATGCCCGAGCTCGAATGGCAATACGGGTATTTATTTGCCTGGATTGTAATGGCAATTATCGGTATTATTGTATATTTGTACTTCAGAAAAAAGAAATGGTATTAACAAAAACACATCATCAGTCATGAAATCGATAAAAGAGCTATATAGAATAGGCACAGGACCTTCCAGTAGCCACACTATGGGACCGCGTAAAGCTGCCGAAATGTTTCTGGAACGTCATCCGGATGCTGCATCTTTTAAAGTAACCCTTTACGGCAGTTTAGCTGCTACAGGCAAAGGACACATGACGGATGTAGCCATTATAGACACTTTGCAACCCACTGCCCCGGTAGAAATTGTGTGGCAGCCCAAAGTCTTTCTACCGTTCCATCCGAACGGAATGACATTTGCGGCTTTGGATAGCAACGATAAAGTGCAGGAGAATTGGACTGTTTATAGCATCGGTGGTGGTGCACTAGCAGAAAATAATGACAATCCAACCATCGAAAGCCCCGATGTATATGGTATGGAAAACATGACTGAAATACTCCAATGGTGTGAAGATACCGGAAAAAGTTATTGGGAATACGTAAAGGAATGTGAGGAAGAAGATATATGGGACTACCTGGCTGAAGTATGGGCTACCATGAAAGATGCCATTCACCGTGGACTCGAAGCAGAGGGCGTACTACCCGGACCACTAAATCTCCGGCGGAAAGCTTCCACTTATTACATACGTGCTACCGGATACAAACAATCCCTGCAATCCAGAGGGCTCGTCTTCTCTTATGCTTTAGCCGTAAGTGAAGAAAATGCTTCCGGTGGCAAAATAGTAACCGCTCCTACCTGTGGCTCCTGCGGAGTCATGCCCGCCGTACTTTATCATCTTCAAAAAAGCCGTGACTTTAGCGATATACGCATTTTACGTGCGTTAGCCACTGCCGGTTTGTTTGGCAACATCGTCAAATTCAACGCATCCATTTCCGGAGCAGAAGTAGGTTGTCAGGGAGAAGTAGGTGTTGCCTGCGCAATGGCTTCGGCTGCCGCCAATCAATTGTTCGGGGGCAGCCCTGCACAAATTGAGTATGCAGCAGAAATGGGCTTGGAACACCATCTGGGAATGACTTGCGACCCGGTATGCGGATTGGTACAAATTCCCTGCATCGAACGAAATGCATACGCCGCCGCACGTGCGCTGGATGCTAATCTTTATTCAGCTTTTACCGATGGCATGCACCGTGTCTCTTTCGACAAAGTAGTGCAAGTGATGAAACAGACCGGACATGACCTACCGTCACTCTATAAAGAAACAAGTGAAGGAGGATTGGCCAAGGATTACAAACAAATGTAATTATAAAAAGCAACGGACCATTCCTTTTATAGAAATAGTCCGTTGTCATTTTTATGATTAAAAATTATTCAGTTGGCGGCCAATTCGTATCATCTCCGTTACTGATATCTTTCTCATGTATCAATCCACCATCCTGCGTGAAATAAAGCGAGTAGCGCTGGCTACCTTGTTTCACCTGAATCACAGATTCCATCGGATTCTGTGGAAATGTCAACACATATACATCTGTCACTACCCACGCGTTATATTTAGAATCTATAAAAGCCGTATAAACAGCCGGCACCAACTGATCAATACTGTTCAGTTCATTTTCTGTCATCACCCAGTTGGCATTAGCATCAAACCAGACTTCCAATTCATCATTGCTCACCCAACAGTCAGCTACATAATAAGCACCTTTCATCTCCCATTCTATATTCTGGGCAGCCGGATATACCTGTTTCAAGGCCTCCGTAATATTACTGGGCGGAACAAAAGTATCATCATCGTCATTATCACATGCGCCGAAAGAAAGGGCAGTCATAAGCAACACTACTGCCCATGCGCTAAACTTAAATCTCCACATAGTTATCTTCTTGTTTAGGTCTATTTACTGCAACTTGTTAATCATCAGCCTTGATAAATTTTCCTTTCTTATCAAATTTGAAAGAAAGCCCGGTAGACAATTCAATCTCATACCCTTTGCGGTCACGTTCCACTTTTGTCACTCCTTCATTCACAAAATTATGCGCTTTCAGGTAGTTGACAGCAAATCCCGGAACAATACTAACAGGAACAGTTTGTCCTTTCTTAGCACTTACCTCTTCCCAGTTTCCTTTACTGTCAAAATCAATTTCCGTACCATCCATCAATACCACTTCATACTTGGTAGATTCCATCATATCCTTATCAATTTTGATATGGGCAACCTGTGGTTTTGTAAAATTACTATTGATAAAATTACGTGCCGGAAGCGGCAACTGATTCATGTCTTTAGTTATCACATCTTTTGCGAATGAAAACTGCACGGCTACCAGAGCCAGTACAAGTAGAGATCGAAATTTCTTCATAATCGTTATTCTTTTAGCGTTAATACTATACTTTATTCTATGCTACAAATAACGATACAGATTCCGGAAAGATTTAGGAATATTATGAGTTTGCTCTTTTTTTGTATTCTTTAACCATCTATTCTATTTTCCACTCCCCTATGGTACAACGTTCCCTTAAAACGCAATATACCAACGATCCTCACAGACAGTTGGTATATTTCACATATAGATACATATCAGTTTTTACACCGATACGAGGGTCAAGTTAAAAATATACCGCTGTACGATTTCTAACCTGCAAAATGTAGGGATTTCATGAGTTTATCATGAATCTAGGGACCTACATATTTCTTCATTTCAACATTTATCTTATACCATCCCAATGCATTACTACCACCCACTCTTTCGGTTGGTAAGTTCCGTGAAAACGGTGCGGAATCGTAGCAACCACCAAATCACAATTGGAAGCTAATACGGTTCTTAATTCCTTTAGCAACATATCCATTCGAACAATTAAATGAAGATACTTCATCATACACCGTATCACCCGTACATACTGATAAATGCACATATCCTCTCCCCGTCTTATCTCACTCAGTGTATTGGGAGAAATAGCAAATTCGCTGGAAAAGAAACTGTTACTGAAAATACGATCCGTTCCCATTAAAGCCAATACCAAATTGCTTAAAAACTCGTATGGTTTCTGTTTTTCTTTTGCCATGTCATTCTATGATTAATAATTTATAATATTTCAGTTTTTATTACTTTATCAAATATTGTCCACATAGGGAAACAATTAGCGATCCACTGCTAAAATCAACTGTCACTGACACTATTCACAAAAAAGCATATTACGTGAGCTTCCTGCATTTTTTCGAGCACACAAATTTTCGTCCCTAAAAAAGCAACGAGAGTTTATCTACTGGATACAAGCAAGTTATAAATCTCACACACCTCTTCTTTCCCCCACCAACGTGCCCTCCTTTCAAAAGGACAAAAGGACAAAAATCCCCTATGGTACTATAAAAATTCCAATGCCAACGACGAAGCCTATTAGTTGGGAAAGGAATTCCAGAAAGGAGCTCCTTTATTTCCCCGAAATTCGTACAATAATCTTACCTTATTGTCGAATGATTGTATTATTGAAGGCGAAAGCAAACGCGAACAAGATATCGCTCTTCTTTCCAAGCACGGTCCTTTCACTAAATAATCCTTACAATATACGTAATTTCGTTCAAGAGTTGACCAAGCATTTCATGACAGACAAAACGATTCAGGTTGGCGCAAAACACGATTTCAACATTCGTAAGGTAACACGTCTACAAAATCATTTAACATAATAAATATCAGCAATATACCTCATGATTCTTATACTAAGATGAATAAAAACAGTCATATATGTCCTTTTTGTCCTTTTGTCCTTTTGGAGAGTCGGAAAAACATCGGAAGATTTGAAAAAAACATCTCAATGATTGAAATCAAACATTGGGATATTTCGATACAAATCTCCCAATGTTTTTTCTTTATATTTGTGTGTCTAAATACATCACTATACGTAAAATTAGGAAATATCAACGATCTTCACAGACAGTTGATATAGTGGGAAATTCACATCGGCTTTAACCTCCGATGTCAGGGCGTAGATCAGAAATGTACCGTCGTACGATTTCCAATCCACAATGTAGGAGAATCATGCTGTAAACAGCATGAAGCTAGGGACCTACATTTTTTCATCTCACATACGAAACACTCACGTGTTTATTACATCTCAACATTTTCAACATTTATTTTATACCATATCTTTTTCTTGGATAAATCGTTTTATCATACGTATTATCATTAGCATTATTAACTAATATTTCATTGGAGGATATTATTGTAATACTAATTTATATACATCTATTACCTGTTTTGCTATTACATCCCAATTATATAAACTCATATCGTAATCTATCCGACGCAGCCCTTGTTACATCTTCTCTTCTAGTTTTTCTTTTATCTGTTCTACATCCACTA